>NZ_JBHXVO010000040.1:0-56184 GCF_042672265.1 Nocardia sp. NPDC127526 | reverse complement strand
ACCCCAACTCTCTACCGCTTCGCTGCAGAGAGTTGGGGTCGTGCAAGCGGGAGCCACCATCAAACAGTTCAAGGAAGTGACCAAGAAGCTGAGGAGTTGAGAGCCGAAACCACAAGAACGAAGACCACAAACAGAGTGACCACAAAGAGAGGGTTCGTGACGGATCTTGCGTTGATAGAGCTGGGCACGTTGGGATGTCCGCCGCCTGCGGCGTCGGGTTCGCACGCCAGGGCGCGCTCAGTGCGGGTAGTCCGGCTGGGCGCCGTACCCCTCTGGGCGAAGACCACAAACAGAGGGCCGACGCCGCGGGAACAGGGCACCTGACCTTATCGACCCATGAGGTGTTACGCATTCGGCCCATCAGCGAAAGCAGTACGGGCAGAATGAAAATCATGACCGGATTCGTGCTCTCGCCGGATCGTCGCGAGGAGTTGGTAGCTCTCCTTGGTGACGAACAGCGGCTCCGTGCCGAGTACCCGAAAGTGGCCGACTACCTGGAGACCGCGCCTGGCCTTCCTGGGACTGGTGATGACGATGTCGACCGGGCCTTCGATCTGCGCTTCCTGCACTACATGACCGGAGGTGAGAGCACCAACCCCTACTGGGATATCGTCGCCCCGTTCGTCAGCTCCGGGCCAGCCGAGCGGAACAACCGCCGTGAGGTGAACGGAGGCCGGCCTAAGGGCAGCGCCCGGTTCGCCTACGCCCAAACGGCACTCCAAGCGACCTATGCGTATGCCATCCCATCCCCCGAAACACTGAGTTGGATCGCGGGGGTCTGCGAAGGCCAAGGATTGCTCGAAAATGCTGCAGGACGCGGCTATTGGGCCAATCTGCTCAGCCAGCAAGGACTTGACGTCCTAGCTTTCGATTCAGAGCCCCCCGACAGCACGGAGAACATCTCATTCCCACTCACAGCTGGCGAGCGCGCAGTTTGGCACCCGGTCGGAGGGTTGGAGGAGCTGACAGCAGCGCGCAACTCAGGCGAGGAATCCCACCGTGTGCTGTTTATGTGCTGGCCGCCCGGATGGGGTGACCCTATGGCAGTAAATGCCCTCACCCAGTTTGCGGAGTCCGGCGGCGAACAGTTGATCTATATCGGGGAGCCGAAGGGCGGTAAGACTGCGACCGACGAGTTTTTCGAGTTGCTCGCCGCCGAGTGGGTTCTGAACAGCCAGGATGCTGCATTCGTCTCTTGGTGGAACCTGCAGGATCAGGCTCAGCACTGGGTTCGTCGAAGGTAACGACCACTCCCCCGAATGGCCGTATGGGACCCCAGACCTGGCTCGGCCAGGTTCCGTGTACCGTGAGCATGTGCGTATACGCAGATAGGTGTGCGGCGAGTTCGCTACATGACCGGAAGGGATATCCGAGCCAATGACGGAGCCGAAGTACGTCCAGATCGCGAACAAGTTCGCACGTGAGATTCGCACAGGCGCGATCGCACCCAAGACCTGGCTGCCAAGCTATGCCGACATTGCCCGCGACCACGAAGTATCAGAAATCGTCGTCCGCAAGGCAGTCGACCAACTCCATCGGTGGGGACTCGTCCAGAAGGTGGAACGCCGCGGCACCTACGTCGTCGAGCGCCCGAACCTGACTCGCCTCGCTCCCGAACGCCAGATGGAGAGCCCAGAAACCACGTTCGCGACCGAGTCGGAACGCCCGATCAGTGTGGAGCGGGAGATCGAACGGATTCGCGCGACCGATGACTTGGCCAGCGACTTTGGAATCGATGCTGGAGGCGAGCTGGTCCATGTCGTAACCCGCGCAACCGAAGGCGGCCAACCCATCTCAATCTCCGACACCTACCACCTTCCAGACCAGGAGACCCCGGACGCGACATTCTTGGAAGAGACTCTCGCCGAACGAGTTCCTAGCGAGCTACATGGAGCCTGGCTCAGAGTCCCAACCGGCGACCTCGTAGTCACGATTCACCAACGCTTCCTGGGCAATGACGAGCGCGTCTTGATGATCTCGGACGTGTCCTATCCACGAGGTCGCTACCAGGCGTTTTCATTTCGGATGACGCTCACCAACCCCGAGTCTGAGCGGACAATCCATAGCGGCTAACCCAAATTCGACAGGGAGGGCCTGGTCAGGCAACTGATCAGGCCCTCTTCTTTTGCCTACCGCCCTGTGTATACACAAACCTTGTGCGTATACACACGTGCGTATACGCTGCTTGTGTATACACAGCCACTACGCACTGAAGGAGCGGGATTCATGAGCAAGCGACACACTTCGGTCGGCGAGCGCAGGGGATTGATCAGTCTGCGTGACGCCGCCCAGCTGGCTGGGGGTGTTCACCCAAACACCATCCGTCGGTGGGTGGAGGCCGGCCTTCTGGAGGGATTCCAGGTCGGACCGCGGCTAATCAAGGTGGACCGCAACCAGGTTCTTGCTCTGGTGCGGCCCCTCGGTCCGGGCGGTGCGGCATGAGAGCCCGCACCGCTTTTTTCGTGTTCGTCGCAATGTCGATGATGTACGCGCTGATCGTGGCCCCCGAGGTCGTCCTGGTGCCGCTGTTCCTGATCGGCATCTACGTCCTGGTGCGCCCGCGGCATGGCTGGCTGCGAGGCCGGCGATGAACAGCCACGAATACGCGCGACGGAACAGCGGGTTGTCCGCCTACAACCGCGCCGAGTACGACGCAAACGGACTGCTGCAGAGCGGCTTTCAAAGCATGCCGTTGCGCTGGAGACTGCCCGTCTTCTTCGGCCTGGTGTTGTTCGCCGCCGGGATCGTGGTCGGAATCCAGTTGGAACAGCAGACCCCGACCATGCCGCCGAGCGTGAACGTCTGCCGCGCTGAGGAAGTCGACCGCATCGACTGCGTTCACGTGAACCGCCAGGCCCCGGCCGTCCCGGGGGTGGCGCAATGAGCGGCCGAGATCGCACCGTCCGGGTGGGCCAGTGGTATCGGGACGCGCTACCAGGTCGCAGCGATATCCGCACGCTGCGGGTGGAAGAGATCGGCGAGCCGTGGACCGACGCGAAGGGCCGTCCGCGCTGCGCCGTGGTGTGCACGGTGGTGCGGAAGGAGTCTGCCAGCGGTGTGGTGTCCACGCCGATGCGGACGCTGACGATCGATGCCGCCCGTCTGTCCTCCGACCTGTTCGTGCTGGTCCTGGAGGAGCGATGAGCACCGCCGACGAAATCCGCAGGGAGCTGGCGGCGCTGGACGCCGAGCGCGACAGGTTGAACGTGGTCGACGGCGTGCTAACGGACATGCTGCACGCCGCGACCCAGGTCGCCGCCACGAAGGATTACGGGAACGACGAGGCGGAGAAAAACAACCTTCGTCATTGGGATTCCACCGCCGGATCAGTCTGGGCGGACCAAAGCGAGACGTGGACACGATGGCATGAAACCCACGATCGGCTGTTCGCCGAGATCACCAAGGCGCGCAGCGATATTCAGGCCCGCCATGCCAGCCAGCAGCGCTCTCAGGGCAGGGAGCGGAGCCGATGACGCGCAAGAACGTTCCCGGCACCGTCTATCTGCTGCATTTCGATCGACCGTTCCGGCATGCCCGCCACTACACCGGGTGGACCACCGACCTCGACGCGCGCCTGACCGAGCATCGCGCCGGCCGGGGTGCGCGGCTGTTGGAGGTGTTGCGCGACAACGGGATCGGGTGGGAGCTGGCCCGTACCTGGCACGGCACTCGCAGCCGCGAGCGGCAGCTCAAGCGCGAGGGAGGCGCGGCACGGCGCTGCCCGAAGTGCGGGGTGAAACCTCGCCGCGCCCCGGATGCCGGCGCGGCCGAGGAGATGGCCGCGGTGATCGTGCAGGCCCGCCGCGACATCGCCGCCCGCCACAGCGAGCGGACCCGGACACCGGCGCCGCAGGTCCCGTCCTTGCCGAGCTGGGTGCACCGGATACCCGCGGACGAGCTGGAGCGGCGGCTGTGCGAGATCGAGGCCCGCCCTATCGACCCGCCGCATCGGAGGGAGCGCACCCGATGAGCACCCACCACAAGAAGAGGGACAGGTATACGCGCCTGGAGTTGCGGCACCGCTCGGAGATCATCGGCGGTCTGCGCGATCTCGACTACAGCTACACCGACATCGCACGGACACTCGGGATTCCGCTGAGCAAGGTGGAGAACTGCTTGGGTGAGGCCGCCGTCCTGCGGGCGCAAGGGTTGACCAAGGCGGAGGTCGCCGAGCTTCTCGGTGTGCCGTACGGGTCGATGGGTCGGATGCTGCCGGCCGCGCACAGCGCCACGATTACGGCCCGGCAGAGCCAAGTGCTGGACGGTACCGCGGACATGCACGGCATGCAGGTGGACCTGATCGCGCACTTCCTCGATGTCGAGCTGAGCACCGCCTACGACATCCTGCGGCCGCTGATCCGCAACGGCTCGTTGTACCCGCTGACCCGGGTGGGGCCAGGCCGGGCGTGGGTGATCCCGAAGAAGGAAGCCGCGGCACCGCGTCTGGGCTGGAAACCGAAGGACTGGACGCCATCGACGCGATGGGCCAACCACGACCGGGCCGTCGCCCAGGCCCGGATCATGTTGGTCGGCTCCGACCCGCATCGCTGGGTGTCCGAACGCCAGCTGCGCCACCGTGCGGAGGAGATCGCTGCGGCTTCGCGGGAGGTGGCGGAGTTCAGCTCCAGCCGCGAACCTCGCCGCGATCGAGCGCATGTCCATGACGGGTGGGTGCTGCGCAAGGTTCACGGCGAATTGCAGTGGTGGGCAGTGGAAGTCGAGCTGACCCGCAAGGGCCCGACGGACATGGACATCGCCTTGCAGGGAGCGATGCGCGCTACCCGCACCGTGCCGCCGTTCCGGCAGGTCACCGAGCTGGTGGGGCTGCTGTATCTGTGCCGCACCACCTACGTCACGGACGGCGTCAAGGCCGCCGTCAAACGACTCCCGCCGGAGATCGCCGCCATCGACATCGATTTCGAGACCCGCGACCTCGACGACGACTGGAGCACCTATCTGGCCCGCCGCGCCGAACGCAAAGCCCTCGCAAAAGCCGAGCGCGAGCAGCAGACCCACGCCAACAGGGAAGCCTCATGAGCAACCAATGCACACCGATCATCACCCCACAGGACTGCGACCCCGCCAGCCCGCCGGCGATCTTCAACCCCTTCGGGACAACCACAACAATCCCGACCACCACCGCTGCCCCGCCCTCTGGGACCGGGTTCGACCAGCTCGGGCCGCAGGCACCACCCGGCGCACCGGAAATCACCGTGCCCAGCTGGCAGGGCGTGGACTTGACGCAGGCCACGCATGTCGCGGGCACGGCGCTGACCGCAGGGCTGGTGCTGGTCGCGATGCTGATCATGGTCGTGGCCGTCGCCTACAACTGGCCGTTGGAGCCACACCGGCTGCGGAACTTCGCCATTGCCGCGTTCCTGCTGCCAGTCGCGTCGATGCTGGCCGGCGGCTCCCTGTCGACCCCGGTGGTGTTGTTCTTCGACGGCGCCGGTCAGGTCGCCGGCGGGGACTTGGCCGGGCTGCCGATGATGCTGGCGGTGGGTGCGCCGATCGCGATGCTGGCCGCCACCTGGTGGTGGGCGCAGTTCGTGCTCAAGACCAACACCGTCGGGTTGAAATCCCTCGGCCGTACCGAGCGGGTGCAGGAAGCGTTCGCCGCCCGCAAGTTCGCGGCGGCGGCGCGGGCCGCGAAGCTCGGCGCCCCCTACAGCGCCGGGTTCGCCGTCGTGCTGGGCACCCTGGCCGATCACCACGATGCGCGCCCGCGGGGATTGTGGCGGGAGCTGACCGCGCGGCATCAGCACTGGCTGATGGTGCCCCACAACGAGATCAAACGTCATCAGGGCATCATCGCGACCACCCGCAGCGGCAAGACCGAGCTGATCAAACGCCACGCCATCGCCACGTTCATCTACGAGTGGCATGCCTGGCAGCGGTGGAAGGACGTGCCCGGCATGAGTGTCCGGCACCCGAAACCGCGACTGGTGATGATCACCTGCAAGGGCGGCGAGGACGACCGAGTGCTCGGTCGCGAGATGCTGGCCATCGCTGTCGCGCTGGGTATTCCACGCGAGGAGATCGCCCTGGTGCCGGAGATGGACCGGCTCGAGTTGTGGCGCAACCTGCCTATCCGCGACAAGCGCGCCATCATCGGCGACCTGCTCAATGCAGGGGAGGCTTCCACCAGCGAGGGCCAGCATTTCGACGAGATGCGCCGCCGCGTCGTCGACCTGGTGCTCGGCGCCCCGCACGGCGAGATCAACAGCAGCACCGAGTTCCTCGACCGGATGAACCCCAATGAGATCAAGAAGGCGTGGGGTGACGCCCCCGACGTGGTGCGCCAGGTCAAGGCGTTGCAGGCGGAGAAGGTCCCGCAGATCGACGACGCGCTCATCAAGTGCACCAACCTGTTCGAGCTGCTCAAAGACCACGACGGCCGGATGGTGTTCGACGACGGCAAGAACATCGACAACCTGACCGTGCTGTTCATGACCGTGCCCGCCCTGGACAAGGACGCCGCCCGCGCCCAGGTCGCGGCCACGCTGCGGCTGGTGATGCAGCGCGCCGGCCGCACGAAAAAGCACCTGCGCCGCTCGACGACCCTCTACCTGGATGAAGCCTCCGCGTTGACCACAAGGAAGGGATCGCTGGGGCTGGAGGAGATCGCCGAACGCGGCAGCTCGCAAGGCGTTGCGCTGGTGCTGTCGGGTCAGTCCCCCGAGTCTCTGGCCCCCGACAAGTGGGTCCTGGATCGGCTGTTGAAGGCCCTCGCGGGCGGGTTGATTCTCGGCTACTGCGAAAACGTCGGGGAGCTGTGTAAACACTTCGGATCCGTCCGCACCATGCTGCCGTCGCGGCATTTGATCCGGGGGCAGCGCACCGGCGACGAGGGCCAGGTGCAGGTCGGTGAACGCTGGCTGGTCGATCCCGACCGCGTCCGCCGCTTCTGCCCCGGCGAATTCGTCTACGCCAAGGCCGGCCACGCCTGGTTCGGCCGCGTCGTCCGCATCGACCTCACCCAACTGTCCCCGCTGCCCGGCACCCCCGCCGCCGAGGCCGCACGCCACCGCACCGCCGCCGACGGCGACACCGCGGCCACCGCCGCCTGACCACCCATTCATCACCGAAATCGATTGGAGCACAACCGTTATGCGCATCATCCGCAGCGACGACCACCACGACGATGACGACCACGACCACCAGCACAAGCGCCGGCGCGGCCCCAGCGACCCGAACGAGCTCGACGAGGCAGTCGCCGGCATCCCCGACGACCAGCTCGGCGACGTCCTCGGCGATGAAGCCAGCGCCTTCCTCACCGCCGCCACCGAAGCCGTCGACGGCCCCAGCTTCCTGCTCGGCCAGGACGCGCCCGTCGAGCAGACGCCGTCGGCCAAACCCGTTCTGCGACTGGTCACCTCCGACGAGCACCTCGACACCGAGGCCGCGCCGGCCGGCCCGGCAGGGTTGCGGCCGCGGTTGCTGCGCGCCGGTCTCGGCGGCTCCCTGCTGGTGATCGCGGTCGTACTGCTCGCCGGCTGGGGACAGCCCGGCGTAGTCGCCCTCCCACTGACGGTCTACGGGCTGGGCTGGATCGCCTACCTGTGGTGGCACGCCGCCCTGCGCCCACCCCTGCCGCAGACCTTCATCACCGTCACCACCGCCATCGGCCGCGCCCTCGCCGCCCTCACCTGCGGCATCTGCCGCACCTTCAGCGCCGCCATCGCACGCCTGGACCAATCCCGCGCCCGACGCGAAGCCCGCCGCACCGCCCGCGCCTGAACCACGAAAGGAATATCCCCCATGAACTCCGACCGAATCCCGTCCACCGCAACCGAACAGAACCCGGCACCCACCGACGAAATCGGTGACTGGCTCGATTCCCTGGCAGTGCTGTACTGCGCCAACGCCTCCCGGATCGCCTGCCAGGAACACGCGCGCACGCTCGGACTGCTCGAACGCGACGAGACCAGCGACAGCGAGCGCTGGCAGGCCGGGCTGCTGCGCGGCATGTGGTACCTGCTCGCGCAAGCCATCATCCGCACCCCGCTGCCCGTGTCCGAGCAGGGCCGACGCTTGGCCGAGCTCGAAGACGCCACCCCGCGCCCGTATCGAATGCTCGACCTCGATCCGGTCCCCGAAGACGGCCTAGCGCCGGACGACCCCATCGCCACCGGCTTGCGCGAGGTCATCGCCCGCTGCCGCGCCCTGGCCGCCTACGAGCAGACCGTGGCGATCCTGTGCCACACCGACGAGCAGTCACTCACCGACTGGCGCTTCAGCAAGCAACTACTCGGGCTGGGTCCCGACGACAACACCCCCGACGACACCAACCCCACCATCAGCAAGGAGTGATCACCGATGCCCAAGAACCATCCCGACTGGATCATGCCCGCCCCCTCCGAGCTGTACGACCGGCTCTACGAGGTCACCGAGCGTATCGCTGAGCTGCGCCGGGAGATGGCCCAGATCAAGCTCGACTACGGCCGCCTGCATCAGAAGCCCGAGGCGCTGGCCGTCGACGACCTGGGGGACCCGATCGATCCGGTCCAGGTGACCGAGGAGGTCATGTGGGACCTGCAAGACGCTGACCGCGAACTGTATTCCGCCGCCGCGACGGTCTCGCGCACCCGCGGCAAGTTCGCGACCCGGCTCAAGCTCACCGACGCCGCCGCCGAACAGCGCTGGCAGCAACTCCAGCAGCGTGAGCAGCGCACCCCGATCGACCGCACCCGATAAGCCCAATCCCTTTATCCCTGAAAGGAATACACCACTCATGTCCGAGAAGTCCGAGATGGATGAGATCACCCGCCAGTCCGGCCGCACCCTGCGGCAGATCCTCGATACCGCCCACACCTGGTATCAGCGGCATCTGTTGCGGCGCACAGATTCCGGGGACAAGCCGATCAAGCTGACCCGAGCCCAGCGCAAGCAGCTGGCCGCGCACCTGGAGGCCGAGATCGGGGCGCAGCGCATCGCCGAAGTCTGGTTCACCCGCTGCGTCCACGAATACCAGGCCGCGCGCAACCGGCTGTGGGACGCCCGATTGGCGGCCGGCGCCGACCGCGACGACTACCACGTCAACGAGGCGGTGCTCCAGCAGCTGGAGGGGATGCGGTTCGGGATCGAGTCGACCGTGCACGAGTCCGCGCTCAGCACCGAGCAGCGCGGGCAGGTCGTGCAGGCGCTCAACGATCTCGACGACAGCCCCCGCATCCGCGTGCAGCACGTGTTCACCGAGACCAATCCGCGCACGGCACCGGAGTTCCGGGAGATCGCGGCACGGTCAGAGCAGCGGGTGTTCGCGCGCCATCAGGCCGCCGCGCAAGCGGTCGCGGTGGAGCGGGCGCAGCTGGCCTACCGCAGCGACCCGAAACACCTGGCCGCCGACACCGAGGATCTACGCCGGCGCATCGCCGCCCTGGAATCCGGACGCCGCGACCCCAACACCCTCGACAGCAAGCATTTCGTAGCCACCGTCGGCCCCAGCGCGCTGATCGGCCACCGGGACGAGGCGCAGCTGGCATCGACGCCGCATGCCGATCGGCCGCGCACCGGCACCACCTTCGCCAGCGTCGCCGACGCCTACGCCTGGACCCGCCAGCAGCTCGGCTTCTACCGGTCCAGCAGCCGCCGCGGCGACGAGTTCACCGCCGTGGTGTGGGATCGCCGCGACCCGGCCCACACCGCTCAGGCCGCGGTCGGGCCGCTGGGCATGGTCACCGACGAGGTCCACGAATGGGACCGCGCCCACCACCTGGGCCGCCCGACCGTCCCCGCCCGCGACCACGCCGCGCCGGCGCAGCCGCCCGGACCGGATCCGCGCCCGGCGGAGACCGGTCAAGGCCGCGAGGGCGCGGACGAGCGGGTCGCGGCGGTGCAGGCTATCCGCCGCGCACAAGCGGATTGGTCATGGCGCACGCCGGACATCGACCCCGCGGTCCGCGACTCACTCGACGCCGCCCGCAACAAGGCCGCCCGACGGGCCCGCGACGCCGGACTGACCGATGAAGAGATCAACCGCGAATTCGCCACTGCCGCCGACAATTCGCGGTTCGAGGTCCGGATGCAAACCCGTGACCGCGACGGCTACGCACACAATGAGATCGGCTTGCACCCGACCGAGTCCGCCGCCGCGGAATGGGCGCAGCGCCGCGCTCAGTCGCCGCACTGCCGCAACTCCCACCACCTGGCAGTGGGCATCTCCGCACACGACACACCCGGCCTGCTCTACCACGTCGACGGCCCTCCCGGGATCGTCGCCGACGAGCTGACCACCTACCGTGACGGGCTCCGCCGCGACCGCGGGCCCACCCCGGCACCGGCCGCCGGCCCGGAACCGGGAGCGTCGAACATCGCAGAGCAGCGCCTGGCCGACATCGAGGCCCAGCTCACCGAGCTCCGAGGCGACCGCGACACCCTGGCCCGTGACGTGGGTGTGCTCCAGCGGGGCCTGGACGCCGTCACGCGTGACCGTGACGAGCAGCAGCGGGCCCGCGAGGCCGCCGAAGCCGACGCCCAGGCCTTGCGCAACACCACCAACCGCCAGGCCGCCGAGCTGAAAGACCTGCGCGAGAAGGTGATTCAGACCGGAGTCGAACGCGACAAGTTCCGGACCGAACGCGATCAGGCCGTGCAGAAACTCGCCCAGGCCACCCCCGAGCAGCAGCGCTTCGGCAGCAAGGCCCGCCGCGACGCCGAGCGGAAGGCCAACGGGCACAACCAGCACAACACCGAATTCACGCCGCGTTTCGCGGTGCAGATCTACCGCCGCGACGTCTGGTCACTGGCCCGCGCACAGGGCGTCACCGTGGAGGAGTTGCCGGAATCGCAGCGGCCGATCCAGCAGCATTTCGACTCCGAGGCCGAGGCACTCGACTGGGCCCGCCAGCGCGTATCGACGATGGAAGTCGGCGGCCAAGGACTCAGCGTCGACCTCGCCGACTCGACACAGCCCGGCAGGATCAAGTTCCACCCGATCGATGGTCAACGCCAGGACGTCTTGACCGCCCTCGACGAGCGCCGGAAACAGCAGCCCCGCACCGACACGACGCCCCGCGAGACCACCACCGATCACGGCAACCCACCCGAAACGCCGCGCCCGCCGATCGAGCGGAGCCGGTGACATGAACGCCTTCCACGACCCCACCGATCCGACCCAGCCGCGCTACTACACCGAACGGGGCGCGTTCCCGCTGGAAGCGGAGATGCGCGCCGACTACGCCACGGTCCACAACGCCCGCAAGATCGCCGAGCGGCTCCAATTCGACGACAACCGAACCGAACTCCTCGCCCGGATAACCCCGATCGTGCGGCGGTGGGCCAGCCCGCCCGGAGTGACCGGCCCGTGGGAGCGGCTGGACAACGCCGTCCGGAACTGGCAGCAGACGCCGCGGCTGATGCACCTGATCCACAACCAGATCACCGACCACCGCGACCCGACCATGCTGCCCATCGACTGGCGCACCGCCCTGCAGGCCCGCGAGCTGACCGGCAACGGCACCTGGCCGCCGTCACTCTCGGCCCCCACCCGGGACCAGCAGCATTCCAGCACAACGGGTTCGCAGACCGATGCGACGCCGCAGCCGGCGATCGAGCGGGACCGGTGAGCACGATACACGCCGAGCACGAAGAAGCCATGCGGGCCGAGTTCTTCGCCCAGGCCCAGCTGGCCCGCAACGCCTACCGCAGCGATATCACCGACGCCGAGCTGGATCGGATCTACCGCGACACCGCCGAATACGACGAACGCTGGTTCGGCGGCCCGTACGCCGAGCACTGGGCGTTCCTGTCCGCCTCCTACGACGACTGGCAGCAGCGCCCCAAGGACATGCGCCGGTTCGTCGCCGACGTCGAACGCCGGCGCGAGCTCTACGGCCGCGAGTTCGGGCTGACCGACGTCCAGTACCGCAGCCTGCACCAAGCCCGCGACCTCGCCTGCCTCGACCACACCCGCGCACCCGTCGATCACACCCAGCACCACCCCGGATACGAGCGGGGGCGGTGAACGATGCAACCCGAACACGAGGAAGCCATGCGCGCCGACTTCGCCGAACGTGTCCGGCTGATCGACGAGGTCTACCACGCCGAACACCTCGACGCGACCAGCCAGGAGATCGAGCAGTACCACCGCGGCATCGACCGGCTCGATACCGCCTGGTCGCAGGGCCCACACCAGCAGGAGTGGCACTACCTGCGGATCGCCTACACCTCCTGGACCCGCGACGCCAACGGAGCACGGCAGCACCTCGACTGGGCACGCTACTACCGCGACGAAATAGGCCAGGACCAGCTCACCGCGGTGCAGTGGCGCAGCATCGAGCAGGCACAAGAACTGTCCGGCAACACCTTCGCCGTCGACTACGAACGCAACGCACCCGACACCTACCGGTGCGCGCCCGGCACGCCAATCCCGAAATTCGGTGCCGACCGCGACCGCGCTCCGATCGAACGCGAACGGTGACCCGCCATGGAACCCCAAGCATCGCAGGGCCGTTCGTGGCAACTCATAACCGCCGCTCTGGCGGCCACCATGGGGCCAGGCCGCACCGGCACCCGCTGGACGGTCTACCTGTGCCCAGTCCACGAGGCCGACGGCCAGCACCACAACCCGTCGCTCGGTGTCCGCTACGACCCCGCCCAGGGCAAAACCATCGTGCGATGTTTCGCCGGCTGCGACGACCAGGACGTCCTGGCCCGACTGAACCTGCAAGTGCGCGACATGTGGGACCAACTGCCCCAACGCGACCCGCACCGCCCCTACCAGCGGCCCGCGCCACGCCAGCAGCAGCCGCCGCCGGCGCGAGTCTCGCTGGTGGACAAGGCGATCGAGTACGCGCAGTTCCCGATCCCGCACCGCCCGCAGCTGGGTGAGCCGATCGGGCCGCCGGAGGTGATCGAAACCTACGTCTACCGCTGGCCCGACGGACGCATCGAGGGCGCGATCACCCGCGAGCACATCCCGCACGAGCATGGGCACAAGAAGAACTTCCCGCAACGCCGCTGGACCGGAACCAGCTGGGAATCAGGCGCTTTCGCACCCATCCCATTCCGGCTTCCGGAAGTCGTCAACGCCGTGGGACGCGGCCGGGAGATCTTCGTGTGCGAGGGCGAGAAGGACGTCCAACGCGCGTTCGAGGCCGGACTGGTCGCCACCAGCAACGCCATGGGCGCCGGCAGCTGGACCCGCGATCACGCGCAATGGCTGCACGGCGCCGGGCGGGTGATCGTGGTCGCCGACCGCGACCGACCCGGCTACCGCCACGCCGCCAAGGTCGCCGACACCCTGCACGGCCACGTCGGCGAGATCCGGATTCTGCAGGCCGCCGCGGGCAAGGACCTCACCGACCACCTCGACGCCGGCCACCCGATCGAGGCCCTGCAGCGGGTGCCCTACCTCGACCGCCACTACCGCCAACCCCTGTCCCCACAGCGGCAGGTAACCCGCAGCCGCTGAACACCTTTCCCCGATAGATCCCCAAGGAGGAACCCATCATGACCGGCATCGACTACGGGCAGCGCTTCAAACAGGCCGCCGCCAAACCCCCCAGCGCGTTCGGCAAGAACATCGCCCCCGGCACCACCATCTACGGCCGCATCACCGAAATCGGTGAACAGCCACGACTGAAATTCAACGGCGCCCCCGGCGAGGTCCAAAAGGACAAGCAAGGCAACACCGTGATGCAGCTGTTCATCACCCTCGATACCCCCGCGGGACTGCGGAACCTGTACCCGACCTCACGCATGGAACGCGCCATCGGCGCCGCCATGACCAAGGCCGGCGCGACCGGCTTCGACATCGGCGCCACCCTGTCGGTTACCTACACCGGCACCGACCCCGCCGACGAACGCGCCCGCCTCTACACCGCCGTCTACACCCCCATCACCACACCGGATCGAGGTGAGGGGTGACCGGCAACGGAGCCGGTTCGCATGTGGTGCACGGCAACGACGCCGTGCACCACAACGGCATACCGGCCGACACCCTCGACAGCGTCGCCCCCACCGTGCCCGAGACCGACGCCGAACCGGTGCCGCCTGGGCGGCAGCGTCGCTCCACCCGACAACACATCCGACACCCACTGTCGCCCACCGGAGGCCGGACTGTCGCCTGGCTCGGATTCGGCTTCGGTGCCGTGCTGTCGGTGCTGGCGAACTGGCTCTACACCTGGCTGCCAGCCGACACCCAACCCGACGGCTGGAGTCCCGGCATCGCACCCCAGATCGGGTCCGCGGTCTGGCCGATCGTGCTCATGCTGTCCGTCGAAGTCTTGCTGAGAGTGCGCTGGCTCCCTGGTATGTGGTGGAAACTGGCCCGATACGCAGGTGCGGGCACCGTCGCCCTCGGCTCGGCCATCATCAGCTACGGCCACGTCTACCACGTGCTGCTGTCCTGGGGCTACGACACCGTTGGCGCCCATGTCGGCCCGCTCGCCATCGACGGATTCATGGTTATCTGCGGATTCGCCCTACTGTCCGAATCCACTCCAGCACAACCCGATCCGGACCCCGCCGACACCACAGGCGACGCCCGCGCCGCCAAGCCCGCCGTAGTCGACACCCAACCCGACACCAGGAAACCCACACCCGACGCCGTCGCCACCACCGGCGACACCACACCCCAGACAGCCGACGCGAAGGCGGCAGCCGTCGACAAGCCCGCCGACAGCGACCGCGACAGCAGCATCCGTGCCATGTACCGCACTGTGCGATCCACCCGGATCGTCGGCGACGCATTTGGTCTCCACCACTCGACGGTCGCCAAAATCGTCGCCCAACCCGACAACACCGAAACCACAACCGACAAGACCGGCCAAGACGACACCTTGGACTCAGGCCGAGTAGTGGCCGGCTCGAACTCGCTGCGCCACTGATCGATTCGAGAAAGGAGCAACGGTGACCACATCCGACATCAGCGGCACCGTGCACATTCGCCGCTGGGCGAGCACCAAGGATGCGGCAGCGCACATCCACCGACACCCGGAAGTGCTGCGGCGCTGGCATCGCCAACGCGCCGAGCACCCATGGCTGCCCATGCCACGCCGCGTCGGCAAGAACCTGCTGTGGGACCTGGACGAACTGGACGCCGCCATCGACGCCCAGGTCGACCAGCAGGACGGCAGATAGCCATGGGCCGAGGCCGACCGCCGCGACCGATCGGAGTGCCGGGCGCGGTGATGCTCACCGAAATAGCGCCCGGTCACTTCCAGGCCCGTGTCCTGGTTCGCGACGGCTCGGGCAAACGGCGCGATATCGCCCGAGTATCACCGCTCAAACTGGATTCCCGCGGGCGGAAGGTGCCGGACCGCAACGGTTCTCGTGCCACCGAAGCAGTCCTCGCGGCCGCCCGCGAGATCCGCATCACAGTTGAGGGAGAACTGACGGACTCGATCACCGTCCGCAAGTTGTGGGAGCACTACCGCAACCACCTGGTCGCGCTGGAACGTGCCATGAGCACACTGGAGCGCTACGACGACGTCGCGGCCATGTTCAACAACGCATTCGGAGATCTCCGCCTGCACGAGGTCACCACCGCCGCCGCGGAGAAGTTCCTGATCCAAGTCGGAAAGGCGCAGGGCCCCGGCTCCATGGACACTGCCCGCTCCGTTCTGTCCGGGATGTTCAAGTACGCGGTCCGAAAAACCCCGCTCACCGTGAACCCCGTCCGCGAGGTCGAGCTGCCGGAGAACCTCGAGCCCAAGGGCCGGACCGGTGGCGCCCGCGATATCACCGTCGACGAGCTCCGCTTCATTCTCACCGCGGTCAGAACCTCAAGCCTGCCCTGCCCTCGCAAGCTCATGAAGAAGGAACGCGAACGGACGAAGCCGATCAAGTCCTACACCCCGCCGACCGTCGCCGACTTCTGCGACGCCGCAGACCTGACCGACTGGATCACTCTGCTCGCCGGCACCGGCCTGCGGCGCAGCCAGATTCTCGCCCTTTTGTGGTCCGACATCGACCTCAAGGGCAAGACCCTACGGACCAGCGGAAAAGTGGTCAGAATCACCGAAGTCGGGCTCGCACGCCAGGAGATCGAGAACGATCCGAAGAACCGCAAGGGCCGAATCGCCTTGCCGGACTTCGCCATCGTGATGCTCACCCAGAGGAAGGCGGTGCTGGAGGCCCGGAAGCGCAAGCATCCGCCAGCCAAACCGCCCCAATACGATCTGGTCTTCCCCTCCGAGAACTGGACGCTGCGCGATCCGAACAACGTGCAGCACCAGTGGCAGCGCGTGCGCGAGGCCCTGGCCATCCCCGACGACATCACCGCCCACAGCTTCCGCGGCGCGGTCGCCACGATCCTCGATGACGCCGGCCTGTCCGCCCGGGTTACCGCCGATGTCCTCGGCCACGCCGACCCGTCCATGACCCAGCGGCGCTACATGGCGCGCGGCCGAGTCCACCCTGCAGCAGCTGACGCGCTGCACCGAGCTGTGAGCGCCGAATGACTTTGTTGGGACATAGGTGGGATTCAGACCCCGAAACGACAGCAGGCGGAGAGCGGTACCTGCTCACCACCTGCCTGTATGGAGCCGCCTGGGGGAATCGAACCCCCGACCTTTTCATTACGAGTGAAGCGCTCTACCGACTGAGCTAAGGCGGCGTGCCTTTCGGCGGTCGCAGTCTATCGTCTCGCTGCCCGGATCGCGAAAACGCGTGGTCGCGGTCACGACGGGTGCGGTCAGGCGGAGCGGGCCGCCATGAGGGTGGCGACCATGGCGGCTACGGCGAAGCGGGGCTTGACGTTTGTTTCGAGGGCTTCGCGGCAGTCGAGGACGGCTTGGATGGAGCGGAGCAGGCCCTCGGGGCGGATGTCGGTGGCCAGTTCGCGGATCTGGTCGGACATATCGGGGTGGGTGAGGGTGACGCCGGAGCGGGAATCGGCCGTGGCCGCGCCGAAGCGGACGGCCAAGGCGTCGCGGTAGAGGCCGGCGACATCGATCAGCGCGCGGTCCAGGGCATCGCGGCCGGTGCGGGTGGCGCGGGATTTCTGGCGCTTTTCCAGTTCTTTGAGAGCCCCGGCGGAACCGCGGGTGGCGGAGGCCGCGCCCTTGCCGGTGCCGCCCGCGCCCAGGGCGGTCGCGAGTTCGTCGCGTTCCTTCTCGTCGCGTTCGGCGCTGACTTGTTTGGCCTCGTCGTCGGCGGATTTCACCAGCTCGTCGGCGGCGGTGTAGGCGGCGGCCGGGCGGGCGGTGGCGGCGACCAGGGCCAGGGCGCGTTTGCGGCGGGCGCGGGCGGAGTCGTCGGTGGCCAGGCGGCGGGCGCGGCCGACGTGGCCGCCGCTCACCGACGCCGCCCAGGCGGCGGTGTCGGCGTCGAGGCGGTCGCGCTCGCGCAGGACCCGGGCGATGGAGTCGACCGAGGGGGTCGCCAAATGCACGTGGCGGCAACGGGATCGCAGGGTGATGGAGATGTCCTCCGGGTCCACCGAGGGCGCGCAGAGCAGGAAGACGGTGCGGGCCGGCGGTTCCTCGACCACCTTGAGCAGGACATTGCCGGCGGCCTCGGTCAGGCGGTCGGCATCCTCGACCACCACGACCTGCCAGCGGCCGGTGCTCGGGCGGCGGGAGGCGACCTGGACGATCTCGCGCATCTCCTTGGTGCCGATGCTCAGCCCCTCGGGCACCACGCGGCGCACATCGCCGTGGGTGCCGGCCATGGTGGTGGTGCAGGCGTGACAGCGCCCGCAGCCCGGGCGCTCCGGATCGGTGCACTGCAGGGCCGCCGCGAAGCACAGCGCGGCGACCGAACGGCCCGATCCGGGCGGTCCGGTGAACAACCAGGAATGCGTCATGGCCGAGGACGAGGCCTCGGCGCCGCCCCGCGCCGCCACCGCGGCAGCGGTCAGTTCGGACTCGACCGCATCCTGGCCGACCAGCCGATCGAAGACACCCGCCACGTCGTACACCCTAGCGGCCGGGGCCGACAGCGCAGGAACCGCTAGGCGCGCTGGTAGGTGGTGTTCGCGCCGTCCAGGGCTTCGCGAATGATGTCGGCGTGCCCGGAGTGGTGCGAGATCTCCCGCAGGATGTGCAGGAGGATGTGCCGGGCCGTCTGCCAGGTCAACTCCGGCTGCCACGGGGCGGTCGGAATCGGAATGGACTCGTCCAGGCTCTCCAGCTCGCGAATGAGCGCGGCGGTTCGCTCGCCCACCGCATCCCATTCGGCCAGCAGCCCCGCGAGGGTCTCGTCCGGGCCCATCCGATACTGCGAATCCATCTCGGACAGATCGAATTCCGCCTGCTCGTCGCGTTCGACGATGACGGTGGTCCAATGCCGTTCGGTCGAGACGAGGTGATGCAGCAACCCGCCGAGTGTCAGTTCACTGACCGTGGTGCGCTGGCGCGCATCGGCGTCCTCGAGCCCACGCAGTGTGATCTTGAAGATGTCACGCTGTTCGGCGAGTATGGCGATCAGGTCCTGACGATCCTGGGCGACGGCCATCGAATGTCCTTCCGCTGGTGCGTGTTACGGCACACACGCTACGGCAGGACACCGACAGGAAATAGCCGTTGATCAGGACTGCGAGGCCGCTGTCTTCTTGGCGGCCGCAGCCTTCTTGGTGGTGACGCCATCGGCCGTCTTGGCCGCCGCCTTCTTCGCCGCGGCCTTCTTGACCACCTTGGTGGTGGTCTTGGCCGCGGCCTTCTTGGCGGCGGTTTTCTTCGCCGGCGCCTTCTTGGCGGCGGTCTTCTTGGCCGCCTTCTTCACCGGACCGCGGGCCCGCCGATCCGCCAGCAGCTCCGAGGCGCGCGCATCGGTGATGGACTCCACCTCATCGCCCTTGCGCAGGCTGGCATTGGTCTCGCCATCGGTGACATACGGCCCGAACCGGCCGTCCTTGATCACCATCGGCTTCTCCGACACCGGATCCACGCCCAGCTCGCGCAGCGGCGGCGCACTGGCCGCCTGCCCGCCGCGCCGCTTGGGCTCGGCGTAGATCTTGAGCGCCTCCTCCAGCGTGACCGTGAAGATCTGGTCCTCACTGGTCAGCGACCGCGAATCGGTGCCCTTCTTCAGATACGGCCCGTACCGGCCGTTCTGCGCGGTGATCTCGGCATTGGACTCCGGATCCACGCCCACCACGCGCGGCAGCGACAGCAGCTTGAGCGCGTCGTCGAGCGTAATGCTGTCCAGGCTCATGGATTTGAACAGCGAGCCGGTGCGCGGCTTGGACGCATCCGCCTTCTTCGCACCCTTCTTGGCCCCGTCCTCCTCCGGCGGCGCGGGCAGCACCTCGGTGACGTACGGGCCGAAACGCCCTTCCTTGGCGACGATTTCATTGCCGCTCTCGGGATCCACGCCCAGCGAGCGACCCTCCTGCGGCGTCGCGAACAGCTTCTCCGCGACCTCCGGGGTCAGCTCGTCCGGCGGCAGATCATCGGGCAGATTGGCGCGCTGCGAGACCGGATCCCCGTCCGGGTCATCGGGATTGATGACCATGCGCTCCAGATACGGCCCGAACTTGCCGACCCGCACCACCACATCGCGACCCTCGTCGTCGCTGAAAAGCTTGATGGAGTTGACTTCTCGCGCATCGATGCCGTCGAGCCGTTCGCCCACCATCCTTTTCAGGCCGCCCGAGCGCGCGACCGAGCCCTCGGCCCCGTGATCGCCGCCGAAATAGAAGGAGGACAACCAGTTTCCGCGCTGCTCGCGCCCGCCGGCAATGGCGTCCAGATCATCTTCCATGGCCGCGGTGAAGTCGAAGTCCACCAGCCGCCCGAAGTGCGCCTCCAGCAGCCCGACCACCGCGAACGCCACCCAGGACGGCACCAGCGCACTACCGCGCTTGTACACGTACCCGCGATCCAGAATCGTCTTGATGATCGAGGAGTAGGTCGACGGACGCCCGATGCCGAGCTCTTCCAGCGTCTTGATCAACGAAGCTTCGGTGAAGCGCGCCGGCGGATTGGTGGTGTGCCCGTCCGGCAGCAGCTCGACCGCGGTCACGCCCTGCCCCTCCGACAGCGCCGGCAGCCGCGATTCGGCGTCGTCGGACTGGCCGCCCGCCTCCTCGTCCACACTCTCGACATAGGCCTTCAGGAAGCCCGCGAAGGTGATGGTCCGGCCGGACGCCGAGAACACGCACTCCTCACCGGTATTCGCCACACCGGTGATCCGCACCGTCATGGTGGTGCCGCGCGCATCCGCCATCTGCGAGGCCACCGTGCGCTGCCAGATCAGCTCGTACAAACGGAATTCGTCATTGTCCAGGCGCGCGTGCAGCTGACCCGGCGTCTGGAAGGTGTCGCCCGAGGGACGGATCGCCTCGTGCGCCTCCTGCGCGTTCTTGACCTTGCGGGTGTACTGCCGCGGCGTCGGGCTCACATACTCCGCACCGTAGAGCTGGGTGGCCTGCGCCCGCGCCGCCGCGATGGCCGACTCCGACAGCGTGGTCGAGTCGGTACGCATATAGGTGATGTAGCCGTTCTCGTACAGCCGCTGCGCCACCCGCATGGTGCGCTCGGAGGTGAAGCGCAGCTTGCGCGCCGCCTCCTGCTGCAAGGTCGACGTCATGAACGGCGCGTACGGCTTCCGGGTGTACGGCTTGGACTCCACCGAGGAGACCGCCAGATCCACCCCGTGCAGCGATTCCGCCAGCCGCCGCGCGTACGCCTCGTCCAGCACGGTCACGCCCGCGGACTTCAGCTGCCCATCGGAACCGAAATCCCGGCCCTGCGCCACCCGCGACCCGTCGACGGTCACCAACCGCGCCCCGAAGACCCGCGGATTGCCCTCGCCCTGATCGCCGGCATCCAGCTTCGCCGCGATATCCCAGTACTCCGCGGACCGGAACGCCATGCGCTCCCGCTCGCGCTGCACGATCACGCGCGTCGCCACCGACTGCACCCGGCCCGCCGACAGCCGCGGCATGACCTTCTTCCACAGCACCGGCGACACTTCGTAGCCGTAGAGCCGGTCCAGAATGCGCCGCGTCTCCTGCGCGTCCACCAGATCCTGATCCAGCTCGCGGGTATCGGCGGCCGCGGCCCGGATGGCCGATTCGGTGATCTCGTGGAACACCATGCGCCGGACCGGCACCTTCGGCTTCAGCGTCTCCAGCAGATGCCAGGCGATGGCCTCGCCCTCGCGGTCGGGGTCGGTGGCGAGATAGAGCTCGTCGGCATCGGCGAGCAGGCTCTTGAGCTCGCTGACCTTCGCCTTCTTATCCGGGCTCACCACATAGATGGGCTCGAAATCATTGTCGACGTCGACGCCGAGCCGCGCCCACTGCTGTCCTTTGTATTTGGCCGGCACATCCGCCGCGCCGCGCGGCAGGTCCCGGATATGTCCGACAGACGCCTCGACCACATAACCGCGTCCCAAGTAGGGGGCGATCTTCTTGGCCTTGGTCGGCGACTCGACGATGACGAGACGACGCAGGGAACGGCCCTGGTCGGGCGCTGCCTGGGAGTTCGGCGCTGCACCGCGGTCTCGTGTTGCCACCGGCGAACACACCTTTCCTGTCGATCCGCGCGGCGCTGGTGTGCGCGCGAAACGCGGCTGGGGCATGCGGCTGCGACTAGATATCGCTGCCAGGAACGTTTATACCGTCTGCATTGGCCGCACTCGTGTTGCAGCGACGATATGGCCCCGGGTCGTGATCGAGTGTAATGGGTCCAGATATGGGTCGTCCCCCACCGCCGGAGGCGATGGGGGACGGAACCCTGTGGGTAGGCCCGCTCAGCTGAGCGCGCGAACACCGGTGGCCTGCGGGCCCTTGGTGCCCTGGCCGACCTCGAACTCGACCTTCTGGTTCTCCTCGAGGGTGCGGAAGCCCGTCCCCTGGATCTCGGAGTAGTGGACGAAGACGTCAGCGGAGCCGTCCTCGGGCGCGATGAAGCCGAACCCCTTCTCCGCGTTGAACCACTTCACAGTTCCCTGTGCCATTCTGTTCCTTCTCTTTCCATACCGGAACGGCGGACAAGTAGGTTCGTCCACCGGGTCCGTTCCGAGCGCTGTACTCTGTTCCCCCTGCAGGAAAGCCTCTAGTACACCGTTCGCAACATCGATCCTGCTGATGGTTTGGACTTTGGATCCGTTCCCTCGAACACAGAAGCTTGCGACCAGGAACCAGTGAACCATGTCTTCGCGCAATTCAACAGCTGAGTTACCCACAATTTGCAAAAAAGTTGATCTTGCGAATGCGCAGGTGAGGGGCATAATGCCCAAATCCGTACTTGAAGTTGGTTTGCTTCCAGATAACAGAGCGAGCATCTGGCAAACCGGGTGTGAGCCAGGCCGCTACTCTGTAGTGAAATGGCAGGTAGAGGACAGGACATACACACGTTTCGCACCCCCGGCGCGTGTCGCGGCGCCGCACCGATGAAAGCAGCCGACTCCATGAGCCGCGTGGGCGCGGAAAGCCCCCACTCCTACGGTAGATCGTTGCTGAATCGTGTCCTAACCGGGGCGGATGGCGGTGACCCCCGCCTCACCCATGTCACGGAGCTACCGCCACGTGCTGCTCAGGTCACGAAATGGCCCGAATGGATATCCCCGGACGTGATAGCTGCGGTGCACGCCACCGGGGTGGAGGCGCCCTGGATTCATCAGAGCCGCGCCGCCGACCTGGCCTTTTCCGGGCAGCACGTGGTGATCTCGACCGGCACCGCCTCCGGGAAATCGCTCGCCTATCAACTGCCCGTGCTCACCGCATTGCAGGCGGATCCGCGGGCCACCGCGCTGTATCTTTCGCCGACCAAGGCGCTCGGGGCCGATCAATTGCGCGTGGCAACCGAGCTGACCGGGGCGGATGCGCTGCGCAGCATTCATCCGGCCCCTTATGACGGCGATACGCCCGCCGAGATCAGGCAATGGGTGCGATCGAACGCGCGGTGGGTTTTCACCAATCCGGACATGCTGCATCTGGGCATGTTGCGCGGTCACGAACGGTGGGGACGGCTGCTGCGGCAATTGAAATACGTCGTGGTCGATGAATGCCATACCTACCGCGGGGTTTTCGGATCGCATGTGGCGCTGGTGCTGCGCCGGCTCCGGCGAATCGCCGCGCGGTACGGGGCGGATCCGGTATTCGTGCTGTGCTCGGCGACCACCGCCGAACCCGCCGACACGGCCTCCCGGCTCATCGGCGCGCCGTGTACCGCGGTCACCGAGGACGGCTCGCCGCAGGGGTCGCGGACCGTGGCGCTCTGGGAGCCGCCGCTCATCGGCGCGGGCCTGACCGGGGAGAACGGTGCGCCACTGCGCCGGACCGCCGGGGCCGAGGCGGCCCAGGTCATGGCCGAACTGGTGGCGGAGGGGGCGCGCACGCTCACCTTCGTGCGGTCCCGGCGCGGCGCCGAACTCATTGCCATGGACACGCGGCGCATGCTGGCCGATGTCGACCCGGCGCTGCCCGAGCGGGTGGCGGCCTACCGGGCCGGATACCTCGCCGAGGACCGGCGCGCGCTGGAAAACGCACTGTCGGAGGGGTCTTTGCTGGGCGCGGCGACCACCAATGCGCTCGAGCTCGGCGTGGACATCGCCGGGCTGGATGCCGTCGTGGTGGTGGGCTATCCGGGGACGGTGGCCTCCTTCTGGCAGCAGGCCGGACGGGCCGGACGGCGCACCCAGGGGTCGTTGGTGCTGCTCATCGCCCGTGACGACCCGCTGGACACCTACCTGGTGCATCATCCGGAGGCGCTGCTCGGGCGGCCGCTGGAAGCCACCATCACCGATCCGCACAACCCGTACGTGCTCGGCCCGCACCTGTTGTGCGCGGCCATGGAACAGCCGCTCACCGATGCCGAAGTGCTCGAATTCCGGGCCTGGGAACTGCTGTCCGACCTGGCGAGACAGGGTGTGATCCGGCGGCGGGCCGGCGCCGCGCGCGATGGATCGGCGCGCTGGTTCGTCACCGCGGACGCGCATCCGCACGATGCGGTGGACGTGCGCGGCGGTATCGGCAGCGCCATTGCGGTGGTCGACGCGGAGACCGGGCGCATGCTGGGCACCACCGACGCCGGGCGCGCCCCGGCCACCCTGCATCCGGGGGCGGTGCACCTGCACCAGGGCGAGAGCTACGTGGTCGACGAGCTGGACCTGGAGGAAGGCGTGGCGCTGGTGCACGCCGAGACGCCGGGCTGGACCACCAGCGCACGGGCGCTCACCTCCATCGAGATCGAGGCCACCACCGCCGAGCGCGAGCACGGCTCGGTCACAACGGCTTTGGCGAACGTGCTGGTCACACGGCAGGTCGTGGGGTATCTGCGGCGGCTGCCCAGCGGCGAGGTGCTCGATATGGTGCCCCTCGACATGCCGGAGCAGACGCTGCCCACCCGGGCCGTGCTCTACACCGTCACGCCGGAGTTGTTGGCGCGCGCGGGCATCGACGCACGGCAGGCGGCCGGGGCGCTGCATGCCGCCGAACACGCGGCCATCGGCCTGTTGCCGCTGGTCGCGACGTGCGATCGCTGGGATATCGGCGGCGTGTCGACGGCCGAGCACCCGGATACCGGGCTGCCCACCGTCTTCGTCTACGACGGGCATCCGGGTGGGGCCGGCTTCGCCGAACGCGGGTTCGCGCGGCTGCGGCACTGGCTGGCGGCCACCCGCGCGGCCATCGAATCCTGCGCCTGCGCGGTCGGCTGTCCGTCCTGCGTGCAGTCCCCGAAGTGCGGAAACGGCAATAATCCGCTGGACAAGGCGGGTGCGGCCCGCCTGCTGCGGGCGGTGCTGGCCGAGCTCGGCAATGGTGACGGCGGTCACACCGAACCGTGATCGCGCCGTCGCCGGAGCGAGGCCGAAGCTCTATCCGACCGGGCGGTCGGAGCTCGGCAGCTGAACGGTATCGGAGGTGGCCTCGAGAGGCCCGTCGCGAGTCCTGCAGGGCGTAGCGCATACCCGAATAAAAAGGGATGTGATCCTGTTAACTGGATGGTTGCTCCGTTCGATAATGTCGATTACGCATTTACCTGCGAATTCATTCGAATGCGACTTCCGGAACGAATTGGAAAGTGATCGGTACCCAATCCTTTCGGCCGGGACTTTCATCCAATTCAGGTATCGATCGACCGTTGATGTGGCCCGCGCCATCCAATTTCTAACCAACCGCTCGGTACGAGATAGTGGCTGTCATTGCCATTACGCCAACTACTACTCTCCTCTACTACTCCGCATCGTCGATCGGTCCGGCCCGAGCCATCGCGCGCACCACTCGAGTGCCGAGCGGACCGAGCGCCATTCGCGCCTCGACGGTGACCGTCACATCCCAGTCCGCCACCACACACCCGGTCACCCGCAGTGCCATTCGAGCGGCGATCTCCTCGGCCCGCGCACAGCCCGCCGCCGTGCCGCCGGACAGGTGGTGAGCCGCGGCCAATGCCGCGAGATCCGCCGCAGCCTGCGCCCGGTGACGCCCCGCCATCGCCACTCCGACCTGCGCCGCCGGCAGCGTCACCGCCAGCACCGCGAGAACGGCCAGGCATGCGGCCACCGTCACACCCCCGGCATCGCCCCCATCGCGCCGGGCCGCGGTCCGATGCCGGCTCATCGGCCCACACCGATTCGCCGATCCGCCTCCGGCACTCATCGCCGCACCGCGAGTTCTCATCGCTCCGCCTCGGGTTCCCGGGCAGCCACGGCCTCGGCGCGCAGGGTCAGCGGTAGCAGCGGCGAGCGGACGCTCACCACCGCCACCACCAGGTCTCCGTCGGCGCGCACCGCGATCTCTGCCCGCGGCGGGGCTACCCGCCGGGCCGTGGACACGGCTCTCGTGTCATCGCCCCGGGCGGCCAGCCGCGCCGCCTCCCGGGCGGCGTCGACACAACGCGCCTGCGCGACCGCCGCCAAGAGCGCACCCGCACAGAGCACGAGCGCCGCGACCAGTGCCGCCAGTGCGAGCGCGGCCTCGACGGTCGCCATGCCGCGCTCGTCCCGGCCGCTCACCCGACCTGGGTCTTCAAGGCCTTGTCGATGATCTTGGTCAAGGCATTCACAATGCTGTCGCCGGTGACCACCGCGTACAGCACGGCCCCGAAGGCCGCCGCGGCAATCGTCCCGATCGCGTACTCCGCCGTACTCATCCCGTCCTCGCCCACCGCCGCGGTCAGCAGCCGCCGCCGCAGTCCCCAGCCGAGGTTCCGCACCGTCGATCCCACGAGACTCCCCTTCCTCGAATCCGATGCGGCGGTTCCGCACCGGCACAGTCGTATTCACAGCAATCCCCCGCCCAGCACCCGCCCGGCCAAGCCGATCACCACCGGCACGATCCCCAGGCATACGAAAGCGGGCAGAAAGCACAAACCAAGCGGTCCCCCGATCAACACACCGGCCCGCTCCGCCCGCGCGGCCGCCGCATCCTCCACCGCACCCCGCCGCCGCTCCGCCAATTCCGCCACCGCCCCGGCCAATCCGGCCCCCGACCGAGCCGACCGCCGCGCCATCCGCACCAGTGCCCCCACCCCCTCATCCGCACACCCGGCCCCCGCCTGCTCCCACGCCGTGACCGGATCCGCTCCCAGCGCAAGCAGATCCGCCGCCCGCCGCAATACCGTCCGCAACGGCTCCGGCGCACCCGCGGCCACCGCACCCGCCGCGGCCGACGCCGGCAACCCCGCCCGCAGACAAGCCGCGAACAGATCGAACGTCCCCGCCGCACCGAGCGGATCGACGATCTCCCCGCCGATCCGAACCCTCGCACCGCCGGTGGGCGCCGCAAGCAACCGCAACCGCCGCCGACCGGCCACGCGCCCCGGCCAGAGCAGCAGCGCCAGCGCGACCAACGCCACGGCCGCCGAGAATCCACTCACCGCCGCTCCTTCCGAACCGCTTCCGCACACCGGCCTTATCGCCCCGGCACAGCCGACTCGCCACATGACTCGCCCAGCGACCTGAACATGGCTCCTCGCGGGACCTTCTGGTCATCGCAGGACCTTTTCGGTGATCGCGTCGGTCCACAGCAGACCCGTGCAGGCCAGGGCCACACCCAAGGGCAGGAGCCATGTGCCCACCGAAGAGGCGAACAGCACATGCAGCGGAGCCGCGCCCATCAGCTGCCCCAGTCCGATGCCGAGCACTGGGAGCACGGCCAGAACCGCAGCCGTGGCCCGAGCACCGGCCAGCCCGGCTTGCGTGCGGTCGCGAAATCGCCGACGTCCCACCAGGTCCACCCGAGCCGCCGACAGCAGTTCCGCCAGCGCCAGACCGTGCCGTTCGGCCACCAGCCAAGCGTCCGCGATTCGTGACAGCTCCTGCGAGACAACCGTTCCCGGCCTGCGCAGCCCCTCGGCCCCGGACCCGCCGAGCCGACTGCGCGCGGCGCTCGCTGCGAAGGCGCAAGCCACCTCACCACCCGTCTCCCGCGCGGCGGTCGCGGCCGCGGCACTCGGATGCGCACCGACCCGCAATTCTCCGATTACCGCCTCCAACCCGTCCAGTAGTCGCGAGATCTCCGCCGACCGGCGCCGCTCGAGCGTCCGCCGCCGCCACCGCAGTCCAGCCGTCCCCGCAACGAGCGTCGCCGCGATCAGCGGGCCGATACCGACCAGCAGGAGGACGAGCGGTAAGACCACCGCACCCGACCGAATCGACCAGTACGTCCAAGGCTTTCGCCTACGCCGAGCCGGCCCGAACACCCGCGCGAAACGCCGCCGGGCGGCCGGGTCCGGCGCCACCAACAGGGCAAGAGCCAGACAGCCGAGAATCGATTCCGAATGCCCCAGCGCCGATGTCATTGCCCCCGACCCGCCTCGGGGGCACGCGCGTCGATCTCACGATCCGCCTCACCCCCGCACACCGGCGCCCAGCACGCACTCGGCCCCTCCCCCTGCGCCGACCCGGCCGCTCGACGAGTCCGGCACCTCTCGAGTTCACCTGCCGCACAGGGCACATGACGAACAGGCAATTCAGTGCAGCCGGGGCGAGACTTGCTTTCCCGGTCGTGCCGGCTCCCGAAACCGGCTGGCGTGCTGGACGCTTGGCGGACAGGGGGACCAGACGGCCTGGCTTTGTCGGTCGGTTTGGCCAGGGAGACCCGGGAGTTGGGGTGAAATTCGGTTTTGTGCGGATGTGATTGCAGTTGTATGAACATAGGGTGACTTACGTCACTTGACGAATCTGGTGTCTGGTTGGCGGAATTTGTCGGTTCGAGGGCGGGACCTGCGCAGATGTTTCGCCAACCGGGGCGGGGTGATGAGGGGTTGGGGCGACGCCAGCCGAAGAGGCTGGTGCAGGGCTGAGCGGAAGGGCGGCAGGCGGCTTCGGGTGGGCAGCAGGGGATCTGATGTGGGTCGTCCGGGCAGAGTGGGGGCTTCATCGGGTTGTCCTTTCGTCGAGGAGAGCGGCGAGGAGGCCGGATGCGGGGGCCGGGCGGCCGTCGGCGGTCCAGGCGGGGGTGATGCGGACTTCGGTGGCGGCGCGGGTCACCAGGCCGATTTCGCGGAGGGTGCGGACGCCGTCGGGGTGGCGGTGGACGTGGAGGACTATCTGAATGGCCGCGGCTAGTTGGCTGTGCAGGGCTGTGCGGCTCATTCCGCCCAGGGACGCAAGGGCTTCCAGGCGGGCGGGAACCTCTCGAGGCGAGTTCGCGTGTACGGTTCCGGCCCCGCCGTCGTGGCCCGTGTTCAGGGCCGTCAGCAGGTCGACCACTTCGGCGCCGCGCACCTCCCCCACCACAATGCGGTCGGGGCGCATGCGGAGGGCTTGGCGGACGAGATCCCGGACCGTTACCGCGCCGGCGCCTTCGACGTTCGCGGGGCGGGCGACCAGCCGCACCACATGGGGATGGGGCGGAGCGAGCTCGGCGGCGTCCTCGACGCAGATAACGCGTTCGGCCGCATCGACTTTGGCGAGAAGTCCGGACAACAGGGTTGTTTTGCCCGCACCGGTGCCGCCCACCACCAGGAAGGCCAGGCGGGCGCGGATTATGCGCTCCAGCAATACTTTCGCTTCGGCCGTGACCGCACCTGCGGCGGCCAGTGCATCCAAGCCCTGGGAGGCGGGGCGCAGGACGCGCAGGGACAGGCAGGTGCCGCCGTGTGCGATGGGCGCGAGGATTGCGTGCAGGCGGACGCCGAACGAATTGCCCAGGGCTGCTTCGGTTCCGGAGAGGCGGCCGTCGACCCAGGGTTGGGCGTCGTCGAGGCGACGGCCCGCGGACAGGGCCAGGCGCTGCGCCAGGCGGCGGACCGCGGCCTCGTCGGGGAAGCGCACCGAGGTGCGGCGCAGGCCGTGACCGCGGTCCACCCAGACCGCGTCGGGAGCCGTCACGAGGACGTCGGCGACCTCCGGATCGTGCAGTAGCGGCTCCAGTACACCGGCGCCGGTCATCTCGGTCTGCAACAAGCGCAGCGCGCGCAGCAGATCGGTATCGCCCAGTACGCCACCGGCTTCGGCGCGGATGGCCGCGGCCACCTGCGCGGGCTCCGGATCCTGCGCACCGTCGGCCAGCCGTTCCCGCACCCGCTCCAGGAGCTCGGCCGTCACCAGGCCGCTCATCGCCGTACCGCCGCGGCGGATACCCGTGTGCGCGGCTCGTCGGCCGAGCTCAGTGCGGTGAGTACGGCTTCCGCGGCGAGGCGGAGCGGGCCGCGGCGGCGGACGGTGAGGCCGGTGTGCTCCAGGCGTTCGGACAGGCGCGGCTGGGGCGGGACCGAGGCGAGCAGCGGGAGCCCCAGCACCCGAGCCACCTCGTCACCGCGCAGGCCGCCGGGAGCCGGGCCGCGAACGATCAAGTGCACATTGGGATTTCGAGCGACCGTGTGCGCCGCAACGGATTCGGCGGCCGCCACCGCACGGAAGCGGGCGGGGACCACCAGGATGACGGCATCCGCCGCATCCAGGATTCGATCGGCGTGCGGGCCGCGTTCGCCGGACAGATCGCAGACCACGAGATCCCCGGCGGATCGACCCGCCTCGACCACGGCGCGCACCGCGGCGGGCGCGAGTTCCATTGCGCGGGCGCCTCTTCCGCAGGAGAGCAGGGATACCCCGCCGGATGCGGGCAGCGCCTCGTGCAGGGCGGCCGCGGCGACCCGCCCGTCCTCGATGACGAGGTCGGGCCAGCGCAGGCCCGGCGTGTTCTCCATCCCCAGCAGCAGATCGAGCCCGCCGCCGAACGGGGCGGCATCCACCAGCAGGGTGCGTTCGCGGAAATGCCCGGCGGCCGTGAGAGCTACGGCCGAGGCCAGCGTGGAAGCGCCCGAGCGGCCGCAGGCGCCGGCCACCGCGACCACCGCGCCGTCACCGCGTCCGCGCTGGTCACAGGCGGCGAACGCGGCTATCAGGGCATCGGCCGCGGTGGGCAGGGCGAGCACCTGCTCGGCGCCCGCGGCGGTGGCCGCCTGCCAGTCGAGCAAACCCGGTTCACCCGCGGTCACCAGGAGAATTCCGGCACGGCGCGGGTGATCGGCATTCGCACAGGCCAGGGCCGCGGGGGTGTCCAGGATGACCGCGGCGGCGGTGGTCCAGGCATGCCGGCCCGGGGGTGGGACGCCTTCATCGAGGGGACGGTCGGCCGCCGCCGCGATACGGCGCACCTCATCACGCAACCGGGGATCGGAGAGCAGGGCGAGGGCCCGGGCCGGGCCGGTGGCATCGGAGTTCATACAGGTCAGCCTCGCCCTCCGACCGGACCGGCAACAGCGGCTCCGCGGCGAGTGTGGACAACACGCGACCTGTGGATAAAAAAGCGGGGAGTGGAGTGTGCCGGAACTGTCCGGAAATAGAGGACGGCCCCAGCCGGGGGGGGAGGAGGCTGGGGCCGTCGGGTTCAGCCCCGGGGGGTCGGGCTGAACGCGCCTGGACCATGTCCAGGTATCTGCGATACTACACCCAAGCCCTGGCACGTTTGCAAGTCCGCCGGGCGAGTCTTTTTCCCGCCGACCCGACCCGGTTTCCGGCTGGCTAACTCGGGCAATTGCCCCATGACACACCTCCCCGGCCGGCGAAACATATTCTGGAGCCCATGACGGCCGAACGCGGACGAGTCGCCGCCTTCTTCGATCTCGACAAGACGGTGATCGCGAGGTCCAGCGCCTTCGTGTTCAGCAAGCCGCTGATGGACCAGGGCCTGCTGAGCCGGCGCGCGGTGCTCGAAAGCAGTTACGCGCACTTCCTGTTCCTGCTCTCCGGCGCCGATCACGACCAGATGGATCGCATGCGCGAACACCTCACCAAGATGTGCGCGGGCTGGGATGTGGACCAGGTGCGCTCGGTGGTGAACGAGACGCTGCACGACATCGTGGACCCGCTCATCTACGCCGAAGCCGCGGATCTCATTGCGGACCACCGGATTCGGGGCCACGACGTGGTCATCGTGTCGGCTTCGGGCGAGGAGGTGGTGGCGCCGATCGCGGCCGCGCTGGGCGCCGATCACTTCGCCGCCACCCGCATGGTCATCGAAAACAACAAGTACGCAGGCGAAGTCGAGTTCTACTGCTACGGCGAGGGCAAGGTCGAGGCGATCCAGAAGCTCGCCGCGCGCGAGGGATACGAGCTCGCGCGCTGCTACGCGTACTCGGACTCGGTCACCGATCTGCCCATGCTGAGCGCGGTCGGGCATCCGACGGTGGTGAATCCGGACCGGGCGCTGCGCCGGGAGGCGGTCGCGCGCGGGTGGCCGATACTCGCCTTCTCCAACCCGGTGTCGCTGTGGGCGCGGTTGCCGCAGCCCTCGACCACGACGGTCGCGGCGAGCGTGGCGGTGGGGTTGGGGGCGGTGGCGGCGGGGGCGTTGAGCTATCGCCTGCTACGCCGCAAGCGGTGATGCACCGCCGCTCTCACCGGCGAAACGCGCGGATGCAAAATCACGCGAACACGCCGGATATTTGAAAGTTTCCCCAGCTCTTGATGTGGGGGCGGTCACAGAGTAACAATGGATTCACGGAAGGACGGAAGGCCAAGATCGGATCGGAAGAGAAGATCCCATCTCCCGACCCACCCTTCCCAGCACGGACACCAGGCACCCACGCGGAGCACGCCGCGACAAGGGCATGAGTGTTGTGGGCCTGCGTTATCCGCGGATTCGACGGCAAGGGCCTCGCGTAGATCGCGGGGATGAACCGGCGGAACGTGGAGAGCTCGCCGAGGCCGTAGACACAACCCGAAAAGCACGCTTGGTAACCGGGTAGTCCGTGCTAGCGGGCGGTGAGGTCGCATTACGCGACAACGCCGCCCGCTTTGATGAGTACAACTCTCGTAACTCTCAGGGGCTTCGCCCCCGAACCCCCAACGACCCCCTTGGGGGCTCCGCCCCCAAACCCCCGTTCGTCCAGGGGTATTTACCCGGCCGCTGCGTCGGCGATGGATTTGGCTTCGCGGGCGCCGTCTTCCAGGGCGCCGCAGGTGAAGATCACCCAGCCGCCCACGCCTTCCGGGGTGCCCATGCCGAAGGCGGCGGCGGCGTCGAGGTAGGGCTGGCGGCGGCGGAGCCAGAAGACTTCGGGGACGCCGAGGCTGTGGGGGTCGAGGCCGCTGGATACGGAGACCAGGCGGGAGGCGGCTCGGGCGACTATGCCGTCGGCGGTGCCGAAGGGGCGGAGGGCGAGGAGTTCGCCGTGGACTATGGCGGCGATTACGGGGGCGGGGGCCTTTGTCGCGACCACGGTTTGGGCCAGGAGGTCCAGGCGTTCGGCTACGCCGGGGACATTGCGGGGGCGGCCCAGTTGTTGTTCGTCGTCGACGAGGTCGGCGGCGGCGAGGAGGTGGAGGCGGGCGAGGGCCTGGAGGGGGGCGCGCTGCCAGACGGTGACGAGGTTGGTGAGGGCCTCGCCGTCGAGGGCCTGGCCGACGCGGAGGGCGCCGGCGAGGATGGGGTCTTCGACCACGCCGTCGGCGGGGATGTCGATGGTGCCGCCCTCGATGGCCGCGGAGGAGCGGGCCGCGCGGACGGCGGCCTCGGCGGCGGTGGTCGGCCAGCCGCGGCGGTTCGTCTTGTGCCGGTGCACTTCGGCGAGGGCGTCGCGGGCCTTGGCGGCGGCTTCGCGGACGCCGGGCAGGTCGACGAGGGGCTGTAGCGGGTCGGTCACGAAATAGGAGGCTACCGAGCCAGGGGGTGGGGACAGCCGCCGACCGCCATACGGTGCGGTTGCCACCCGCCACACGAGCCGACCACCGGCCCACCGCACGAGCGAGCCGACCACCGGCCCATCGTACGAGCCGACCACCGCACGAGCCGACCACCGCCCGCCGCGCGCGGTGTGAGAGGACCGGCGCGGCGGGCGGCGATCCTCAGGAGGCGAGCAGGTCGCGGCCGGGGATGGCGTCGAGCAGTTTGCGGGTGTAGTCCTGCTGGGGGTTGTCGAAGACCTCGGTGGTGGCGGCGGCTTCGACTACTTTGCCCTGTTGCATGACCACGACGTTGTCGGCGATCTGGCGGACCACGGCCAGGTCGTGGGTGATGAACAGGTAGGACAGGCCCAACTCGGCTTGCAGCTCGTTGAGCAGGGTGAGGATCTGGGCCTGCACCAGCACGTCGAGGGCGGAGACCGCCTCGTCGCACACCACCACCTCGGGCTGCAGGGCCAGGGCCCGCGCGATGGCGACGCGCTGGCGCTGACCGCCGGACAGCTCGTTGGGGTAGCGGCGCATGACCGAGGCGGGCAGCGACACCTTGTCCAGCAGATCCCGGACGGTGGCCTCGCGTTCCTTGGTGGTGCCGATGCCGTGGGTGCGCAGCGGTTCCTCGATGGTGCGGTAGATCGAGTACATGGGATCCAGGGAGCCGTAGGGATCCTGGAACACCGGTTGCACTCGTCGCCGGAAGGCCAAGGCGGCCTTGCCTTTCAGCTTCGCCACCTCTTGGCCGTCGAAGTTCACCCGGCCGGAGGTCGGCTCCAGCAGGCCCAGCACCATTTGCGCCACAGTCGATTTGCCGGAGCCGGATTCGCCGACGATGGCGGTGGTGGTGCCGCGCCGCACCCGGAAGGACACGTCGTCCACGGCCTTGAGCGGGGTGGACTTCCACGGGGTGCTGCCGCGCACCTGGAACACCCGGGTGAGCTTGTCGGCGATCACCACATCGTCGGGCGTCTCGGTGAATCCGGTATCGGTCTCGGCGAGCTGCCCGGCCATGCGCTCGGCCTGTTCGCGCACCTCGGCGCGCTTGCGGACCGAGGACAGCCGCTGGGAGGCCAGCGAAGGCGCGGAGTTCACCAGCTTCTTGGTGTACAGATGCTGCGGGTCGCGCAGAATCTGCAGTGCCGGACCGGATTCCACGACCTTGCCGCGGTACATCACCACCAGGTGCTCGGCGCGTTCGGCCGCCAGGCCCAGATCGTGGGTGATGAGCAGGACGGCGGTGCCGAGTTCGTTGGTGAGCTCATCCAGGTGGTCGAGGATCTGCCGTTGCACGGTGACGTCGAGCGCCGAGGTGGGCTCGTCGGCAATGAGCAGTTTCGGCCGGCAGGACAGGCCCATGGCGATGAGCGCGCGCTGGCGCATACCGCCGGAGAACTCGTGCGGATACTGGTTGACCCGCCGCGCCGCATCGGACATGCCCGCCTCTTCGAGCAGTTCGATGGTGCGCTTCCTGGCGGCGTGCCCCTTGGCAATCCCATTGGCCTCCAAGGTTTCCTGAATCTGGAACCCGACCTTCCACACCGGGTTCAGATTCGACATGGGGTCCTGTGGCACGAACCCGATGCCGCGCCCGCGCACCGAGACGATCTCGTGCTGGGATGCCTTGGCCAGATCCTTGCCGTCGAAGCAGATGGATCCGGAGGTGATCTTGCCGGTACCGGGCAGCAGGTCGACGACGGCGTGGGCCGTGGTCGATTTCCCGGAGCCGGATTCGCCGACGATGGCCACGGTCTGGCCGGGGTACACCGTCAGATCCACGCCGCGCACCGCCGGGGTCTGTTTGCCCTCGGAGGTGAAACACACGTTGAGATCACGGACTTCGAGCAGTGGCTTATCCATGGCCGTCACCTCTTCCTGGCCTTGGGATCCAGGGCGTCGCGCATGGCGTCGCCCAGCATGATGAAGCTGAGCACGGTCAGCGCCAATGCCGTTGCGGGATAGAACAGGATGGCGGAGGTGCGAATCTCCTTCTGGTTGGCGGCGATATCCGCGCCCCAGGACACGACATCGCGGGACAGGCCGACGCCGAGGTAGGACAGCGTGGCCTCGGTGACGATGAAGACCCCGAGCGAGATGGTGCTGACCACGATCAGCGGGCTGGCCGCGTTGGGCAGCACGTGGCGCACCAGGGTCCGGAACCGCGAGACTCCCAATGCCTTTGCCGCCGTGACATATTCGCTGTTCTTGGCTTGAATCACCGCACCGCGCGCAATGCGCTGGGCCTGCGGCCAGCTGAACGAGGCGAGGATGATCATGACCGTCCAGACGGTGCGGGTCTCCAGCACCGTCATGAGCGCGATGGCGATAAGCATGAGCGGCAGCGCGTAGACGATCTCGGCGAGCCTGGACAGCAGGGAGTCCAGCAGCCCGCCGAAGTAGCCGGCGATGGCTCCCAGCGTGCCGCCGATCAGCACGAACAGGATGGTCGCGCCGACACCGCAGATCACCGAGGCCCGGGCGCCGTAGATGGTGCGGGCATAGATGTCACAGCCCTGTTTGTCGTACCCGAACGGGTGCCCGCCGCCGGGTGGATCCATGCTGAAATCACCGCTGCAGAACCGCGGATCCTGACCGGTGAACAGGCTCGGCCAGGCGACGACCAGCAGCACCAGCGCGATCAGCAGTGCGGCGGCGATGAAGATCGGATTGCGCCGCAACTGTTTCCAGGCTTCGCCCCACACGCTGGTGGGCGGGGCGGTTTCGTCCAGCCGGTCGGTGGCCAGCACCTCCACTTCGTCCGGTGGCGCGACGAAGTGCTCCTGCCCCGGCCGCAGTTCCCGATCCTGGTCGCGGTCCGGACTCTTCGTGACGGATATCGCCGTTGGTTCAGGCATAGCGGATCCTCGGGTCGAGTGCGGCGTACAGCAGGTCGACGATGACGTTCGAGATCAGCAGGATCACGATGATCACCGTCACGAAGGCCACCACCGTGGGCGGTTCGCCGCGGGTGATCGCCTGGTACAGCGTCCCGCCGACGCCGGGGATGTTGAAGATGCCCTCGGTGACGACCGCGCCGCCCATGAGGTAGCCGAGGTCGGCGCCGACGAAGGTGACCACCGGGATCATCGAGTTGCGCAGGATGTGCACCACGATGACGCGCCGCCGGCTCAGTCCCTTGGCGGTGGCGGTGCGGACGTAGTCCGCACTCATGTTCTCCGCCACCGAATTCCGGGTCAGCCGCAGCACATAGGCGAACGACAGCGAGCCGAGTACGAAGGCGGGCACCAGCAGGTCGGCGTAGTCGGCATTGCCGCCGACCGTCACCGGTGCGATCCCCCACTTGACGCCCAGCAGGAACTGGGCGAGGAAGCCGACCACGAAGATGGGGACGGCAATGATGACCAGGCTGACCACCAGCAGGGTCGAGTCGAACCACTTGCCCTTGCGCAGTCCGGCGATGAGGCCGAAGCCCACGCCGAACACCGTCTCGATGACGACGGCCATGAGGGCCAGTTTGATGGTGATCGGGAAGGCCCGCGCCAGCTCGTCGCGCACCGGGCGACCGGAGAACGATGTACCGAAATCGAGGGTCACAATGCCCTTCAGGTACTCCCAATACTGAATGAAGAAGGGCTGATCCAGGTGATACCGAGCCCGCAGGGCGGCCTCGACCGCCGGGGTCATCTGCCGTTCACCGGCCAGCGCCTGGATGGGATCGCCGGGCAGGAAGAACACCAGGGTGTAGAGCAGCAGCGTCGCTCCGAGAAATACCGGAATCATCTGGAGCAGCCGCCGAATGACGTACCAAACCATATTTCACTCCGATGCCAGGCGGGGGCCGTGCCGCACACGAAAAGTGTGTGGGCACGACCCCCGCGAGCGGCTATTTCTCGATGTTCTCGAAATCGAACAGGCCGGACCAGGTGACCTCGGCCTTCACTTTGTCCGAGCGCCCGGCCGCGACGTTGTAGTCGAAGATCGGGATATCGGCCATGTCCTTGAACAGCACCTGCTGGGCCTGGGCGACCAGGTCGTAGGCGGCGTCGGTGGTCGGCGCGGCCTGCGCCGCGGCGAGCAGCCGGTCGAATTCCGGGCTGGAGTAGTGCGTGTTGTTGGTGCCCGAACCGGTCAGGTACAGCGCGGTCAGGAATTCGAACATGGACGGGTAGTCACCCTGCCAGCCGTACCGGAACGCCTTGCCGATGGTGTTGTTGCTGATCTCGTCGCGAATGTTCTTGAAGGTCGGGTAGGGCACGCCGACGGCCTCGATGCCGAGGGTGTTCTTCACGCTGTTGGCGACCGCTTCGATCCAGCCCTGGTGACCGCCGTCGGAGTTGTAGGCGATCTCGTACTTGCCCGACCACGGCGAAATGGCATTGGCTTGCGCCCACAGCTTCTTCGCCTCGTCCGGATTGAACTTCAGCACCTCGGAACCGGGCAGGTTCTCCCGGAATCCGTCGAGGGTGAAGGCGGTGAAGTCCTGGGCGGGTACACGGGTGCCCTGGAAGATGTTCTGCGCGATCTGTTCCCGGTTGATGGCCATGGAGATGGCCTTGCGCCGCAGCACGCCCTCCTCGCCCGCGAAGTGCGGGGTGGTGGGCTGGACGCCGATGTGCTGGCTGTAGGCGATCGGCTTGGTGATGGCGCGGTCGCCGAGGTCCTGCTTGTAGGAGGTCAGCGCGGTCTCGGGGATGACGTCGAGGGCGTCGAGGTTGCCGGCCAGCAGATCCGCGTAAGCGGTGTCGTAGGACTGGTACATCACGAACCGCAGGCCCTTGTTCTTGGCCGGGCGGCCACCCTTGTAATCCGGGTTGGGCACCAGCTCGATCTGCACGTTGTGCTGCCAGGCGTCGGGTCCGGCAAACTTGTAGGGACCGTTGCCGATCGGGTTGTTGCCGTAGGCGTCCATGTCCTTGTAGGCCGACTCCGGCAGCGGGTAGAACGGCGCGAAGCCCAGCTGCAGCTCGAAGTCGATGGAGGGCGACTTCAGGTCGACGGTGAAGGTCTTGTCGTCGACGACCTTCAGGCCCGACATGGTCTTCGCGGTCGGCGGATCGGCCGAGACCTCGTCATAGCCGGCGATCGAGGCGAAGGCCCAGTTCTGCTTCTGGCCGTTGGTGCCGAGGGCGCCGTAGTTCCAGGCGTCGACGAACGACTTGGCGGTGACCGGGGTGCCGTCGGTGAACTTCCAGTCCGGCTTCAGGGTGATCTTGTAGTGCTGCCGGTCGGTGGTCTCGATGGACTGCGCGACCTCGTTGTAGGCCTTGCCGTCTGCGTCGTAGTACTTCAGACCCGCCCACAACCGGTCGACCACGCGACCGCCCATATTCTCGTTCACATTGGTCGGCACCAGCGGATTCTGGGGCTCGCCGGCATTCACCGTGACGAAGTCGGAACCACCTCCGCTATCCGAGGAGCAGGCCGTCAATGTGAGGCTCGTGGCCAGGGCTGCCGCGGCCAGGGCGGCAATCATCTTTGCTCTCAACGCATTCTCCCGATTTCAGGAAGGACGGACCCGTCGGTGCGCACGGGGGTCCGCCAGTCCGCACCGAAAGGTCGTCTTAGGTGAATCGGACAGTAGCCATCCAGCCAGCGGTTCGCAGCAGATCGCGTCGGGTTTGTTCAGCTTGTTAGCAAGACAGCAACACGCGCGACCCAAAACGCGGTGCTTGGGTGACACTCTGCACACTTCGCGCAACGTTCACGATTCGATCATGAACGACCGATCAGGCTCGGTGCGTGAACCCCCGGATCCACCTGCCGGGACCCGAGCGCGGCACAGGTCACAGTCCGTTAGGGTCGAAACGTGGCCGCGGTCACCACCCCGGCCGAAGCGCATGCGAAAGAAGAGACGAGAGATGACCGAAACCGCCGATCACCTGGATGCCTATCCACCGAGCGCTGAGTTCGCCGCCTCCGCCAATGCCGATGCGTCTCTCTACGATCGGGCCGCCGCGGATCGGAATGCGTTCTGGGCCGAACAGGCCGGACGGCTGCACTGGCACCGGCCCTTCACCGAGGTGCTGGACTGGTCCGAAGCCCCCGTGGCGCGCTGGTTCGGCGACGGCAAGCTCAATGTGGCCTACAACTGCGTCGACCGCCACGTCCTCGACGGGCACGGCGATCAGGTGGCCATCCACTGGGAGGGCGAGCCGGGCGACTCCCGCGCCATCACCTACCGCGATCTGCTGGCCGAGGTGTCCAAGGCCGCCAACTACCTGACCGAGTTGGGCCTGAACGCGGGCGACCGCGTCGCCATCTACATGCCGATGGTCCCCGAGGCCATCGTGTCCATGCTCGCCTGCGCGCGGCTGGGCCTGACGCACTCCGTGGTCTTCGCCGGCTTCTCCCCCAGCGCCCTGCGCCAGCGGGTGGACGATGCCGAGGCCCGGCTGGTCATCACCACCGACGGCCAGTGGCGGCGCGGCAAGCCCGCCCCGCTCAAGGCCGCGGTCGACGAAGCCCTTGCCGCGGACGGTGATTCGACCGTCGAACACGTGCTCGTGGTGCGCCGCACCGATATCGACACCCCGATGACCGAGGGCCGCGACCTGTGGTGGCACGACACCGTGGCCAATGCCTCCGATCAGCATGAGGCGCAGGCGTTCGACGCCGAGCACCCGCTGTTCATCCTCTACACCTCCGGCACCACCGGGAAGCCGAAGGGCATCCTGCACACCACCGGCGGCTACCTGACCCAGGCCGCCTACACCCATCACTACGTCTTCGATCACAAGCCGGGGCAGGACGTGTACTGGTGCACCGCCGATATCGGCTGGGTCACCGGGCACTCCTACATCGTGTACGGCCCGCTCGCCAACCGCGCCACCGAAGTGGTCTACGAGGGCACCCCGAATTTCCCCGACGAGCACCGGCACTGGCAGATCGTCGAAAAGTACGGCGTCAGCATCTATTACACCGCCCCGACGCTGGTGCGCACGTTCATGAAGTGGGGCAAGGAGATTCCCGCCGCCCACGACCTGTCCTCGCTGCGGCTGCTGGGTTCGGTGGGCGAGCCGATCAACCCGGAGGCCTGGCGCTGGTACCGGGATGTGGTGGGCGGCAACAAGACCCCCATCGTGGACACCTGGTGGCAGACCGAGACCGGCGCCATCATGATCTCCCCGCTGCCCGGCGTCACCGCCGCCAAGCCCGGCGCGGCCATGACCCCGCTGCCCGGCATCTCGGCGAAGGTGGTGGACGAGGAGGGCAAGCCGGTCGAGCTCGGCGAGACCGAGGCCAATGGCTACCTGGTGCTCGATCAGCCGTGGCCGTCCATGCTGCGCGGCATCTGGGGCGATCCGGACCGCTACAAGTCCACCTACTGGGAGCGCTACGGCGAGCAGGGCTGGTACTTCGCCGGTGACGGCGCGAAGCTCGACCAGGACGGGGACCTGTGGGTGCTCGGCCGCGTCGACGACGTCATGAACGTGTCGGGTCACCGCATTTCCACCGCCGAGGTGGAGTCGGCGCTGGTCGGCCACTCCGGGGTGGCCGAGGCCGCCGTGGTCGGCGCCTCCGACGACACCACCGGTCAGGGCATCGTGGCCTTCGTGATCCTGACCGCCGAGGCCAAGGACACCGGCGCGGACCTGATCAACGAGCTCAAGGCCGAGGTCTCCCGGGAGATCAGCCCGATCGCCCGGCCGCGCGAGATCCACGTGGTGCCGGAGCTGCCCAAGACCCGCTCGGGCAAGATCATGCGCCGCCTGCTGCGCGATGTGGCCGAGGGCCGCGAACTCGGCGACACCTCCACGCTGGTGGATCCGAACGTCTTCGAGGCCATCCGGGCCAGCAAGGCGTAATTCGGCACATCCGTCCGAAACCCCCTCCCGACCGGGTCGTGAGGGGGTTTTCGCATGTCCGCGGTCGGGGCGAACCGGACACCCCGTTAAGATTGCGTAGGAATACAAAAGGTGTGCCGGGAAGTCTGGTCGGCATGCGGTAGTGCATCGGCCGGAAGCTCGGTGGATTCGCACGCCGCTGGTCTTGTCGAACGTCCGGCTGAAAGGTGCACCCGTGTTCTCCCACGTTCGCTCCGAGCTCACTCGCTATCTGCGAACCGAAACCTTCGGTGGTGCACTGCTTCTCATCGCGGCCGCCGTCGCCGTGCTGTGGGTGAATTCGCCCTGGGGCGCGAGCTACACCACCATGATCGACACCCGGCTGGCGATTCCGGCGCTGCATCTGGACCTCACCCTGGCCGACTGGACCAAGGACGGCCTGCTCGCCATCTTCTTCTTCGTCGCGGGCCTGGAGCTCAAGCGCGAGCTGGTGGTCGGCGAGCTGGCCGACCGCAAACGCGCCGCCCTGCCGATCATCGCGGCCGTGGGCGGCGTGCTCATGCCGGCGCTGATCGCGATGGGCGTCGGCTGGGGCGTGGACGGCATGGACCGGGGCTGGGCCATTCCGGTCGCCACCGATATCGCCTTCGCGCTGGCCGTCCTGGCGCTCACCGGCTCCCGGATTCCGGCCAGTGCGCGCGTCTTCCTGCTGAGCCTGGCCGTGGTCGACGACCTGATGGCCATCATCCTGATCGCGGTGCTGTTCACCACCACCGTGGCCTTCCTGTGGCTGCTGGTCGCAGCGGCTGCCTTCGCGGCCTGGTCCTTCGCGCAGCACAAGCGGTGGAGCAGCCCCTTCATCTACGTGCCGCTGGCCCTGGTGGCCTGGTACGCCTTGCACGAGGCCGGAATTCACCCGACGCTGGCCGGCGTCATCCTCGGCTTGCTCACCCGCGTGCGGCCCGATCCGGACGAGGACGAGCACTGCGTGCCCGCCGCCAATCTCGAGCACTTCTTCCAGCCCATCTCCGCCGCGGTCTGCGTGCCGCTGTTCGCGCTGTTCGCCTCCGGCGTGCCGCTGGATTCGGAGGTGTTCTCGCAGCTGTTCACCAACCGCTTGTCGCTGGCGATCATCGTGGGCCTGCTGGTCGGCAAGACGCTGGGCATCTTCGGATTCAGTTGGCTCGCGGTGCGACTGGGTATTGCCGAAAAGCCCGGTGATCTCGGTTATCGGGACATGTTCGCCCTGTCGGTACTCGGTGCGATCGGCTTCACCGTTAGCCTCTTGGTGGCAGAACTCGCACTGGCGGACGTCGGCGACGGCTCCGCGGCGGAACTCGCAAAAGCGGCAGTGTTGCTGACGTCATTGGCGGCTTCCCTGGCCGGTTCGGCGCTACTGTTGCGTCGGGGCCGTGCCCACCAGGCACTACGTGACGAGCGGGCACTGCTAGAACAAGAGTGAGTTCACGGGCAGTACCGGGACATGGAGAAGGGTCGAGCAATTGAGCTTCACACAGGGCGGTAACGGACAGGACTTCGGCCGCACCCGCACCATCACCTCGATTCCGTTGTCCGATGTCGACGCCCATGGTTCGGCGACCATCGGTACCCTGGTGCGCGATGCGACCGAGCAGATGTCGACGCTGGTGCGCGCCGAGGTGGAACTCGCCAAGGCGGAGGTGACCGGCGAGATCCGCAAGGGCCTGCAGGGCAGCATCTTCTTCATCGCGGCGCTGACGGTCCTGCTGTTCAGCTCGTTCTTCTTTTTCTTCTTCCTCGCCGAGCTGCTGGACGTGTGGGTGTACCGCTGGCTGGCGTTCCTCATCGTCTTCCTGTCGATGATCGTGACCACGGCCGCGCTGGGCTTCTTCGGCTATCTCAAGGTGCGCAAGCTGCGCGCCCCGGAGAAGACCATCGAATCGCTGAAGGAGGCGAAGACCGTGCTGCCCAGCGGTTTCGGCGGCTCCGCCGACCACGGCGCGGACGTGTCGGTGGAACTCGGCAAGTCCCGGCGCTAGGTCCTCGACTACGCTTCACCGGCGTGTCGTCGAATTCGCTGCCGGATCCGTCCGCCGTCCGCTACGACGGACCGTGGACCCATCGGGACGTGCATGCCAACGGCATTCGCTTCCATGTGGTCGAGGCCGTGCCCTCCGGTCCGGTGTCCGCCGATCCGGACCGCCCATTGGTGGTGCTGCTGCACGGTTTCGGCGATTTCTGGTGGTCGTGGCGGCATCAGCTGACCGGGCTGGCCGAACGCGGCTATCGCACGGTGGCGGTGGATCTGCGCGGCTACGGCGACACCGATAAACCGCCGCGCGGCTACGACGGCTGGACCCTCGCCGGTGACGTCGCCGGCCTGATCCGCGCCCTCGGCCACACCGAGGCCACGCTCGTCGGCCATGCCGAAGGCGGCCTGGTGTGCTGGGCGACGGCGGTATTGCATCCGCGGGTGGTGCGCTCCATCGGGCTCATCTCCTCACCGCATCCGGTGGCCCTCAAACGCGCCGTGCTGCGCGATCGCAGGCAGCGCCGGGCCTGGCTGCCCAACTTCCTGCGCTATCAGCTGCCGCGCTATGCGGAGCATCTGCTCACCGCCGACGACGGCGCGGAGCTGGAGCGCCTGCTGCGCCGCCGCGCCGGCGAACGCTGGTCGGCCACCGCGGAATTCGCCGACACCGCGGCGCGCATGCGCACCGCCATCCGCATTCCGGGCGCCGCGCACTGCGCCCTGGAATATCAGCGCTGGGCCTTCCGCAGCCAGTGGCGTCCCGACGGCACGCGCTTCATGTCGACCATGCGCGAACCCGTGCGCATTCCGGTGCTGTCGCTCTACGGCGCCCACGACCACTACATCCAGTACTCGACCATCCGCCGCGGCGCGGATCTCGCGCCGCAGCGCCGGGTGGTCCCGATTCCCGGCGCCGGGCACTACGCCCATCAGGAGAGCCCGGAGGCGGTCACCGCCGAGCTCGCCAAACTGCTGGCCGGCTGAGCCCGGCTAACTCAGCACGCAGCTGCCGGTGCCGACCGGCGCCGAAGCGCCCGGCGCGGCATCGATTTCCGGGCGCACCTCATCGAGGGTCAGCACATAGCCGGTGTCCTCGTCGGTGACGGCGGCGCCGAAGACCACGCCCAGCACATTGCCGTCGGTGTCCACCAGCGGCCCGCCGGAGTTGCCCGCCCGCACCGAACCGCGCACGGTGTACACCTCGCGCTGCACATTGTCGTCGCGATAGATATTGGGCCCCTTGAGGTCCAGCGTCTCGCGCACGCGCGCCGCGCTCGCCGTATAGCGGCCGCCGCCCGGGTAGCCGAGCACGATGGCGCTCTCCCCCGACTGAGCGGGCTTGGCGGCCAGCGGAATCACGTCCGCGGTCAGCCCGGGCACCGCGAGCACCGCGACATCCTTGAACGGATCGAACAGCACCACGGTGGCCTCTAGGGAACCGCGCGGGGTGTCCACGCTCACGCTGTTGGTGCCCGCGACCACGTGCGCATTGGTCATGATGCGCTCCGGCGCGACCACGAAACCCGTGCCCTCCAGCTGCCGTTGGCAACTGGGCGCGATACCGCGGATGCGCAGCACGCTGCCCTGCAGCGACTGGGCGACCGGCAGTTGCAGCACGCTCGGATCCGGCGGCTCCACCGCGGCGATGGGCACCCGGCCGAACGGCCCGATGACATCCGGCAGGCCGGAGGTGTTGAGCAGATTGGAGAACTCATTGGGGACCTTGCGCAGCCAGTCCGGCGCCACATGGTCCACATTGATCAGCACCTGGGAGTTCTTGACCGCGGCCGCGATTCCCGGCTGCGAGGAGTTGGTCAGCGGCAGCGCCAGCAGCCAGGCGGTGGCCAGCACCGCGACCGCCTGCAGGCCCGCGCCGACCACGCTGTCCACGCTGCGGGTGAACGGATCGCGCATACCGCTGCGGGCCGCGCGGCCCAGCACCATGCCCGCGACCTCGCCGACGATCACCAGGGCCACGATCAGCAGCACGCCGACCAGCACCCGGGAGCGGCCCTCGCTCAGGTGGATGAGAATGTGCGGTGCGATGAGAATGCCCGCCACGGCACCGAGAACCACGCCTAGGAAGGCCAGCGCCGAGGCCACCGCGCCCTGCCGCCACCCGGAGGTGGCGGCCAGCAGCGCGAGGAGCACGATCGCGATATCGAGCCAGCCCGAGGCAGTCATAACGTCATCCCAACCGCGGCCAGTGAGGCCTGCAGATCACGCACATCGTGATGGTCCCATTCGTGTTCCCAGCCGGAGACGGCCAGCAGGCCGGCCAGCACGCCCGCGGTGAAGCCCCAGACCAGCATGCCCTCGACCGCGAAGGCCGGGCCCATGTAGCCGAGCGGATGCCGCACCACGAAACGGTTGGCCGGATCGATCAGATCCTTGATCGGCACCCGCACCACGCGGGCCGCCTCGGTCTCGCTCACCACCCCGACCTCGCCGGGCGTGCGCCAGTAGGCGACCACCGGCGTCACATCGAAGCGCGAGGGCGGCACGAAGATCTTGGGCAGCACCGCGAACGGCTCCACCCCGGCGCGGTCGAGCCCGGTCTCCTCCCAGGCTTCCCGCAGCGCGGTGTCGATGGGCCCGTCGTCGCCGGGCTCCACCCCGCCGCCCGGAAAGGCGACCTGGCCGCTGTGCTGGCGCAGGGTCGCGGCCCGCTGGGTCAGCAGCACGTCCGCGTCCGCGGGCAGCCCGCCCAGGGCCTCCGGATCGGCGTCCGGCGATCCGCCGAACAGCACCAGCACCGAGGCCTGCCGGGGCCGCGACGCCGCTGCGGCGATGCGGCGCATGGCCGTTCGCCGCAGCACCGGATTCACCCCGGTCGGATCGGCCGGATCGTGCTCGGCGATACCGCGCAGCCATTCCGGAATCGGGTGGGCCGGTACGAATTCCGCCGGTTCCGCGCTCACGCCCGCACTCCCAGCTCGGCGGCGACGGTGCCGGCGATATCGTCCACGCTGGTGAAGGCGCGCACCTCGACCTTGGCCACGGTGCCGTCCGCGCGCAGCAGCACCGAGATCGGCAGCACCGCGGGCGCGCCGACGGCCTTGCGTACCTGAGCATTCGGGTCCGCAACACCGGGTAGGTGAATGCCGAGACCGGTCAACCGAGACAGTCCTTTCGCGATACCCGGATCGCTGTGCACCGTGAGCACGGTGATCGCGTCTCCCGCCTGCTGCGAGAACTGTTGCAGCATAGGCAGTTCCTCCGCGCACGGCCCGCACCAGTACGCCCACAGATTGAGCAGGGCGGGTTTCCCGGCCAGGGCGGCGGCCAGGTCGACGGGGCGGCCGTCGGCCAGGCAGTCCAGGGTGAGCCCGCGCAGCGGGCTGTCGCCGACGGGCGCGCCGGTGGGTTGCGGGCAGGCGGCGAGCGCCGCCGCGGCGCGATCCGCGGCCGGGACGGCTTCGGCCGTGACGCCCGGATCGGTGCTGCCCGCCCGCTCGTCAGCGCCGCCGCCGAGCGCGCTGACCGCCACGATGGCCACGGCCACGGCGATCACCACACCCGCCAGCGCCCAGCGCCACCAGTTGTTCGCTGCCGTCACAGGCCCACCAGTTCGAGCAGATGCTCGGTCTCGGGCCCCTTGATCAGTTTCGCGGCGGTCACCGGATCGGTCGGCCCGGTCCCGAAGGACGGGCAGTCCTTGGCCAGCACGCAGGCGCCGCACGCGGGCTTGCGGGCATGGCAGACGCGGCGGCCGTGGAAGATCACCCGGTGCGAGAGCATGGTCCAGTCCTTGCGCTCGATGAGCTCGCCGACGATCTTCTCGACCTTCACCGGATCCTCTTCGTCGGTCCAGCCCCAGCGCCGCACCAGCCGGCCGAAATGGGTGTCGACGGTGATGCCGGGAACGCCGAAGGCATTGCCGAGAATGACATTGGCGGTCTTGCGCCCGATTCCCGGTAGCTCCACGAGTTGTTCGAGCTTGTGCGGCAGCACGCCGTCGTACTTCTCCACCAGCGCCTGCCCCAGTCCGATCAGCGAGCTGGTCTTGTTGCGATAGAAACCCGTCGGCCGGATGAATTCCTCCAGCTCGGCGCGGTTGGCCTCGGCGTAATCGCGGGCGCTGCGATAGCGCGCGAACAACGCGGGCGTGGTCATGTTGACCCGCACATCGGTGCACTGTGCGGAAAGAATTGTGGCGACCGCCAATTCGAGGGGGGTGGTGAAATCCAGCTCACAGTGCGCGTCCGGGAAGGCCTGCGCCAGCGTGCGGTCCATCCGGCGGGCGCGGCGCACCAATCCGAGCCTGGTCTCCTTGGCGCGCGACTTCGCCTTGGCTGCTTTGCCGCTGGTGGGCACGGCCACGCCGCCGGGTTCGGACCCGTTCGCGGCCACGGTGGATTTGTCGACACGCACGCGTCCACCTTACGGAACCAGCCGGTCCCGACAACCGGGCTGAGCACCTCCCGTGTTCCATCTGAGACCTTCGCCGTGTTTACTGCTGCCTATGCAAGGACTCGCTGTGGTGCTGTTTCCGATAGCGCTGATGCTGTTCGCATTGGTGATGGAACGGGTCGAGAACAAGCTTCGGAAGCTCCTCGAGCCGGACCCGGAGGTTCAGCAGTACCTCGATCGAGCCACGAATGCCGAGGTCAGTGACCTCACGAAACTGGGTCTGCCCGCCGCGGCCGCACGTCCGCGCCGCGCCCGGCCGGCCGCCAAGGGCATGGATGTCGCCCAGGCCAGTTGACTTTTCCGGGTCTGCTGAACACTCACCTGGTACAAACCAGGACAATGCTCTTTGGCACGGTTCCTGATCTTCCTTATGGTTGTCGGCGGCGTGTCGACATGCGTGTCGCGTAATCGGGCTATGCATGTCGAAAAACCAGCACAGCGTGCCGGAGAATGATCTCGCTGCGTGGTGTCTATCACTACCCGGCGGTATTGCAAAGTAGACTGCACTGTCGGCCGAATCGCTTCGGTCCAGGACAGAGCCATTTCCCATAAGGAGCACATTCGTGGACGAGGCCCTCGCCAGAGCAGGCATCTTCCAAGGCGTAGAGCCCACCGCGGTGGCGGCTCTCGCCAAACAACTTCAGCCTGTGGACTTTCCGCGCGGCCACGTCATCTTCAATGAAGGTGAGCCCGGTGACCGGCTGTACATCATCACCTCCGGCAAGGTGAAGATCGGCCGCCGTTCGCCCGACGGCCGTGAGAACCTGCTGACGATCATGGGTCCGTCGGACATGTTCGGCGAGCTGTCGATCTTCGATCCGGGTCCGCGCACCTCGACGGCCACCACCGTCACCGAGGTCCGCGCGGTCACCATGGACCGGGACGCCCTCAAGGCGTGGATCGATCAGCGCCCCGAGATCGCCGAGCAGCTGCTGCGGGTGCTCGCCCGCCGCCTGCGCCGCACCAACAACAACCTGGCCGACCTGATCTTCACCGATGTTCCGGGTCGTGTCGCCAAGGCGCTGCTGCAGCTGGCTCAGCGCTTCGGCACTCAGGAAGCGGGCGCGCTGCGCGTGACCCACGACCTGACCCAGGAGGAGATCGCCCAGCTGGTCGGCGCCTCCCGCGAGACCGTGAACAAGGCCCTGGCCGACTTCGCGCACCGCGGCTGGCTGCGACTGGAGGGCAAGAGCGTGCTGATCTCGGATTCCGAGCGGCTCGCACGGCGCGCGCGCTGACTCCGGGCTGACACAGACGCGAGAGACCGGGCCTCACGGGGAGTGATGGCCCGGTCTCGACGTGTTCTCAGGCCCCTGCGGGACGCGCGGCTCAGCCGTGTGAACGCAGATAGGCCAGCTGGGCTTTGACCGAGCTGTGGGCCGCGGGCCACAGCCGCTTGTCCACGTCGGCGTAGACCTTGGCGACGATCTGCAGCGCCTTGGCGTTCGGTCCCAGTTCCGCGAGGGCCGCGCGCACCTGGTTCAGCCGCTCCTCGCGATGCGCTAGGTAGTACCGCAGGACCGGATCGGCATCGGGATGGTCGGGCCCGTGCGCGGGCAGCAGCGCCCGGCCGGCGCCGAGTTCGACCAAGGTGTGCAGGGAGCCCAGATAGTCGGCCAGCGCATCGTCGCGGGACTCGAGCACCGTCGTCCCGCTGCCGAGCACGGTGTCCCCGGTGAGCAGGGCACGCTCGCCATCCGGACCGTCCACCAGGAAGCTCACCGAGTCCGCGGTGTGACCGGGTGTCGCGACGACGGTGATCCGCAGCCCGGCCGCCTCGATCGACTCGCCGTGGGTCAGCGGCTCATTCGAGCCGTGCAGATATTCCGGATCGTGCGAGCGCACCACCGTCCCCGCTTGGTCGATCAGGCGCGGGATTCCACCGGTGTGGTCGTGATGATGATGCGTGACGAGGGTCAGCGCGATGTTCCCGCCGGTCTCGCGCACGATCGCCTCGGTGTGCTTGCGATCCTTGGGCCCCGGATCGACCACCACGCAGTCCGGGCTCCCCGGTGCGCGCAGGATCCAGGTATTGGTTCCCTCCAACGTCATTCCGCTGGGATTGTCTGCGAGCAGCACCGACGCCGATGGCGTGACCGGCCGCAACTGCTCATAGGCGGGGTGGGTGAGGGTCATGCTGTCGTCCTCTGGGGTTTGGAGGCTTTGGCCCCCAACGTAATTCCCCCGGGCTTCGGGGCTCGCCCCGACGTAACTCCCGGGGGTCTGGGGGCTGGCCCCCAAGTTGATTCCCCGGGGGTTTGGGGGGCTTGCCCCCAAACCCTTCCGGTAGGAACGCGCTAGCGCACTTCGGCGATGAGTTCGACCTCGACGGCGACGTTCTTCGGCAGTTCCGAGACGCCCACGGCGGAGCGGGCGTGCACACCGGCGTCACCGAAGACCTCGCCCAGGAGGTTGGAGGCGCCGTTGATCACGACCGGCTGATCGTTGTATCCCGGTGCGGAGGCGACGAATCCGACGACCTTCACAATCCGCACCACATTGTCCAGCCCGACCAGGGCGTGCACGGCGGCCAGCGCATTGAGGGCGCACACCTGCGCGGCTTCCTGCGCCCGCTCGGTGGTCACCTCGGCCCCGACCTTGCCGGTGAACGGCAACTCGCCGTTCACGACCGGGATCTGGCCGGAGGTGTAGACGAGATTGCCGGTGCGCACGGCGGGGATGTAGGAGGCCACCGGGGCCGCGACGGCCGGCAGTTCGAGTCCGAGCTTCTCCAGGTTCGCGGCCCAGTTCGTTGCGGCGGCCATCAGTTCTTGGCTCGCTTCAGGTACGCGACATGCTGTTCGCCGGTCGGGCCGGGCAGCACCGTCACGAGCTCCCAGCCGTCGGCGCCCCACTGATCCAGGATCGCCTTGGTCGCGTGCGTCAGCAGCGGCACCGTCGCGTATTCCCACACGGTCACATCACTCATGCTGTGACATTCTGCCCTGCGCTTCGCACATGCGAATGAGCGGCCGCAAGTACGAGTGGTGTATCAGACAGTCGCGTTTCGGTGCTGGGCAGGAATCAGGAACGAGTTATAGGCTCGCGAGCGTGGGAGTACCGATAGCAGTGCCCGTTTCGGTTGAGCCGGGGGTCGAAGCAGGTTGGCCGGAGCGGGCGGACAAGGCCCGCCTGCATTACGTTTCCGGGAAGGGGGGCACCGGAAAGTCCACGGTCGCGGCCGCATTGGCGCTGGCCCTGGCGGCCGGTGGCCGGAAGGTGCTGCTGGTCGAGGTCGAGGGCAGGCAGTCCATTGCCCAGCTGTTCGATCTGCCGCCGCTGCCGCCCACCGAAACCAAGATCGCCACCGCGGACGGCGGCGGCGAGGTCATCGCGCTGGCCCTGGATGTCGAGCACGCTTTCCTGGAATACCTCGACATGTTCTACAACCTGGGCTTCGCCGGGCGGGCCATGCGGCGGGTGGGGGCCATCGAGTTCGTGACCACCATCGCGCCCGGTCTGCGGGACGTCATTCTCACCGGCAAGATCAAGGAATGCGCGGTGCGCGTCGACAAGTCGGGTAAACCCGTCTACGACGAAATCGTCATCGACGCACCGCCCACCGGCCGCATCGCCAGCTTCCTGGACGTCACCCAGGCCATGGCCGAGATCGCCGGGGGCGGCCCGATCGCCGCGCAGGCCGACGGCGTGTCCAAGCTGCTGCACTCGCCGCAGACCATGATCCACCTGGTGACGCTGCTGGAGGCGCTGCCGGTGCAGGAGACCGCGGACGCCATTGCCGAGCTCACCGCCAACGACCTGGGTATCGGCACGGTCATCGTGAACCGGGCCGGCGAGGGCTATCTGCCGAAGTCGCTGCGCGCCAAGGCCGCCGAGGGCGATCTGGACACCGACGCGCTGCGCGCGGGCCTGGCCGAGGCCGGAATCAGCTTGTCCGACGCGGACTTCCAGGGCCTGGTCGCCGAGACCGTCGAGCATTCCACCCGGCTGCAGGCGCAGGACGAGAGCGCCGAGGAGCTGGCCCGGGTCGACATCTCCCGGCTGTACCTGCCGTCGCTGGCCGACGGCATGGATCTGGGCGGGCTCTACGAGCTGGCCGAAGTATTGAGCGCACAGGGGGTCCGCTGACCATGATCGTCCCGGCTAGCACTGTCCCGCTGGACATCTCGCGGATCGTCGCCGATCCGTCCGCGCGCATCGTGGTGTGCTGCGGCTCCGGCGGCGTCGGCAAGACCACCACCGCCGCCGCCATCGCGCTGCGGGCCGCCGAAATGGGCCGCAAGGTCGTGGTTCTCACCATCGACCCGGCCCGCCGGCTGGCCCAGTCCCTGGGCGTCAGCGATCTCGGGAATGTGCCGCAGCGGGTGGAACTCGGGCCCGAGGCCAAGGGCGAGCTGTTCGCCATGATGCTGAACATGCGCCGCACCTTCGACGAGATGGTGCTCGAGCACACCAGCCCGGACAAGGCGGAGCAGATCTTCGCCAATCCGATCTATCAGACCGTCGCGTCCTCCTTCGGTGGCACCCAGGAGTACATGGCGATGGAGAAGCTGGGCCAGCTGGCATCCAAGCGCGAGTGGGACCTGATCGTGGTCGACACGCCTCCGTCGCGCAATGCGCTGGACTTCCTGGACGCGCCCAAGCGCCTGGGGAACTTCCTGAACGGCAAGATGATCCGGGTCATCATGGCTCCGGGCCGGGGCGTCGGGAAGTTCGTGGCCGGGGCCATGAGCCTGGCGCTGCGCGGCGTCTCCACCATTGTGGGCGGGCAGCTGCTCAAGGACGCCTCGGTGTTCCTGCAGTCGCTGGAATCCATGTTCGGCGGCTTCCAGGATCGCGCCGACCGCACCTACGCCATGCTGTCGCGGCCGGGCACCCATTTCATCGTGGTGGCGGCGGCCGAACCGGACGCGCTGCGCGAGGCGTCGTTCTTCGTCGACCGGCTCTCGCACGACAAGATGCCGCTCGCGGGTCTGGTGCTCAACCGCACCCATCCGGTGCTGTTGAACTCGCTGTCCGCCGAGCAGGCTCAGGTCGCGGCCGATCGTCTAGCCCCGGAGACAGCGGTCGACGGCGAATCCGAGACACCGGCCGCGCTGGCGGCGGCCGTGCTGCGCATTCACGCGCACCGGGCGGCGACCGCCAAGCGCGAAACGCATCTGCTGCACCGGTTCACGGGCGCGCATCCCAGCGTGCCGATCGCCGCGGTCACCGCGCTGCCCTTCGAGGTCGCGGACCTGGAAGCGCTGCGCGCGGTGGGCGATCAGCTGGCCGAGGCGGGCGCGGCGCGATCCGCGTGACACGCGGCGGATCTGCGCGATTTGCCCGATCTGTCCCCAGAAACGGACCGAGCCCGCGAAAGCGGGCTCGGTCCGTTCTGCTTATGGGGATACTTGGTTACATCGCTACTTTCTGTGACCGCTGGACCCGGAAGAAGTCGGCCCAGGATGTCACCTCCGGATGTTGCTTGAGCAGCGCGCGGCGCTGCCGCTCGGTCATGCCGCCCCACACACCGAACTCGACTCGGTTGTCCAGGGCGTCAGCCCCGCACTCCATCAGCACCGGGCAGTGCCGGCAGATGGTCGCCGCCTTGCGCTGTGCTGCGCCACGCACGAACAGCTGGTCGGGATCCACTTCCTTGCATCGGGCCTGGGAAACCCAGGCGATTCTCGCTTCGGCCTGCTCCACGTCCAATCGAGCGATCGGGGTAGTCATGTGCATTTGGTGTGCCCCTTTGCAGTCCGAACACCGGGTCACGGCGCTCCAGAATCGCGAGTACAGCGCGCAGCTACCCAACCCCACTGCGTCCTGTACCACATTCCACTTTGAGTGTTAGCTCTATCACACTGGGTTCTCAATCTAGGTAAGAGTGTGCGGCTTGCGCAAGACCGTCCCGAGATTTTCTGGTACGTCCGTCCATGCATTCGTCACCTAAAACCGGGCAGTCGGCACCTTTGAGACGAACTGACACCAGAGCCACGCGGGCGCCGACTGCCCGGAAGGCCAATTAGGCTAGGGAACGTGCCGATCACACGAACGCTCGCGAGACTGGCCGGCAGCTGCGTCCTGGCCGCCGTTCTCCTCGCCGGGCTGCTGTTCCCACTCGCCGGCGGCTTCGGCTATATGTCGAACCGCGCCGCCGACGCCGTCGACAATGTCTCCGCCGAACTGGTGGAGGGCACGGTCCCGGCGGTATCGACCATGGTCGATGTGAACGGCACGCCGTTCGCCTGGCTGTACGAGCAGCGCCGCTTCGAGGTCCCCAGCGAGAAGATCTCCAACGATATGAAGCTGGCCATCGTCTCCGTCGAGGACCGGCGCTTCGCCGAGCACGGCGGCGTCGACTGGCAGGGCACCTTCCGCGCCTTCCTCACCAACACCACCGGTGGCGAAGTGCAGCAGGGCGGTTCGACCATCGACCAGCAGTACGTGAAGAACTACCTGCTGCTGGTGGTCGCCAAGACCGACGCCGAACGCCGCGCCGCCATCGAGACCACGCCCGCCCGCAAGATCCGCGAGATCCGGATGGCGCTCACGCTGGAGAAGGAACTCACCAAGGACGAGATCCTCACCCGGTATCTGAACCTGGTGCCCTTCGGCAACTCCTCCTACGGCATCCAGGACGCCGCACAGACCTATTTCGGCATCGACGCCAAGGATCTGAACATCGTGCAGTCGGCCATGCTGGCCGGCATGGTGCAGTCCAGCTCCAAGCTGAACCCCTACACCAACCCGCAGGGCGTGCTGGAGCGGCGGAACACGGTGCTGGACACGCTCATCCAGAACATCCCCAGCCGGGCCGAGGAATTCCGCAAGGCCAAGGCCGAACCGCTCGGCGTGCTGCCGGAACCCAAGGGGCTGCCGCGCGGCTGCATCGCCGCCCAGGACCGCGGGTTCTTCTGTGATTACGCCATGCAGTACCTGGCCAATGCCGGTATCAGCCGCGATCAGCTCGACAAGGGCGGGTACCTGATTCGCACCACCCTCGATCCGGCGGTGCAGGACGCGGTGAAGGCCTCGGTCGTGCAGAACGCCGACCCGAATCTGCCGGATATCGCCCAGGTCATGAATATCGTGGCCCCGGGCCAGGATTCGCATCCGGTGCTGGCCATGGCCTCCAGCCGCACCTACGGGCTCAACGGCGACGCCAACGAAACCGTGCAGCCGCAGCCGTATTCGATGGTCGGCGACGGCGCCGGGTCGGTGTTCAAGATCTTCACCACGGCCGCGGCCATGGAGAAGGGGCTCGGCATCAGCGCGCAGCTGGACGTGCCCGGCTCCTTCGCCGCCAAGGGCATGGGCAACTCGGGGACGCCCGGTTGCCCCGCCGAGACCTACTGCGTCAAGAACGCCGGCGCCTACAAGTCGCCCATGTCGGTGACCGAGGCGCTCGCGACCTCGCCGAACACCGCGTTCGTCAAGCTGATCCAGTCGGTGGGCGTCACCCCGACCGTGGATATGGCGGTGCGCCTGGGCATGCGGTCCTACACCCAGCCCGGCACCTCCGGACACGGCAATCAGAGCCTGGCCGACATGATCAAGGACCAGAACCTGGGTTCGTTCACCCTGGGCCCGGTCGCGATCAACCCCTTGGAGCTGTCGAATGTGGCGGCCACCATCGCCTCCGGCGGCAAGTGGTGCCCGCCCACCCCGATCCGGGAGGTCGTGGACCGCAACGGCAAGACGGTTCCGCTCACCCAGCAGGCCTGTGAGCAGGTCGTGGAGCCCGGGCTGGCCAATACCCTCGCCAATGCCCTCGGCAAGGACGACGTGAGCGGCACCGCGGCCGGCGCCGCCCGCGCGGTGGGCTGGAACGCGCCGCTGTCCGCCAAGACGGGAACCACCGAGAGCCACCGCTCCTCGGCCTTCCTGGCGTTCACCAACTCCTTCGCGGGCGCGGCCTACATCTACGGCGACAGCCCGACCCCGGGCGAGATCTGCTCGTTCCCGCTGCGGAACTGCGGCAGCGGCAACCTGTTCGGCGGTAACGAACCGGCGCGCACCTGGCTGGGCGCCATGAAGAACGTGCTGGATCGCTTCCCGCCCGCGGGCCTGCCGCCGCTGGACGACAAGTACGTGCGAGGCGCGAACAACTCACAGATCCCCGACGTCATCGGCATGACGCAAGCCGAGGCCACCTCCACGCTCATCGGCGCCGGCTTCCAGGTCTCGATCGCCTCCGCCCCCGGCGCGGCCAAGGGAACCGTCCTCAGCATCTCCCCCGACGGCTCGGCCATCCCCGGCTCGGTGATCACGGTCTACGTCAGCGACGGCACCCAGATCCCGCCGCCGCAACCCGCCGCCCCGGTGCCGACCCTCCCCGGCCTGCCCGGAATCCAGCTCCCGCCCATCCCCATCCCCATCCCGATCCCCAGATAGCGACAGAGGCCCCTCATCCAGCGGATGAGGGGCCTCTTCGCGTTCTGGTTCAGAGCCGCGCCTTCACCGCGGCGGAGATGCGCGAGCCGTCCGCACGCCCGGCCGCCAGAGCGGTGGCGATCTTCATGACCTGCCCCATCTGCTTCATGCCCGGGCGCTCACCGATCTGCTCGGCGACATCCGCGATAGCGGTGTCGGCGATATCGGCGACCTCGGCCTCGGTCAGCGGGGTCGGCAGGTACTCCTCGATGACGGCCTCTTCCGCGCGCTCATTGGCGGCGAGTTCGCCGCGCCCGGCCTGCTCGTACACCACGGCGGCCTCGTTGCGCTTCTTGGCTTCTTTGGAGAGCACGGCGATCACATCGGCGTCGGTGAGCTCACGCGCCTGGGCTCCGGCGACCTCGGCGTTCTGGATCGCGGCCAGCAGCATGCGCAGCGTGCCGAGGCGCAGCGCGTCCTTTGCCTTCATCGCAGCGGTCATGTCCGCACGCAGCTTCTCTTTGAGTTCCGACATGAGGGTCACGCTACCGCTGAACCCCCGGTAGTTCGCACGTCTTTTTCGAGGGTGTTGGGCGCAAGGCCCGCTCCATCCCCGGGGGTGTGGGGGGCGCGCCCCCCCCGCCACACCCCCGGGGGTGGGGGGGGGATCCCCCCCGAGAGCCCCCCCCGAGCGATATGGGTGGGCCCCCCCAAATAAAAAGGTGTTTACGCCCC
>NZ_JBHXVO010000039.1:0-58258 GCF_042672265.1 Nocardia sp. NPDC127526 | reverse complement strand
ACAAGGGGCTCCGCCCCTTGACCCCGATTACAGGGATGCTGATTCGGGGTGGATGGCTCTCCTTACATATCCGCGAGATCGGCGCGGGCGCTGGACAGGGCGGCTGAGTAGGCGGCGATGGCGCTGGGCCAGAACTGTTCGAGATAGTCGCGTGCATCGGCGAGGCCACGCGGGTCCAGGGAGTAGAGGCGGTGGTTGCCTGCCGGTTGCACCATGACGAGCTTGGCCTCCCGCAAGACCTTCAGATGTTGCGAGACCGCCGAGCTGCTCACGCCCACCGCGGCCGCCAAATCCCCCACTGACCTGGAGCCTTGGGGTAAGGCCTCGAAAACGGCCCGGCGGGTGGGGTCGGCGAGTGCGCTCAGCACTTTCACTCCGTTAGTGGGCACTTAAATAGTATGCTCTTGGACCGGCATGTCGGTCAATACAAGGATTCTCAGCATTTCCCAAGGTCATCCTGAAATTACCGGCGTGTCGTTATCTAGCCGTAATACTCGACCTGGGCTTTTGTACCGCTGTGACGGTAACAACAGGGTTTCGAAACGACCATCACGCTCCCATACATTCGGTGCATGCCCGTAACCGTTCCGTTATCTCGCAGCCTCAAGGCCGGGGGTCGGTATCGAACGGCCGCTACCCGTGCCGTGGCCGTTACCGCCGTCGTGAGCGCCTCCCTGAGCGTGCTCGCCGCCGCCGATCAGCGCGCCGCCGGGGCTCCGACGGACCAGCTCGTCACCCAGGCCGCCCAGGCCCTGCCCGTCGCCTTCACCCCGCCGGAAGCGCAGATCCCGCAGATCGTGCCGCCGGAGGTGCTGAACTTCCTCAATGGCCTGCAGCTCGAGCAGGCCCGCCCCAAGACCGTGCGCCCGGTCGCCGGACCGCTCAGCTCCGGCTTCGGCATGCGCTGGGGCGCCATGCACGCCGGCCTGGACTTCGCCGACGGCTTCGGAGCCCCGATTCTGGCCGCCACCGACGGTACCGTCATCGAGGCCGGTCCGGCCTCGGGCTTCGGCCTGTGGGTGCGCGTGCAGCAGGACGACGGCACCATCGGCGTCTACGGCCACATGCAGGACATCCTGGTGCAGGTCGGCCAGCAGGTGCGCGCGGGCGATCACATCGCCACCGTGGGCAGCCGCGGCTACTCCACCGGCCCGCACCTGCACTACGAGGTGCACACCGAGGGCGGCCCCATCGACCCGATGCCGTGGCTGGCCGGTCGTGGCGTCGATGTCGGCGCGCCCGTCGACTGACACCGGTTCTCTTGCCGCACACCGGGAATCGATGAGGGGTTCCCGGGGCGCGGCGCCGATCAACTGAACAACCGCACGTCCCCCGGACCCGGGTAGCGCGCGAGGCTCGGCTCATACCCGAGTACTACGTGCGAACCCCACCGCCGGGGGACGTGGCGTATCGCCGCCCGGTCATAGCGTCGCGATCATGACCACCGCTCCCCCGGTTCCCGCCGCCCGCCGGCTGCATCGCCCGCTGCTCGCCACCACGGCCGTCATGACGGCGCTGGCCCTGTTCTCCCTGTGCGCCATGGCAATCGACGATCGCCTGCTGCTGCAGGAATCGGTGTGGCTCAAACCGCTCAAGTTCGCCATCGCCATGGCGCTGTACACCGGCACGCTCGCCTGGCTGTTGTCGTTCCCGCATCGCGGGCAGCGCGTCACCAGGTGGATGGGGACGCTGTTCGCGCTCACCGCCATCGTGGACGTCGGATTCGTCACGGTACAGGCGGCGCGCGGCACCTTCAGCCACTTCAATAAGCAGACCGATTCGGTCAACAGCATCGGGCAGATGGTCTTCGCGTCCGGGGTGCTGGGGCTGTTCGGCGCGAATCTCGTGATCGCCGTGATCCTTTCGTGGCAGCGGGTCACCGATCTGCCCACCACCCGCGCCATCAAGGCCGGGCTGGGCATCGCGGTGGCGACCATGGCGCTGGGCTACGCCGTGGTGCCGGGCACCGGCAAACAGGAGGTCACCGATGCCGCCGGCAATCCGGTGAGCCTGTCCGCCGGGCACACCGTCATGGAAGGACAGCCCACGGTGCGCGACGGTGTCGACGGGATGCCGGTCACGCACTGGAGCACCGCGGGCGGCGACATCCGCATCTCCCATTTCGTCGGCATTCACGGGATTCAGCTGCTCATCGTCGCCGCGATCCTGCTGGCCAAGTTCGCGCCCCAGGTGCCGTGGCTGCGCAGTGAACGCACCCGCGCGAACCTGATCGGCGTCCTGGCCTTCGGCATTGCCGGGCTGATGGGCATCCTGCTGTGGCAGGCGCTGCGCGGGCAGCCCGTGACCGCACCGGACGGCCTGACCCTGGCCGCCCTGGGCCTGCTCACCGCCCTGACCGCCGCCGGTATCGGCCTGGTCTACGCCCGCCGCGACCGCACCGCGGCGGTGTTCAGCGCAGCCGTTCCGCGTCGCGTGCCAGCTTCACCAATATCGCGGTGAGATCGGCGAGCTCGATGGAATCCGCCCCCTCAGCGACCGCCGTGGCCACGTCCTCGGCCGCGCAGCGGGCCGCGAACCAGCGATCGGACAGATCGGCCACCTCCTGCGCGGACAGCACCACCGAGTCCTCGGGAATACCGGTGCCCTTCACGCTGTTTCGATGCTCGTAGGCGCGCTGGCGACAGGATTGCCGGCAATATCGTCGGCGACGCCCCATCTCGGATTCGGTGATCTCCCTCCCACACCACATGCAGGACTGGCGTCGCGACATGACCGCTGACCTTAGCGGTTTTGCGGCGTCCGCGGGGGCGGGGCACGCCGGACGAGGGCATTCACGACCAGCCGGTAGAATGGCGGGGTTCTCCCCACGGGAACCACAGCTTGCGCTCGAGCGTTGATGAACACGGAAGCGCTGAACTGAACTAGACGTTGCCGACAGGCGAGAAGGGACCGCACTCATGGCAGATCGCGTACTCCGGGGCAGTCGGCTCGGAGCGGTGAGCTACGAGACCGACCGCGACCACGACCTGGCGCCGCGTCGGGTGGCGCGGTACCGGACGGACAATGGCGAGGAATTCGACGTCCCCTTCGCCGATGACGCCGAGATTCCCCCGACCTGGCTGTGCCGCAACGGCCAGGAGGGCGTGCTGATCGAGGGCACCACCCAGGAGCCCAAGAAGGTCAAGCCCCCGCGCACCCACTGGGACATGCTGCTCGAGCGCCGCTCCAAGGAGGAGCTGGAGGAGCTGCTCCAGGAGCGGATGGAACTGCTGAAGAACCGCCGCCGCGGGTAACAGCGAAGAACGAAGGTCCCCCCACACCCGGGTGTGGGGGGACCTTTTGCTGTCCGCCCCGGACAGTCCGGCCTACGCGCGGACTCGGCCCCGGTATCGCGGGTCAGCCGCGCCCATGGTGATCGCGTCCATGCCCGGGCCGATCACCGCCGGGCTTGCCGTGACCCGGTTTTCCGTGGCCGGGTTTGCCGTTGTCCGGTGTGGTGTTGCCCTGGACCGGCGGTAGTGCGCCGACGATCTGGTGGGAGGTCACGGTATTCGCGGTGCGGCCGTAGGTGAGGCCGACGCCGGAGACATCCATGGTGAACGCCCACGGATCAGAGAGCCAATCACTTGGGGAATACACGGCTTTCAGCAGTTCCAGCGCCATGCCCGGGGCCGCGCCCTGGCGACCGAGGACGATGTAGCAGGCCGAGCCGCCCTTGTCCGGATAGCCGACGAACTTCTTCCAGCCCTGCATGGTCGCGCCGATGCCGAGCAGCCAGTGCTGGAAGTCCTGCGAGGGGTAGTTCAGCAGGTCGATGGCGAAGCCGCTGACGGCCGCGATGTAGCCCTTCTGTGTGACGGCGTTGAGGTCGGTCATCATCGCCTGGTAGATGGACGGGTCGGGGGTCAGCGAATTGGGCTGGTAGGTCTGGTAGTACAGATGCACCATCAGCTGTTCGAAGGTGAGCGGATCGAACAGTGCGATCTGATAGCCGCCGACGGGGGCGACCACGCCCGGCGAGACCACTGTCGGCGCCGGCGGGTTCACTGCCGGATTCGGCACGGCCACATCGCCATTGGCGATGATGCCCCACGAGGTGCTGACCTGGCCGCCGCCCGGCGCGCCATTGGGCGTGTAATCGGTGTCGGCGTAGGCCAGGATGGCCCCGTTGGTGTAGGCCTCGAGTGCGAGCGAGACCGCGGCGGCCTGGTCGCCGGAGAACACCTGGGTCAGTGGCTTGAGGGTGAATTCGATGACCGCCGGGTTCGTCATGACCGCCGAGGACCACTTGTCGAAGATGCCGACATCGGAGTCGCCGTAGCCGGGGTTGAGGGCATTGAGCACGGAATTGTCGCCGCCGGTGGCGCTCACGGTGACCTGGCGGCTGTCGGCCCAGGTCTTGGTGAGCTGTTCCCATTCGGTCTGGGATTCGGCTTTGCTGGAGGTGAATACGGCCTGATACTCGAGCTGGACATTGTAGTTGATCTTCGTGAGATCCGAGGAGTACGACGTCTGCACCGCCTCGTAGTAGTCGAGGCTGCCGCCGACGATGACCTGGGTGACCAGATGGGTTCCCCACTTGCGGAATACCGCGAAGAATCGCTCTTGATTCTGCGGGGTGAAGGTGGTCGGCAGATTCTGGACGTCGGGGTCTTCCACGAAATCCGGGGACAGCCACCGTTGCGAGGTGCTGTTGAGATTCAGTTCCCATGCGGTGAAGTCGGATTCGTAACCGCAGTAGTAGTAAGACTGATCGGTGTTGACCGTATTGCCGTAGGCGAGATTGAATTGCCCGCTGAACGCGCCATAGGACGCCGATACCTGCGCCTTGGTCGCGAAGTGCGACTGGAAAGCCTCGACCGTCTTGTAGACGTAGGACGATCCGGTGGTGTGGGTGGACTCGACCGGATAGCTGTTCTCCGGGACCGCGTAGATCAATCCGGTGGGTGGATATTCGAAAAGCCGGTTGTCACTTCCTAGATCGACGATTTGCGGCATGAGTGAGCGGCTGCTGTAGGTACCGAGGATATTGAAACCACGCCCGATGGCGCTGGCTCCGGGTATCAACTGCATGGCGGTATTTCCTTTTACCGCCGGACCCCACGATCATGCTAGCCGATACGACAGCGGCAGCGGCCGGAATGGCCGCTGCCGCACAGTATTCGCGTCTCAGTGACTGGCGACCTTGCGGTATTGCAGCAGCGCCAGGGGCATGGCGATGAGCAGGATCCCCACCGAGCACATGATCGCGTATTCGACGCAGTGATCGGCGGGCCAGCCTTGGGCGGGGGTGAAGGTCGGGGGTGAGCCGTTGTCGAATAGCTTGCGGCCTGCGGCGGATACGGCGGTGATGGGGTTCCATTCCGCGATGGCGCGCAGGGGGCCGGGGAGGGTTTCGGCGGAGATGAAGGCCGAGGAGATGAAGGTCAGGGGGAAAAGCCAGATGAGGCCGGCGCTTTGGGCCACTTCCACGCTCGGCGACATGAGGCCGGTGATGGCGCCTACCCAGGACATGGCGAAGGCGAAGAGCAGGATGACGCCGAAAGCGAGTGCGGCGTCGGCGATTCCGCCGTTGATGCGCCAGCCGACCACGTAGCCGCAGCCGACCATGACGGCCAGGGCGAGGATGTTCACGACCAGGTCGGACAGGGTGCGGCCCATGAGAACCGCCAGGCGGGACATGGGCAGGGTGCGCATGCGGTCGATGATGCCCTTGTGCAGGTCGTTGGCCAGGCCGACGGTGGTGAAGGCGGCGTTGAAAGCGACCGTCTGGGTGAAGATTCCGGCCAGCAGGAATTCGCGGTACTGGCTGCCGCCCAGGGAGGCGCCGAAGATGTAGGCGAACAGGAAGACGAACATGAGCGGCTGGATGGTGGCGGTCACCAGGAGGGTGGGGACGCGCAGGATGGTGAGCAGGTTGCGGTAGGCGACAATGGCGCTGTCGCGGAAGACGCGGGGGAACAGGATGGGAGCCGGGGCGCGGGTGCGCCCGGGCTCGGCCGGTCTGGCCGCGGGGTCGGCGGTCAGGGTCGTCACGACAGGATCTCCTCTTGCACGGTGTCGGTGGTGCGGGCGCGTAACTTGCGGTCGGCGGATTTGCCGGTGAGAGAAAGGAATACGTCGTCGAGGCTGGGGCGGTGCACCGAGGCGTCGACCACGCAGACGCCGGCGTCGTCGAGCCGGCGCAGGGCCTCGACCATGGTGCGGGTGGAGTCGCCGACCACGACGGTCACCGTGTCCGCGCCCGGATCGTGGGCCGGTTCGCCGATGCCGACCCCGGAGAGCACCCGCATGGCGGGTTTCGGATCCTGCCCGGCGGCGAGGGTGACGGTGAGTTTGTCGCCGCCGATGGAGGTCTTGAGCTCGTCGGCGGAGCCGCGCGCGATGACGCGGCCGCGGTCGATGACGGTGATGCGGTCGGCGAGGAGGTCGGCCTCCTCGAGGTACTGGGTGGTGAGCAGGACGGTGGTGCCGTCGTCGACGAGTTCGCCGATGACCCGCCACATATCGAGCCGTCCGCGCGGGTCGAGGCCGGTGGTCGGTTCGTCGAGCACCACCACCGGCGGGCGGCACACCAGGGCGCCCGCCAGGTCCAGGCGCCGGGCCATGCCGCCGGAGTAGGTGCCGGCGCGCCGCCCGGCGGCGTGGTCGAGGCCGAGGGCGGTGAGCAGTTCGGTGGCGCGGTCGGCGGCGCGTTTGTGGGTCATGCCGTAGAGCCGGGCCACCATGCGCAGGTTCTCGAATCCGGTCAGGTTGGCGTCGATGGCCGCGTACTGCCCGGACAGGCCGAGGCGGGTGCGGGCGCGCGCCGGGTTCTCGAGCACGTCGACGCCCGCGATGCGGACCTCGCCCGCGCTCGGGCGTAGCAGGGTGGTGACAATGCGGACCGTGGTGGTCTTGCCCGCCCCATTGGGGCCGAGCAGCCCCATGACGGTGCCGGACGGGATCTCCAGGTCGATGCCGTCCAGCACGCGCACCTTGCCGTAGTACTTGACCAGTCCCAGGACTTCCACCGCGAGGCTCATCGGGCGTCCTCCCGCTCGGCGCGGACGGCCCCGTCGGCGCTGTGCCGCAGGAACTCTCGCAGTACCGGGCCGATGACCGACAGCGATTCGGGCGTGGTCATTCCCGAGTGCCGGCAGCGCACCAGCTGATCGTGCACGACGCCGGTGACGTGCGGTTCCCAGGCGGCGGCGCAGCGCTCCGGATCGGCGCGGTTGACCTCGTCCTCGGCGGCGGTGAAGAACAGCAGATCGCCGTCGAAGACGCGCGGGTGGAAGGCATTGGCGAGCATGGCGCCGTCGATGAACCCGCTGTAGATGCGTTCGAGGTGCTCGGTGGTGAGCGCCGCGAACGCGCCGGGCCGGTTGCGCAGCAGCTCCACCGCTTCGTGCAGGTTGATGCGCGGGTCGATATCGGCGGCGTCGCCGAGCAGGTCGCTGCCGAATTCGCCGATGATATCGGCGATTCCGGGGCGGGCGCGGTCGAGCCATTCGTCGGAGAGCCGGAAGCTGTCCATGAGCGCGAGCAGCGCCACCTCGTCGCCGCCCTCCTGCAACTGCACGGCGACCTCGTGGGCGATGAGACCGCCCAGCGACCAGCCCAGCACATGGTACGGCCCTTCCGGCTGCACCGATTTCATATGCGCCACATAGTATTTCGCGGCTTCGGCAATGGAGCGGTGGCCTTCCTCCCCGTGCACGTGCGGGGCCTGCAGACCGTAGACCGGCTGCTCGGGCGGCAGCTGGGCCAGCAGTCCGGCGAAGCACCAGGACAGTCCGATGGCCGGGTGGATGCAGAACAGCGGCGGCACCCCGGGTTCGTGGATGGGCCGCAGCGGCAGCACCGGTCCCAGCGCCGCGGCCAGGGCGGCGTCGGCGTCGCCGTGCACGTCGGCGAGCCGGCGGGCGATGGCGGCCGGGGTGGATTCGCCGAACATGGCCTGCACGGGCACGTCGATGCCCTCGGCGCGCACGTGCGCGACCACCTTGGTGGCGAGCAGCGAGTTGCCGCCGAGTTCGAAGAACCCGTCGTCCGCGCCGACCTGTTCGACGCCGAGCACATCGGCGAAGGCCCGGCACAGCGCCTCCTCGATGGGCCCGGACGGCGCCCGGTAGCCCTCGCGGGCGGCGAAGACCGGTTCGGGCAGCGCCTTGCGGTCCACCTTGCCGACCGGCGAGAGCGGCACCCGATCCAGGAGCATGATCGATTGCGGGACCATGTAATTGGGCACCAGCTGGGCGACGTGCGTGGTCAGCTGGAGCGGGGTGGGCGCGGTGCCGTTGCGCGGCTTCACATACGACACCAGGGCGGTCGATCCGGCGGGGGTGCGATGGCCGATGGTGGTGGCGAACTCCACCGACGGGTGTTTGGCCAGCGCCGCGTCGATCTCGCCGAGTTCGATGCGGAAGCCGCGGATCTTGACCTGATGGTCGGTGCGGCCCACGTATTCCAGATCCCTGGTGCGGCCGTACTTCTCCACCCACCGCACCAGATCGCCGGTGCGGTACATGCGTTCGCCGGGCTTGCCGAACGGATTGGCCACGAACTTCTGGGCGGTGAGCCCGGGCCGCCGCAGATAGCCGCGCGCCAGAGCCGCACCGGCCAGATGCAGTTCGCCGGTGACCCCGGCCGGGGTCGGGTGCAGACGGCCGTCCAGAACGGACGCGCCGACCCCGCGGATGGGCCCGCCGATGGTGATGTGGCAGCCCGGTGTCATGGGCTGCGAGATCACCGTGACGATGGTGGTCTCGGTGGGCCCGTACACGTTGTAGAACCTGCGGCCCGGCGCCCAGCGGGTGACCAGGTCCGGCGGCAGCGCCTCACCGCCGACGAGTATGTGCCGCAGCGCGGTGACCCCGGTCGGGTCGACGGTGCCGAGCGCGGCGGTGGTGATGAAGGCGTGGGTGATGCCTTCTTCGATGAACACCTGCCCGAGTTCCGCGCCGCCGACGACCCCGGGCGGGGTGATGACGAGGGTGGCGGCGCCGCCGAGCGCGAAGAGCAGGTCGAGCATGGCGGCGTCGAAACTCGGTGTGGCGAAGTGCAGTACGCGGCAGCCGGGTCCGACGTCGAAGCGCTGCGCGGTTTCGGCGGCGAAGTTGGACAGGCCGCCGTGGGTGACGACCACGCCCTTGGGGATGCCGGTGGACCCGGAGGTGTAGATGACGTAGGCCGGGTTGTCCATGCGCAGCGGCGCGATGCGCTCGGCGTCGGTGATGGGCGCGTCGGAGGTGGTGAGCACCCGCCGCCGGAACGACGGTGCGTCCAGGACGGTCCAGTTGGCCCCGTCGGGCATGCGCTCGCGGTGCGCGGACAAGGTGATGCCCACGGCCGCACCGGAATCCAGCAGCATGTGGCTGATGCGCTGTTCCGGGTAGGTGGGGTCGATGGGCACGAACGCCGCGCCGGCCTTGGCGATGGCCAGCATGACGGCCACCGATTCGGCCGAGCGCGGAATACCCATGGCGACCAGGGTTTCCGGGCCGACGCCGTAGCCGATGAGGACCCGGGCGAGCCGGTTGGTCCAGCGGTCGAGGGCGTCGTAGGAGATCTGGGTGCCCGCCGCCCGCACCGCCACGGCTTGGCGGTTGAGGTTGGCGGCGGCCTCGAACACCTCCGGGAAGGTGATGGGCAGCCCGGCCTCCGCGCCGCGGACAGGCGCCAGGGCCGACCATTCGGCGGAGTCCAGGAGTTCCAGATCACCCACGGCCGTGGCCGGATTGGCGGCCGCGGCCCCGAGCAGCCGCACGAAGCGCCGGGCCAGCTTCTGCGCCGTCGCCTCGTCGAACAGGTCGGCGGCGTAGTTGACGGCCACCGTGATGCCGTCGGGTTCGCGGTTGCGCGTCCAGGATTCGGTCAGCGTGAACTGCAGATCGAATTTGGCGATGCCCGGGTCGGCGTCGTCGGCTTCGATGCGCAGGCCCGGCAGTTCGAGTACCCGCAGCGGTTGGTTCTGCACCGACAGCATGACCTGGAACATGGGGTGATGCGCCTGCGAGCGCACCGGATTGAGCACCTCCACCAGGCGTTCGAACGGGACGTCGGCGTGGGCGAAGGCTTCCAGATCGGTGTCGCGCACCGTGCGCAGCAGATCGCCGAAGGCGGCCCCGCTCTCGATCTCGGTGCGCAGCACCAGGGTTCCGACGAACATGCCGACCATCCGGTCGAGCGCCGGATGGCCGCGCCCGGCGATGGGCGTGCCGACCGTGACATCGTCGCTGGCGGTGAGCCGGTGCAGCAGCGCGACCAGGGCCGCGTGCAGCACCATGAACATGGTGACGCCGTGTTCGGCCGCCAGCACCCGCAGTTCACGGTGGGTGAAGGAGTCGATATCGCATTCGACGATGCCGCCGCGATAGCTGGGCACCGGCGGGCGCGGCCGGTCGGCGGGCACGGCGAGCAGTTCCGGAATGCCGTCGAGGGCGCGCCGCCAGTAGTCCAGCTGGCGGCTGATGACCGATTCCGGATCGTCCTCGCGCCCCAGCACATCCTGCTGCCACATCGTGTAATCGGCGTACTGGATGGGCAATTCGGGCCACTGCGGCGCTTCCCCGCCGGTGTGGGCGCGGTAGGCGGCGGCGACATCGGCAGCGAGGGGTTGCAGCGACCAGCCGTCCATGGCGATGTGGTGCACCACCATGACGAGGATGTGCTCGTCGTCGGCGGCGCCGGTGACGCGCAGCAGCGCGGCGCGCAGCGGGGCCATCGAGCTGAGATCGAAAGCGGCCGAGGCGAGTCGGCGGATTTCGATGTTCACATCGGCGGCGCTGACGGTGCGCAACGGCAGCGAGGCCGCGGCGTCGCTCGGATCGAGCACGTGCTGGCAGGGCTCGCCGTCGATCTCGGGGAACACGGTGCGCAGCGTTTCGTGCCGGGCCTGCACGGCGTGCAGCGCGGCGCGCAGGGCTGCGACGTCGAGCTGCCCGGTGAGCCGCAGTGCGACCGGAATATTGTAGGCGCCCAAGGCTTCTCCGGGATCACCGGAGGCATTGAACTTCTCCAGGAACCACAGCCGGCGCTGGGCCGCCGACAGCGGAATGCGTTGCGGGCGGGTGCGGCGACGCGGCTCCGGCCGCAGTTCGGCCGAGCTGGTGCCGGTGTCCAGCGCGGCGGCGAGTCCGGCCACGGTGGGCGCGGCGAACACCGCCCGCACCTCCAGGCGGACGCCGGTGGCGGCCGCCAGGCGCGCCACCAATTGCGTTGCCAGCAGCGAGTTTCCGCCGACCTCGAAGAAGCTGTCGTCCGCGCCGAGGGCTTCGGCCCCGACCAGATCGCCCATGACCTCGGCGACCAGGCGTTCGGTCTCGGTCTCCGGATCGCGGGAGACCACCGCGACGACGGCCTGGGGTTGCGGCAGCGCGTCGCGGTCGAGTTTGCCGACCGGGGTGAGCGGGATGTGGTCGAGCAGGGTGAAACTGCCCGGAACCATATGGGCGGGCAGGCGTTGCGCGCAGTGCGCCCGCAGCTCTTCGGGATCGAAGGCGACCGCGGCCGCCTCCCCCACCATGCCGTGCTGCTCGACGCCGCCGAGCTGCACATAGGACACGATGCGCGGGGTGCCGGCGATCTCGCGAACCTCGGTGTGCGCGAACCGGATCGCCGGATGGGTGGTGAGCACGGCGTCGATCTCGCCGAGTTCGATGCGGAAGCCGCGCACCTTGACCTGATGGTCGCTGCGGCCCAGGTACACCAGTTCGCCATCGGCGGTCCAGCGCACCACATCGCCGGTGCGGTACATGCGCGCGCCCTCGGGACCGTACGGGTCGGCCACGAACCGGGCCGCGGTGAGACTGAGGCGATCGAAATAGCCTCGCGCCGTGCCCTGTCCGCCGACGTACAGCTCGCCGGGGACGCCGACCGGGACCGGCCGGAGCCGTTCGTCGAGGACCAGCGCCCGCGCACCGCGGACCAGGGTGCCGATGGTGACCGGCTGTCCCGGTGTGAGCGCGGCGATGGTGATGACCACCGTGGTCTCGGTGGGCCCGTACCCGTTGAACATGGTGCGGCCGGGCGCCCAGCGCGCCACCAGTTCCGGCCCGCAGGCCTCACCGCCGACCATGATGGCGCGCAGGTGCGGCAGCGCCCAGCTGTCCCGGTCGATGGTGGCCAGCGCGGCGGGGGTCATGAAGGTGTGGGTGACCTGCTCGGCCTCTATGAGCGCGGCCAGTTCGTCGCCGCCGTAGATATCGGGCGGGACGATGACCATGGTGGCCCCGGAGCCGACGGCGAGCAGCAGATCGAACAGCGCCGCGTCGAAGCTCGGCGAGGAGAAGTGCATGGTGACCGATTCCCGGTCCACCCGCATGCGGTCGCGCAGTTCGTCGGCGAAGTTGGACAGGCCGCCGTGGGTGACGGCCACGCCCTTGGGTCGGCCGGTGGAGCCGGAGGTGTAGATCACGTAGGCCAGGTCCGCGGTCCACAGGGTGGCGGTGCGGTCGGCATCGGTGATCGGGCCCTCGTCGAGGATCTCCAATTCGTCGAGCAGGGCCGGATTGTCCAGCGCCAGCCATTCGATGATGTGATCGCCGGCGGCGGTGTAGAGCCGGTCCACGGAGTCGCTCATGCTCACCCCGACCCGGCAGCCGGAGTCGGCCAGCATGTGCCGCACCCGATCGGCCGGATAGTTGGGGTCGACCGGGACGAATGCCGCGCCGGACTTGGCCACGGCCAGCATGGCGAGCACCGATTCCACCGAACGGGTCAGGCCCAGCGCGATCCGGTCGCCCGGGCCCAGACCGCGGGCGATGAGGGCGCGCGCCAGGCGATTCGAGTACACGTCGGCGTTCTCGTAGCTGAGTTCGGTATCGCCGGAGCGCAGGAAGATCCGGTCCGGGTTGAGGTGCGCGGTGGCGGCGAAGTAGGCGGCCAGGCTGCACTGGGGTTCCGGCGCGGGACCCCAGGCGGGGGTGAGCAATTCGCGTTCGAGCTCGGTGCGGGCGTCGATATCGCGGATGCGGACCCGCGGATCGGCGGTGACCGCCTCGAAGACCTGCACGAGGCGCTCGGCCAGGGTCTGCACCGTGTCCTGGTCGAACAGTTCGGCGGCGTAGACGAATTCGAAGACCCGATCGCCGGCCTCCGCGGCCGGGGCATTGCGGTCGGCGGGCAGTACCCGCAGTTCCAGATCGAACTTGGCGAGCGCGATATCGAGTTCCTCGGCCTGCAGGGCCAAGCCGGGCAGTTGCAGCGCGGGCAGCGGGGTGTCCTGCACGGTGAGCGCCACCTGCAGGGTGGGCCGTAATCCGCCGCTGCCGCTGCCGAATTCCTCCACGATGCGTTCGAACGGCACCTCGGCATTGGCCATGGCGGCGAGTTCGGTATCGCGGTCGGCCTGCAGCAGTTCGGCGAAGCTGCGGTCCGGATCCACGTCCGAGCGCAGCACCAGGGTATTGACGAACATGCCGACCAGTTCGTCGAGGCGGGTGTCGCTGCGACCGGCGACCGGGGTGCCGATGACAATGTCACGCCCGCCGGTGACCACCCGCAGCAGCACGGCCAGGGTGGAGCGCAGCATCATGAACAGGCTGACGCCGTGGGCGCGGCCGATGTCGTCGAGCTTGCGCTGCAATTCTTCCGGCACCTCGAAGCGGACGGCGCCGGCGCGCTGGGTGGGTTCGGCCGGGCGGGGCCGGTCGTAGGGCAGCGGCATTTCCTCGGGCAGATCCGCCAGGGCGTGCCGCCAGTAGGCGAGCTGGGTGGCGGCGGTGCTGCCCGGATCGGTTTCCTGGCCCAGGATTTCGCGCTGCCACAGGCTGAAGTCGGCGTACTGCACCGGCAGCGGCGTCCAGGCCGGCACCGCCCCGCCGAGGCGGGCGGCGTAGGCGACGGCCAGATCGCGGGTGAGCGGGCCGAGCGACCAGCCGTCGGCGGCAATGTGGTGCAGCACGATGCCGAGCTGATGCCGCCGGTTCCCGGTGCGCAGCAAGGTCATTCGCAGCGGGATGTCGCGGGTCAGGTCGAAGCCGCGCCGGGCCAGCGAGCGCAGTGTGGTGCGGGCGCCGACGTCGTCGGTTTCCACGGCCTCCAGCACCGGCAGGCAGCGGGCGGTCTCCAGGACTTCCTGCCGGGCGCCGTGCGCGTCCTCGGGGAAGACGGTGCGCAGCACCTCGTGGCGCTCCACCACGTCGGCGAGGGCGGCCTGCAGGGCCGTGACATCCGGATCGCCGTCGATCCGAAGCACGAAAGCAATGTTGTAGGCGCTGGATTCGGGAGAATATCTATTGAGGAACCACAGGCGCTGCTGCGGCAGCGACAGTGGGATGCGTTCCGGACGCGGGGCATGCACAGCCAGCGCCGCCCGCTGCGTCCGGGGCGCTTCCGCCAGCCGCGCGGCCACCCCGGCCACGGTGGGCGCCTCGAAGATGGCGCGCACCGGCAGCTCCACCCCGAATTCCCCGTGCAGGGCGGCGGTGAGGCGGGTGGCGAGCAGGGAGTTGCCGCCGATTTCGAAGAAGTTGTCCTCCGCGCCGTGCACGGGTGTGCCGAGCACGGCGCCGAAGACCTGCGCGACCTGCTGCTCCAATTCGGTTTCGGGGGCGCGCGAGGGGGCGACGGCCACGAAATCCGGTGCGGGCAGGGCCTTCAGGTCCAGTTTGCCGGTCGGGCCGAGCGGCAGCTGCTCCAGCACGGTCAGCGCCGAGGGCACCATATAGCCGGGCAGGCGACCGCGCGCGGTGTCGAGCACCGCGGCCATGTCGAGCTCGGCGTCGGCGGTGAGATAGGTGACCAGGCGCGGGATTCCGCGCTCGTCATTGTGGACGATGGTGAGGGCGCGGGTGACTCCTGGATGGGAGGCCAGCACATGGTCGATCTCGCGCAGTTCGATGCGGAAGCCGCGGATCTTGATCTGATCGTCGGCGCGGCCCAGGAAGCGCAGCTGTCCGGTGCCGTCGGCGACCACGAGATCCCCGGTGCGGTACATGCGTTCGCCGCGTCGGCCGTGCGGGTTGGCCGGGAAGGCCTGCGCGGTGAGCCCGTTCCGGCCCAGGTAGCCGCGGGCCAGGCCGGGACCGGACAGGTACAGCTCCCCCGCCACGCCCGGCGGGACCGGGTGCAGGCGCGGGTCGAGGACGAACAGCCGCATACCGCGCACGGGCAGGCCGATGGGCACCGGCTGCCCGGCCGCCATGGGGCCGGTGGCGGTGGCGGCCACGGTGGCCTCGGACGGGCCGTACATATTGTGCATGCGGCGCGGAGCCGCCGGGGCGGGCCGGGATTCGGGATCGGTCCAGATCCGGACGAGGTCCTCCGGGCACGCTTCGCCGCCGACGATGACGGCCTCGAGCGCGGGCAGGTCGTCCGCGGGCACGGTGGCCAGGGCGGCGGGGGTGACGAAGGCGTGGGTGACCCGTTCCGCGCGCAGCAGGGCCGCCAGTTCCGCGCCGCCGAAGATTCCGGCCGGTGCGACCACGATGGTGGCGCCCGCGGCGAAGCCGAGCAGCAGCTCGAGCACCGAGGCGTCGAAGCTCGGCGACGAGAAGTGCAGCGTGCGTGCGGAATCGGTGACGTGGAACAGATGCATCTGCTCGTGCGCGAGCGAGGCCAGCCCGGCATTGGTGACGACGACGGCCTTGGGCTTGCCGGTGGAGCCGGAGGTGTAGATGAGGTAGGCCGGTCCGGCGGTGCGCAGCGGATGGTGGCGGTCGGCATCGGTCAGCGGGGTGTCGGGGAACTGCGCGCATTCCTCGGCGAGCTCGGTGGAGCCCACCAGCAGCCAGTCGACATAGGATTTGCGGTGCCGTCCCCGATTGCCGGGCCAATCCGGCAGGTCCGCACGGCATTCCGCGGTGGTGAGCCCGAGCATGGCGCCCGAGTCGGACAGCATGTGGGCAATGCGGTCGGCCGGGTAGTCCGGGTCGATGGGCACGTAGGCCGCGCCGGTCTTGGCGACCGACCACACGGCCAGGATGGATTCCAGGCTGCGCGGCAGGGCGACCGCGACGACCACCTCGGGGCCCGCGCCGTGCTCGATGAGCACGCGCGCCAGGCGATTCGAGCGTTCGTCGAGTTCCCGGTAGCTGGTGTCGTGGCCGAGGTAGCGCACGGCCACGTGGTCGGGCACGCGTTCGGCGGTATCGGTGAGCAGGCGAGCGAGGGTGATGGCGGGCTCGGCGGGCGAGCCCATGATGGGCACCAGTTTGGCGGTCTCGCGCGCGTCCAGGATGGGCAGATCGCCCACCGGGACGGCCGGATCGGCGACGGCGGCGGCCAGCACCGCGCCGAAGCGGCGGGCAATGGCCTCGACGGTGGCGTGGTCGAAGACGTCGGCGGCATAACCGAATTCGGCGGTGAGCCCGGCGTCCTCGGCGGTACCGGGTTCGTGCACGGTCAGCTGCAGGTCGAACTTGGCGACGTCGACCGCCATGGGCAGTACCCGGGCATGCACGCCGGGCAGATCCACGCGCAGTTCCGGACTGCTGTCGTAGGACAGCATGACCTGGAACAGCGGGTGGCGCGCCGCGGAGCGCTCCGGGTTGACGACCTCGACGAGACGCTCGAAGGGGACGTCGGCATTGGCGAAGGCATTGAGGTCGGTGTCGCGGACCTCGGCGAGCATGCGGTCGAAGCCGGCGGCCGGATCCACGCGGGTGCGCAGCACCAGGGTGTTGACGAACATGCCGACCAGGTCGTCCAGGTCCGGATCGCTGCGCCCGGCAATGGGGGTGCCGATGGCGATATCGGTCGTATTGCACAGGCGCGCAAGGACGGCCGCGAGTGCCGCGTGCAGCACCATGAACGTGCTGACGCCGCGTTCGGCCGCCAGCGCGGCCAGGGCGCGGCGGGTGTCGGCGGCAATGGTGAACTCGACGCGGCCGCCGTCGGTGGAGCGCTGGCGCGGCCGGGGCCGGTCCAGCGGCAGGTCCAGCTGATCGGGCAGATCGGCCAGGGCGGCGCGCCAGTAGGCCAGCTGCCGCGACAGCGCGCTGGCGGGATCGGCTTCGTCGCCGAGCAGTTCGCGCTGCCACAGCGCGAAGTCCGCGTACTGCACCGGCAGTGGCGTCCACTGCGGGGCGCGGCCCTCGGCGCGGGCGGCGACCGCGGCCATGATGTCGCGGGTCAGCGGTGCGATGGACCAGCCGTCGCCGCTGATGTGGTGCAGCACCACCAGGAAGACGTGCTTATCGGGCGCGGTGGCGTAGAGCGCCACCCGGATGGGGGCCTGGCTGCGCAGATCGAAACCGTAGCCGGCGAATTCACCGGCCAGGGCGAGCACGTCGGCGTCGGTGGCGTCGATGGGATCGAGGGTGAGCGGGATCTCCGCGGCCGGGTGCACGACCTGGCACGGCCCCTGCGGGGTGTCCGGGAAGGTGGTGCGCAGGCTCTCGTGCCGGTCGAGCACGTCGACCAGGCCGGCGCGCAGGGCCGGAATGTCCAGGGGGCCGGTCAGTTCCACCGCCAGGGGCATGTTGTAGGCGGCGGCGTGCTCGGCGAAGCGGTTGAGGATCCACAGCCGCTGCTGGGCCAGCGAGAGCGGTACGTGCGCGGGCCGTTGCGCCGCACCCAGTTTCGGGGACGCGGCCTCGGCCTGCGGGTTGGCCACCCGCGCGGCCAGGGTCGTCACGGTGGTGGATTCGAACAGGTCGCGAATGGTGAGCGCGACGCCGAGGGCGGCATTGACGCGGGCGATGGCGCGGGCCGCGGACAGCGAATTGCCGCCGAGATCGAAGAAGCTGTCGCCGACGCCGATCTCCTCGACGCCGAGCACCTCGGCGAAGATCGCGGTGAGCTGCCGCTCGGCCTCGGTGCGCGGGCCGGCGGCAGGGCGGGCGGGGCGGCGCGCGGCCGTGCCGGGATCGGGCAGGGCCTTGCGGTCGACCTTGCCATTGGCGCTCAGCGGTAGTTCGTCGAGCACCATGAGCGCGGCCGGGACCATGTAGCTGGGCAGGGTGCGGCGCAGGCCGGCGGCGAGTTCGGCGGTGTCGAGCGGGCCCGCGCCGGGGGCGGCGACGGCGTAGCCGATGAGCTCGTCCCCGCCGCGGCCGCGGCGGGCCACGCAGACGGCGCGGGCGACGCGCTTGTCGGCCAGCAGGGCGTTCTCGATCTCGCCGAGTTCGATGCGCAGGCCGCGGATCTTGACCTGGAAGTCGCTGCGGCCCAGGTATTCCAGCACGCCGGCGCGGCCGCCGCGCCAGCGCACCAGATCACCGGTGCGGTACATGCGGGTGCCCGGGGTGAACGGGTTGGCGACGAAGCGGTCGGCGGTCAGGGCGGGGCGGCCGAGGTAGCCGCGGGCCAGCTGTACGCCGGCGAGGTAGAGCTCACCCACGACACCCGGCGCGACGGGTTGCAGCCGGGCGTCGAGGACATAGGTGCGGGTGTTCCAAATGGGCGCGCCGATGGGCACATCCGTGGCGCCGGGCGCGCAGTGCCAGGCGGTGACGTCGACGGCGGCCTCGGTGGGGCCGTAGAGGTTGTGCAGTTGCGGTGCGCCGGAGCCGGTGCCGAGGGCGGCGTGGAATTCGGCCACGGTGGCGGCGGGCAGCGCCTCGCCGGAGCAGAACACCCGCGACAGGCCGGTGCAGCCCGTGACATCGGTGTCGGTGAGGAACACCGAGAGCATGGACGGCACGAAATGCGCGGTGGTGACGCCCTTCTCGGCAATGATCCGGGCCAGGTAGCCCGGATCGCGGTGCCCGTCGGGGGCGGCGATGACCAGGCGGGCGCCGATCTGCAAGGGCCAGAAGAATTCCCAGACCGAGACGTCGAAGGTCGCGGGGGTCTTCTGCAGCACCACATCCCCGCCGTCGAGCGGGTAGGCGTGCTGCATCCAGCGCAGCCGGTTGACGATGGCGGCGTGGGTGACGCCCACGCCCTTGGGCCGGCCGGTGGAGCCGGAGGTGAAGATGACGTAGGCCAGGTGGTCGGCGCGCAGCGGGGCGCGGCGATCGGCGTCGGTGACCGGACGGCGCGAGCGCTCGGCCAGATCGGCGGTGTCGATATCGAATCTGTCTGCCGCCGCAGGCAGTTCGACCTCGTCGCGGGTGGTGCTGAGCACGCACAGCGGCCGGGCCTGGTCGAGGATGGCCTCGATGCGGTCGGCCGGGTGGTCGGGATCGATGGGCAGATAGGCCGCGCCCGCCTTGATGATGGCGTACATGCCGATGAGCAGATCCAGGCTGCGGCGAATCGCCAGGCCGATCAGGGTATCCGGCCCGGCGCCGCGGTCGATGAGTTCGCGCGCCAGGCGATTGGCGTGCTCGTCGAAGGCGGCGTAGGTGAGGGTGCGGCCCTCGAAGTCCAGCGCGGTGCGGCTGGGGCACATGGCGGCGCGGTCGGCGAACAGGCCGGCCAGGGTGCCCTCCTGGCGGGCCACCTGGGTCGAATTCCATTCGTGCAGGACGCGTTCGCGTTCCAGGTCGGTGAGCACCGGCAGGTCGCCCACGGCGTCCTGCGGGGAGGCGCGCAGGAACCGGTCCAGGAAATCGAGGAAGCGGCCGTGGTGCATGGTCAGCTCGGCGTCGCCGTACAGGCGCGGGTTGGCCTCGAAGTCGATGTGGATGCGGTTGCCGACGCCGTTGTAGAGGTTGATGGACAGATCCTCGACCGGGCCGGTGGAGAGCACATTGAGCGAGCCGACCAGGCTGCCGAACTTCAATTCGCTGTGGAACAGCATGAGATTGACCATGGGCCCGAAGAAGCCGCGGGCGTCGCGCGAGTAGCCGCAGTCGCGGCGGATGTCGTCGCTGCGGTAGCGCTGATGGCGCAGGGCGCCGGTGATCTGCAATTCCACCGCGCGCACGGTGTCGGCGACGGTGGCCGCGCCGCCGAACCGTACGCGGATGGGCACCACATTCGACACCACGCCCGCGGAACGGCGCAGCGCCACGGTGGTACGGGCCGAGACCGGCAGGCTCAGCACCACGTCCTGAGTGCCGGTGACCGCGCGGACGTAGCAGGCCAGGGCCGCCACCACCAGCGCGGGAGTGTTCGAACCGTACGTGGTTCCGGCTGCGGCGAGGGCGGCCTCGATCTGTTCGCCGAGGACGGCGGTGGCGCTGCGGCGGCCGGCGTCGGAGCCGGAGCCGATGACGCCGGCGCTGGAGAGCGTCAGCGGTTCGGCCGCGCCCTCGAGCTGTTCGCGCCAGTATTCGGCGTCGGCGCGGCAGCGGCTGGTCTCTTGGTAGCGGCCCTCTTCGGCGTAGATGGTGGCCAGCGGCGTGGCGCGGGAGACCACCGGCTCGGTCTGGTTCTCCAGCGCGGTGTAGATCTCGGCGGCGCGGGTGGTGGCGTTCATGGCGCCGTAGCCGTCGATGACGATGTGATGGCCGCGCGTGTACCAGATGTAATCCGAATCCCCGGTGCGCAGTACCACATTGATGGTGAGCGGATCGTGCTCGATATCGATGGGCGAGCTGGTGTGATCGTTCATCCACGCCAGCGCCGCCGCCCGCGGATCCGGTTCCCCGCGCAGGTCGATGCGCGCCCAGCCGGGCCGCCAGGTCGGATCCACCACCTGGTGCGGCACCCCGTCGATCTCCAGCAGCCGGACGTGCCCGACCTCGGTCTCCGAGCCGAAACGCTCGATGGCGTACAGCAATCGGCCGACATCCAGATCACCGTGGATCTCCACGTACTGCGCGATGGTGAGTGGAATGTCGGGCCTGATGCGTTGGGCGTACCAGAGTGCCGATTGCGCGGGCGAGAGCGCGAAAGGTTGAGCCGAAAATTCACCCGAAGAACATTGGTCGACACGGTCCGTGGCCAATGAACTCATCAATCACTCCGTTCTGCCGCTGTTGACGCAACTCCCCGAGCCCCAAATACCCCGAACCCTGTGGTCTTTTCGAAGGACCACTCCGGCTTTCGCGCACGCGCGAGCCGTAGGACGTGACCCACGCCCTATGATTCGGAGCATCCCGCCGACTGGATCGGTGGTGATCTCGAGTTGTCCGGCAACGAACGTCGTTGGCGGAACGCAGTATTAGACAGCTACCTCGCGGCAAACTTCACGAAGTTCGCTTAATTCGCATAGACAACCGCAGAGAACTCGGACATTTGGGGCACATAGCAAAGCTTGGCAACGCCTCGGCGAATCGCGATTGCCCGAAGCTGGACGGCCCTCGTCACACGTCCTGGTCGGTCGGTTTCGCAGGGGTGCGCGTCCGCCGCCGAATCGCCGCCGCCACAGCGGCAGCCGCGGCAAGGATACACAAGACCGCCTCCGGCGCGGGGCCGATCCGGGTCGCGAGTGTCGTGTCCGTGCGCAGCGGCAGCTCCGCCACCAGCGCCGCGGGGACGAACTGCTCGGTCTGCTGCCGGATGGTCCCGTCGGCGGTGATGATGGCGCTGACGCCGGTGGTCACCGAAACCACCACGGCGCGACCGTGCTCCACCGCGCGCACCCGCGACATGGCCAGCTGCTGGAAGGTCATCTCCGAATCGCCGAAGGTGGCGTTGTTGGAGGGGACGGTGAGAATCTGCGCGCCGGCCCGCAGCGCGTCCTCGAAGGCGCGGTCGAAGGCCACCTCGTAGCAGGTCGCGACGCCGATCGGGACCGGCGCGCCGCCGGTGGCCGGTTGCGCGTGCACCACGCCGTCGCCATTGCCGGGCACGAAATAGCCTGCGCGGTCCGCGTATTCGGAGAACAGCCGGAAGAACGAGCGCATGGGCAGGTACTCGCCGAAGGGCTGGATGATCTTCTTGTCGTGCCGCTCCCCCGGGCCGTCCGCGCCGTTCCACACGATCACCGAATTGGTGGTGGTGTCGTCGTCGTTGACCAGGACCGCGCCGACCAGGATGGGGGCCTTCACATCCCGGGACGCCTTGGTGATCAGGGCGGCGGCGTCGGCATTGCGCAGCGGGTCGATATCGGAGGAGTTCTCCGGCCAGATGACCACATCCGGCTGCGGGGCCCGCCCGGCCGCGATATCGGCGGCGAGTTCCTCGGTGCGCTTGACGTGATTGTCGAGAACCGCGCGGCGCTGGGCATTGAAGTCCAGGCCCAGGCGCGGCACGCTGCCCTGGATCGCGGCGACCGTGATCGGCCGGTTGCCGTCCTCCGGGCCGGGCAGCGCGGTCCGGAGGATCACTCCGGTGAGGGGAACTATAGCCACAAGCATTGCCGCAGCAACAATCCGGTACCACGATGTGAGACGCCGGGCTTCCGATCTGGGACTTTGTTCCCGCATGATCGCCAGCAACCACACCGCGAGCGCCGCGATCCCGGTCCCCGTCAATGCCACCACGAAACTCACCAGGGGCGCGCCCCCGAGCATGGCGTAGGGCAGATACCACCCGTCGGATTGCCCGAAAGCCAGCTTCCCCCAAGGAAATCCCCCGAACGGAAAACTGGCCCGAATCCATTCCGTCAGCGACCAGCAGGCCGCCACCCACAATGGCCAGCCCGGCAGCGCGCTCACCAATCGCGCCAGCGCCCCGAAAAGCCCGACATAAACGGCACACACGGCAGACAAAGCCAGCCACGGCACCGGCCCCACATAAATCCCGGTCCACGGCAGCAAAGGCAGGAAGAACCCCAGCCCCGCGATCATCCCGTACCCGAATCCCCCACGCAGACGACCGTTTCCGCGCACCACGAGCGTGAGAATGGCGATCCCGATCGGCGCGAGGAACCACAGCGTCCGCGGCGGGAAGCTCGCGAACAGCAGCAGCCCGGCGACCACCGCCGCCGGCATCCGCGTGATCACCGGATGCTCGGCCACGAATCCGGTCGTCCGCGCGCCCCGACTCCGCCGCACCGAGTTCGCGTCGTTTCCCACGCCCGCGCCTTTCGCCTCGCCCGCGCCTTCCACCGTAGAAGTGGCGTCCGGCGCGGGAGCATCACTGCGCGCGTGGCGCTGATCGACCGGCTTCTTCGCTGCCGCAGCGGCATTCACGTCATCCATGGACGGCCCGCTCGCACCAGCGGTCTCCGGAGCGCCATCGGCACCGTCGGTGGCTGCGGCAGCGTACGCGACGGCCGGGTCGGCGGCATCCGGCTCGAGGTGGTTTCGCGAGAGTCCGGGAGTGACTGCCGCAGCGGCGTTTTCGGGGTGGGACTCAGGCTTCATGGATGACGGCCCCACGGTGCACGGTGCGCAGGCAGCGCGGGAGGGTGGCGTCGGGGGTGAGCGGGGGGAGGCCGGGGACGCGGGAGCGGGGGTCGGTGGACCAGCGCTGGACGGTGTCGGCGGCTGCTGCGACGACGAGGTCGTCGGCGTCCCAGATCGCGTAGGTGGCGGGGGCGCCGGGGACGAGGGTGCCGATCTGGCCGTCGCGCAGACCGCCGGCGCGCCAGGCGCCGCGGGTGGCGGCGGTGAAGGCGGCGCGCGGGGAGATCTGGTGGCCGGGGGTGCGGTGGTTGGCGGCGGCGCGGACCGCTTCCCAGGGGTTGAGCGCGGTCACGGGGGCGTCGGAGCCGATGGCGAGGGAGACGCCGGCGGCGGCCAGAGCCGCGAAGGGGTTGAGGGTGGCGGCGCGGTCGGGGCCGAGGCGGGTGGCGTACATGCCGTCCGGGCCGCCCCAGGTGGCGTCGAATCCGGGTTGGACGCTGGCGATGACGCCCCATTCGGCGAGTTTGGCGATCTGGGCGGGGTCGACCATTTCGGCGTGTTCGAGGCGGTGGCCGCGGGCGGCGAAGGCCGGGCCGCCGACCTGGGCGACGACGCGTTCGAAGCCGGTGACGACCGCGTCCATGGCGGCATCGCCGATGACGTGGAAGCCGGTCTGGATCCCGGCCTCGGTGCAGGCCAGGACGTGGGCGGCGATGGCGTCGGCATCCAGGTAGGAGTTGCCGGTGGTGTCGCGGTCGGCGTACGGCGCGCGCAGCCAGGCGGTGTGCGAGCCGATGGAGCCGTCGACGAACAGGTCGCCGCCGAGGGCGTGCACGCCGAGTTCCTTCACCAGGGCGTTGGCCTCGTCGGCGGTGCGCACGGCCTGGCCCCAGTAGGCGCGCACCTCGACGCCGTGCGAGAACTCCAGCAGTTCGCGGATATCGGTCTCACCGGAGATCTCCGGGCCCGCGCATTCGTGTACGGCGGCAATGCCATTGGCGGCCGCGTGATCGAGGGCGGCCCGGCGCGCCCGCTCGCGCTGCGCGAAATCCAAGGCCCCCAGGCCCGCTGCCCGCGCCCGGTGATGCGCCTCGGCCCGCAGCGGTTCGCCGCGCGTGAAACCGTGTGCCGCGGTGATTCCCGGCACGGCGTCCAGCAGCGGCGTCGACACGACCGCCGAATGTGCGTCCACCCGAGCCAGATACACGATGCGGCCGGGCGCGGCGGCGTCGATCTCCGCGAGCGTCGGCGGGCGGCCCTCCGGCCAGGTGGTCTCGTCCCAGCCGTCGCCGAGGATCGCGCCGTCGGGCTGCCCGGCGGCGTACGCGCGCAGCAGTTCCAGGCATTCGGTCAGTGAACGCGCCTGCGCCAGATCGAGTCCCGTGAGCTTCAGCCCCAGCGCGGTGACGTGCACGTGCGGGTCCACGAAGGCCGGTGCGACGAACGCCCCGTTCAGGTCGATGATCTCCGCGTCCGGATGCAGTGCCCGCCCCGGTCGTTCCAGCCCCACCCACACCACGGTCCCGTCGGTCACCGCCATGGCAGTGGCATCGGGATTGCTCGAACTGTAGATACGGCCGCCGACCAGCAACTGGGTACTCACGGCCACCCAGTCTGCCTGACCGCGCGCGCCGTCTCCCAACCGCCCGCATTCGCACTGGCACGAGATCTCTGTACTTTGTACTCTAATTAACGAATGCTGTACTTTGTATAGAGTTTGGAGGCGGGGATGAGCAGCGTAATCGTGTGCGACCAGGTCCGGAAGCGATACGGCGGCGCGGCGGCGCTGGACGGCTTCGATCTGACCGTGCCGCAGGGAGTGGTGTACGGGCTGCTCGGCCCGAACGGGGCGGGCAAGACCACCGCGGTCCGCATCCTGACGACCCTGGCGCGCCCGGATTCCGGGCGGGTCGAGGTCGCCGGATTCGACGCGCTCACGCAGTCGGCGCGGGTGCGGCAGCGCATCGGCCTCGTCGGCCAGCACGCGGCCCTGGACGAGGTGCTGTCGGGGCGGCAGAACCTGGAGATGTTCGGGCGGCTGCACCACCTCGGCGCAGCGGGAGCGCGGCGGCGCGCGGAAGAACTCCTGGAGTGGTTCGGACTCGCCGACACCGGCGACAAGGCCGTCAAACAGTATTCGGGCGGCATGCGGCGGCGACTCGATCTTGCGGCGAGTTTCCTTGTGGCGCCCGCGGTCCTGTTCCTGGACGAGCCGACGACCGGGCTGGATCCGCAGAATCGCAATCAGGTGTGGCAGGCGGTGCGCAATCTGGTGGCCGCGGGCACCACGGTACTGCTGACCACGCAATATCTCGAGGAAGCCGATCAGCTCGCGGCCACGGTGTCGGTGCTGAACCACGGCCGGGTGATCGCGACAGGCAGTCCGGCGCAGTTGAAGTCGCGCATGGGCGGCGACCGGATCGACATCGTGGCGCACGATGCCGCCGATCTGCGCGCGGCCACTTCCCTACTGCGCGAACACCTTCGCAGCGAGCCGGTGGTCGATCTCGCCGCCCGGCGGGTCAGCGCGGCGGTCGACGCCCCGGTGACCGCGCTCGCCGATATCGCCTACGCCCTGCGGGACGCCCGCATCCCCGTCGAGGATCTCGCGCTGCGCCGCCCGACGCTCGACGAGGTCTTCCTGCACCTGACCGGCGCATCCACCGACCACATTGCCGAGGAGGCCCGCGCATGACCGCCACTGCCGCAACCGTTTCCACCATGTCCCCGCACCGCCTGCGGTGGGCGACCTCCGATGCGCTCACCATTGCCCGGCGCGAGCTCGCGCACTGGCGGCGTCAGCCCGGTGTCGTCGTCGCCAATACCCTGCTGTTCCCGATCATGATCGTGCTCATGTTCGGCTACCTGCTCGGCGGCGCCATGACGGTGCCGGGCGGCGGCGACTACCGGGAGTTCCTGCTGCCGGGCATGTTCGCCATGACCATGGTGTTCGGCATCGGCACCACCATGGTGGCGGTGAGTTCCGATGCCGCGCGCGGCATTACCGACCGCTTCCGCTCCATGCCCATGTCCGCCTCCGCGGTGGTGGCGGGCCGGGCCCTCGCCGACATGCTGAATTCCGCCATCGCCCTGGTCGTCCTGCTGGCCTGCGGCCTCGCCATCGGCTGGGAGCCGCATCGAGGCCCGGGACCGACCCTGGCCGCGGTCGGACTGCTCTTGTTGCTGCGCTTCGCATTCCTGTGGGTCGGCGTCTACCTCGGCCTGCTCACCTATGCGAATCCGGAAGCGGTGACCGCGGTGCGCACCTTCGAATTCCCGATCGGCTTCCTCGCCAACCCATTCGTCGCCACCGCCACCATGCCGGCATGGCTGGGCATCATCGCCGCGTGGAATCCCTTGTCCGCCACCGTCACCGCGACCCGTGAATTGTTCGGCAACCCGACCGGCGAGGACCCGTCCTGGATCGCCGACCACGCACTGCTGATGGCAGTGGTCTGGCCGCTGCTACTGATCGCGATCTTCCTGCCACTGTCGGTGCACCGCTACCGCCGTCTCGGCGACTGATCCCCTGCGATGGGCCGGGCGCCCACTCGGCCCCGGCCCGCGAAAGGCCCTGGCAGCGACCCGTTTTCCCTCCATTGGGGGAGATCGAAGTCCGCCTCGCGGCCGACGTGCACGAGCACGGGTTTCCCTACCGTTCGAGTGGCGTAAGTGCGCGGCTCCCTTCTCGCGGAGTGAGCGTCTGTCCATCACTCGTGCCATTTGTCGGGAGGAACTGTGCTATCCGCCTTCGTATCGGCGTTCCGGGTACCGGACTTACGGCGGAAGATCCTGTTCACCCTGGGGCTGCTCGGGCTCTATCGCCTGGGGGCGGCGCTGCCCTCCCCCGGTGTCGACTACCCGGCGGTTCGCCGGTGTGTCGACCTCGTGTCCGGTGGTGAATCCGCGGGCATCTATCAGCTCATCGATCTGTTCTCCGGCGGCGCCATGCTCCAGCTGTCGGTGTTCGCGATCGGTGTCGTGCCGTTCATCACCGCCAGCATCATCACCCAATTGCTGACCGTCGTGATCCCGCGGTTCGAGGAATTGCGCAAGCAAGGCCACTCCGGTCAAGCCACGATCGCGCAGTACACCCGTTATCTCGCAATGGCATTGGCGGTACTCCAGGCGTCGGCCCTGGTGGCGCTGGCCGCGCGCGGTCAGCTGCTGCGCGGGTGCCCCGAGGACATTCTGGCGGACACCTCACTGGTGGGCATGGCGGTCGCCGTGCTGGTCATGGTGGCGGGTGCGGCGCTGGTCATGTGGATCGGTGAACTGATCACCGACCGCGGCATCGGCAACGGCATGTCGCTGTTGATCTTCACCGGCATCGCGGCGCGAATCCCGAGCCAGGGCAAGGCGATTCTCGACAGCCAGGGCGGGCTGGTCTGCACCGCGGTCTGCGTCGCGCTGGTCCTGCTGCTGGTCGCCATGATCTTCGTCGAGCTGGGCCAGCGCCGGATTCCGGTCCAGTACGCCAAGCGTGTAGTGGGTCGAAAGCTGTACGGCGGTTCGTCGACCTACCTGCCGTTGAAGGTGAACCAGGCGGGCGTGATTCCGGTGATCTTCGCGTCCTCGCTGCTGTATCTGCCGAACCTGCTGGCGCAGTTCACCCGGAACGGAGACGGCGCCACGGCGCGATGGCAGGACTTCATCCAGAAGTATCTGGTCAGCCCGACCAACCCGGTCTACGTCGTCACCTATTGCACCCTGATCGTGTTCTTCACCTACTTCTATGTGGCGATCACCTTCGATCCCCGGGAGCGTGCGGACGAGATGAAGAAGTTCGGCGGCTTCATCCCGGGCTATCGGCCCGGAAAGCCCACCGCGGACTACCTGAACCACGTGCTCGTCCGGGTCACCCTGCCCGGCTGCCTCTATCTGGGTGCGGTCGCGGTGCTGCCGGGCCTGATTCCGCAGTTCGGTTCCGCGGGCTCCGCCCAGAGCCTGATTTTCGGCGGCACGTCGGTGCTGATCGTGGTGAGCGTCGGACTGGATACGCTCAAACAGGTGGAAGGCCAACTGATGAACAGGAATTACACCGGATTCCTGCGCTGATACGGTCGATGATCATGGCCCTGACACCGTCGACCCGCGCCCTGCTCCGGGTGCTGCCGTCGCTCCTGCTCGCGATCGCCGCCATCACGCTGCCGGCCGGGTACGCGCACGCCGCCACTCCGGTCACCGGGCGGATCGGCACGATGGAACCGGCCGATATCCGCACCACCGGGCCACATTCGGCGATCTCGGTATTGCTCGCCAACGATCATGTCCTCTTCCGCACGGGAATGCGGGCCGTGATCGGCGCCCAACCCGATATCCACTGCGTCGCGGAGGCGCCCGACACCCGCACCGCCATCACCGAAATCGCGCGGCTACGGCCCGATGTCGCAATCCTCGACCTGGACATGCCCGGACTCGGCGATACAACCGTCGTCGACACGGTGGCGGCGCTCAGCGGGCGCACCCGAATCCTGACTCTCGCCGCCGCCGAGACCGAGGAAAACCTCTATCGCGCACTGCGACTCGGCGCGAGCGGGTTCCTCACCAAGTCTCTGCCGTCCGAGGATCTGATCTCCGCCATCCGGACCGCCGCACACGGCGACACCCTGATCGACCCCCAGTTGACCCGCCGCCTGATCGGCCGGCTGACCGGCGGCTTCGAACCATTCACCGCCGCACCGGAAATCGACACGCTCACCACTCGTGAGCATCAGATCCTGCTACTGATGGCCAAGGCGCACACGAACCCCGAGATCGCTCGCGCGCTGGGCATCGGCGAGCAGACGGTCAAGACCCACGTATCGAATGTGCTGGCCAAGCTAGGCGTCCGCGATCGCGTGCACGCCGTCGTTTACGCCTACACGCGCGGCATCGTGCCTCGGGAACCCCAGGACGTCGTGTAAACCGTTGCGTATCAGTTCGGGTCGATCATGCGGCGGGCAGTGCCCTGGCCGTCGTCGTAGTACTCCGTCACGACGGTGGCGTCGATGATGTCGCCGTCCGGGTCGATGACCACATTGCGCGCGCCGAAGGGGCCGACTGCGGTGGCGACGCGGTTGAGGCGGCGGGCGGCGAAGGCCGCGACGGCCGGGCGCAGCAGGAAGCGGGTCGGCGGGGCGAGGGCCAGCAGGCCCACGAGCGAGGTGAGCAGGCCGGGGATGAACATGAGCACCGCGCCCACCGTCACCAGCGCGCCGTCGGCGACGGCGGTGGTGGGTTCGATCTCGCCGCGCGCAGCCTTACGGAAGCCTTCGAAGACACGCCGGCCCTGCGAGCGCACCAGGATCAGGCCGGCGGCCGAGCCCGCGATGAGCAGCAGGATGGTCGGGAACACGCCGATGAGGTTGCCGAACAGCACCAGGGTGGCGATTTCCGCGACGAAGTAGGCGAGGAACAACAGGGCAGGCATTGCACGATCCTTTCGATCGATCTACCTGGGTAACGCGGCGACTACCAGAATTTCTCCCGAATGAGGCATCTCTCACGGAAAACTCAGGCGCCGCGGTGCGGGCTCAGGCGCTGCCGGGGCGGACCAGGCCGGTTTCGTAGGCCAGCACCACGGCCTGCACGCGGTCGCGCAGGCCCAGTTTGGTGAGGACCCGGCCCACGTGGGTCTTGACGGTCGCCTCCGACAGGAACAGCTCACCGGCGATCTCGGCATTGGACCGGCCCGCCGCGATGTGCTCGAGCACCTCGCGTTCGCGGGCGGTGAGCACCTCCAGGACCGACGGATCGCGGCCCTCGGCCGGATCATCGGCGATGAGACGGTCCAGCAGGCGCTTGGTGACCTTCGGCGACACCACCGCGTCACCGGCCGCGACGCTGCGGATGGCGGAGATGAGGTCCTCGGGCGGGGTGTCCTTGAGCAGGAACCCGCTGGCTCCCGCGCGCAGCGCGCCCAGGGCGTGCTCGTCGAGGTCGAAGGTGGTCATGACGAGAACACGGCTGCCGCACCCGGATTCGATAATGGCGGCGGTGGCGGTGACGCCGTCGGTGACCGGCATGCGGACGTCCATGAGCACCACGTCGGGCCGCAGTTCGGTAGTGCGGGCGATGGCGGCCGCGCCATTGTCGGCCTCGCCGATCACCTCGATGTCCGGGTGCGCGCCGAGCACCATCTTCAATCCGGCGCGCATGAGTTCCTGGTCGTCGACTACGAGAACGGTGATCGGCACAGGGTCACCCTATCGGCCCGCGTCCAGTGGTTATTCGTCGGGAATTCGCCGCAGCGGGATGGTGGCGCGCACCGACCAGCCGCCGTCGGGGCGGCGGCCGGTGGACAGGGTGCCGCCCAGGACCGCCATGCGCTCGCGCATGCCGACCAGTCCGAGACCGCTGCCGGGGATGCGATTGTTCGGGCCGGGCGGATCGATGGTGCCCAGGCGGGCGACCGGCGCGCCGGAGTCCACTACTTCGATGAGGATGTCCTCCTCGCGGCGGGCCACCCGGACCTCGGCGCGCGGGTCCGGACCGGCGTGGCGCAGGGTATTGGTGAGCGATTCCTGCACGATGCGGTGGATGCCGAGGCTGACTTCGGGTGTGACGGCATCGATTTCGCCGGTGAGTTCCAGCGATACCTGCAATCCGGCGCTGCGCATCATATCGACGAGCTTGGCGATACCGGCGGTGCCGTGCTGCGGAAGTTCCTCGGGGGCGTGTTCGCTGCGCAGCAGTGCGACGGTGCGCCGCAGTTCGCGCAACGCCTCACGGCCGGTGCCCGCGATGGTGGTCATGGCCTTCTCGGCGGTGTCCGGATCGTGGCGCAGCGCGTAGCGTGCCCCGTCGGCCTGCACGATGATGACGCTCACCGCGTGCGCGACCACATCGTGCAGTTCGCGCGCGATGCGGGTGCGTTCGGCGGCGACGGCGTCGTGGGCGCGGCGTTCGCGGTCGTAGTCGGCGACGGCGAGGCGGGCGGCGACCTCGGTGTCGTAGGCGTGGCGGGCGCCGACGAATTCGGCGAAGGTCCAGCACAGCGCGTAGAACAGGACGGTGAAGGCGAGGTCGTTGCCGTCGGGCGTGTGGATCAGCCAGCGGGCCAGCACGCCGTCGACGATCAGCGCGACCACATAGGCGAGCCCCTCGCGGCGGCCCACATAGGCGACCAGGGTGTAGAGCATGATGCCCAGGCCCAGCAGCGCCGGATGCACCGATTCGTCGAGGAATCCCCAGTGCACGACGGTGGCGCAGGTGGAGATGAGGAACACCGCCAGGGCGGCGGCCCGGGGGTAGGTGCGGCGGAAGATGATCGGCAGCGGCAGCAGCACGCTGAACACCAAATAGGTGATCTTGGACTTGCTTTCGCCCATGGCGAGCACATCGATGGCGAGCAGAGCCAGCGCCAGCATCGAATCGGCGACCAGCGGCCTGTCCCGCAGCCACAAACTGAACCGGCGCACGCGACCAGCCTAGTGGGGCGCGGCACCACCGCCTGTCTCGCGGTCACACTGCCCTGTCTCGCGGTCACAAACCGGACCGGCGCACAAGCCCGCTCCAGCGAGGGGGCAATCGAGTTGCCCGGCGGGTGCTGGGTCTGGTTGGGTCGCCGGGTGGGTGTTGCGGACTGGGCGGTGTTGTTGGCGGCGGCGACGGCGGCCGGATGGGTCGATGCGGTGGTCGGCGGGGGTGGGCTCATCATTCTGCCGACGCTGTTCGTGGTGCTGCCGGGCGTGGCGCCCGCGACGGCGTTGGGCACCAACAAGCTGGCGGCCTTCTCCGGAACCAGTGCGGCGGTGGCCACTTTCGCGCGCAAGGTGCCGATGCGGTGGAAGGCGCTGCTGCCGGCGGCGGTGATCGCGGCCATTGCCGCGGGCTGCGGCTCGGCGGCGGTCTCGCTCATCGATCGGGAGCTGTTCATTCCGATCGTCATGGTGGTGCTGGTCGGGGTGGCGATCTTCGTGACCATGCGGCCGTCCATCGGGGTCACCATGGCCACGCATCCGCCGACCCGGCGCAAGGCGATCTATGTGATCGGCATCGCGGCCGGAGTCATCGGCCTCTACGACGGCCTGCTCGGGCCGGGCACCGGCACCTTCCTCATCATCACCTTCGCCACTCTGCTCGGCACCGAGTTCGTGCGCGCCGCCGCCATGGCGAAGGTGATCAACTGCGGCTCCAATCTCGGCTCGCTCATCTTCCTGGGCGCGACCGGGCACGTGCTGTGGGCGCTCGGCCTGGCCATGGCGGTGGCCAATATCGGCGGCTCGATCGTCGGATCCCGCATGGCGCTGGCCAAGGGCGCGGGCTTCGTGCGCATCGTGCTGCTGGTCGTGGTGGTGGCCATGGTGATCCGCTTGGGCTGGCAGCAATTCGGCTAGACCGGCCGCGAATCCGGTTACACCAGGGCGTCTTCGGGCCGGCCTAGCTCGTGGTCGGTCTCCCGGTGCCGCTGCTGCTCCGCGGCCGGCAGGTGATGGATGGGAATCGGGCGGATGCTCTCACCGCCCAGGCGACGGGGCAGCTCCGCCGAGTGGCACACGCCCGATTCCGGCGCGCGCCCGGGGAGTTCGGCGGCGTGACGGTTGAGCAGTTCGCTGGCGGGGCGGCCGGGCAGTTCGGCGGGGCGGCGCGCCTCGAGGGCGGCCTCGCGGGCCGCGTCGACAGCAGGCCGCGGCTGCGAAAGCCACGGCGCCAGCACCTTGTTGGTGGTCTCCTGAATACGGCGCTGCAGGGTCGCCGGATCCTCGACGCACTGGGGGTCCTGGAACAGGACGGTCAGCGCACCCGACACCGCGCCGACGACGGCACCCACCAGGGCGGCCGAACCGACCTCGTCGAGCTCCTCCGGAAACGCGACGCGCAACTGCTTGGCGATCTCCTGTTGCGCGGCCAGCTGCGCATGCGCCGCGCGCCCGCTCACCGCGGGCACGGTGCGCGACACCTGCGCGCGGACCACGGCGATCCGCGCGGCGAGGGTGTCGCCCAGGTGATCTCCGGGATTGTCGCCCGCGGCGCGCAGCGCCCGCAGCAGCACCTCCACCGGCCGCTCCCCCGGCCGGCGCGAGTCGATGGCGCGCACCGCCGAGGTCACTCGCTCGTCCGGTTGCGGAAACAGCAGTTCCTCTTTGGAGGCGAAGTAGTTGAAAAACGTTCTGGTGCCGACCTCGGCGGTCGCGGCGATATCGGCGACGGTCGTCGCCTCATAACCTCGTTCCTCGAACATTTCGACGGCGGCCTCGAGCAGGGCGCGGCGGGTACGTTCGCGTTTGCGGTCGCGGAGGGCGGATGGCGGCACGCGGGCAGACCCTACGGCATCAGCCCGGCGAAACGCGGCATATCCAGCACTTCTCGCGCGCCGTTTCACGGTGTGCCGGTTCACACTTCATGCAATGTTGCAGCGTGTGCAAGGTTGCACGGAATGTATTTCACTCGGAATGCGCGTGTTCGTCAGCCGCCCCCGCAGCAAGGCGAGGCTTGCAGCTCTCGCCTCGACTGGCTGTCGGCGGCGAGTCCGCGTCCAGCACCTAGGCAGGTGCAGGGGCCGTTGACTCGGCCCCGCGTTCCCACACCACCGCTGCCTTGGCGGCGATGTTGCGGGAAGCATTCTCGTCCGCGTGCGCAACGACACCACACGAACGGCAACGAAACTCAGCCTGGGAAACCCGGTTCTTCTTGTCCACATATCCGCACGCCGAGCACGTGCGGGAGGTGTCACGCGGGTCCACGAACACCACAGGCACACCGACCAAGCACGCCTTGTAGCCGACAAACGACCCAAGCTGGGCGAATGCCCACGTATGCACTGTGGCCCGTTGGGGCTTGCGAAGCCGTACCCGTTCACGGATACCGGTCAAATCTTCCAGACCGATACCGCGCCCGGTGCGTTGCGCCTCGACCACAATGCGCTTCGAGATCACATGATTCGTGTCGGTTGCCCGGCGGGTTTCCTTACGGCGCTGCCGTTTCAGCACCCGCTTGGCCGACTTCGTACCTTTCGCTTGCAGTTTGGTCCGCAGTCGGAGCTGACGTGCCCGATGCCGGTTCAACCCCCGCCCAGCGGCCCGGTAGCCACTGCTGGTGGTAGCGATATTGACGATCCCGAGGTCGACACCGATCCACCCCAGCGGAGTCACTGATTCGGCTTCGGGCACCTCGCAGGTCGCGTACAGAAACCACATACCGTCGCGGTGCACGAGGTCGCTCTCGCCCTGCCGGTACAGCTGGAGAATCTTCAGCTAGTCAGCCGAGCCGATGAATCGCAGATCCTTCAGCCGCCCATGAGTGGTCCAGATGGACACTGTGCCGGCGTCGTACTGCCAGGACAGGCACCGATCATCGAAGGGTTGCGCCGCACCGGCCCGAAACCGAATCGGCTCACCCGCCACCCGACGGTAGCGCTCACCGGTTTTCGGCCCATAGTTCCCAGCGTTCAAGTTTGCCGAACGAGTTTTGTAGGCATCGGCTACTTTTCGGATCACGTGCAGGGCTGGTTGCGCAGACAAGCCGAGCGCCTTCACGTCCGGGTAGTGGTCGCTTTGTAATGCGGAACGGCTGCGACGATCTTCGTTGGCTTGCGCTTGCTCGGAAAGCCAACAGGCGGCGGAGTTCGTAGTGGCAAGGGTGGTCTCGAGCGCGGCCGCTTGCCCGGCATCGGGGAGGAGCTTGACCTGCACGACCACCTTCACCGAACAACCATAGCGATGGACCGCCCCATCGAGGGAAGAATCGGTAGAGGCTACGCCGCCGCGAGGAGACGTTGCTGCCGTGTCGTGTTGAAGAGCGCGCGTGTCGCCCTCTAGCGTGGTGCGGGTGAGCATCGCAACCAAGGTCGTGGACGCCGAGTTCCGCGCACTGCCGCTGGCCGCGCTCGCCGACGCCGCCTTGAGTGCGGCGAAGGCGGCGGGGGCCGAGTATGCCGATCTGCGCGTGCATCGATTGGTGCAGCAGTCCATCAAGTTGCGCGACGGGCGTGTCGAATCGGTGCGCGACAGTACCGATCTCGGGTTCGCGGTGCGCGTGATCGTCGACGGCACCTGGGGATTCGCCTCGCATGCCGATCTCACCGTCGATGTGGCGGCCGAGGTCGCGCGGCGCGCGGTGACGGTGGCGACGACGCTGCGGGGGTTGAATCGCGAGCGCGTCGAGCTGGCGGCGGAGCCGCGCTACGACAATGTGGAGTGGGTGTCGGCCTATGCGGTCGATCCGTTCACGGTGCCGACGCCGGACAAAGTGGCGCTGCTGCTGGACTATTCGGAGCGGTTGCGCGCCGCCGACGGCGTCGACCATGTGACGGCGAGCGTCCTGCAGGCCAAGGAGCAGACCTTCTACGCCGATACCTTCGGCTCGCGCATCACCCAGCAGCGGGTGCGGTTGCAGCCGCAGCTCGAGGCCATCACCGTCGATCCGTCGGCGGGGGTGTTCGAGACCATGCGCACGCTCGCCGCACCGGCCGGGCGCGGCTGGGAGTATGTGACCGGCGCGGACGGAATCTGGGACTGGGCGGGCGAACTCGGGCAGATTCCGGCGCTGCTGGCGGAGAAGGTCAAGGCGCCGAGCGTGCAGGCCGGGCCGACCGATCTGGTGATCGATCCGAGCAATCTGTGGCTGACCATTCACGAGTCCATCGGCCACGCCACCGAGTACGACCGCGCCATCGGCTACGAATCCGCCTATGCGGGAACCTCCTTCGCCACCCCGGACCTGCTCGGCAAGCTGAAGTACGGCACGCCGATCATGCACGTGACCGGTGACCGCACCCAGGAGCACGGCCTGGCCAGCGTCGGCTACGACGACGAGGGCGTGGCCGGGCAGCAGTGGGATCTGGTGCGCGACGGCATTCTCGTCGGCTACCAGCTCGATCGGGTCTTCGCGCCGCGGCTGGGGCTGGAACGCTCCAACGGCTGCTCCTACGCCGATTCCGCGCATCACGTGCCCATCCAGCGCATGGCGAACGTGTCGCTGCAGCCGGATCGCGAAAACGACACCTCCACCGCGGAACTCATCTCGCGGGTGGAGGACGGCATCTACATCGTCGGCGACAAGTCCTGGTCGATCGATATGCAGCGCTACAACTTCCAGTTCACCGGCCAGCGGTTCTTCCGCATTCGCAACGGCGAACTCGCCGGGCAGCTGCGCGATGTCGCCTATCAGGCCACCACCACCGACTTCTGGGGCTCCATGGAGGCCGTGGGCGGACCGTCCACCTGGGTGCTCGGTGGCGCGTTCAACTGCGGTAAGGCGCAGCCCGGACAGGTCGCGGCGGTCTCGCACGGCTGCCCGTCGGTTCTGGTGCGCGGCATCAATATTCTCAATACTCGCGCCGAAGCCGGGCAGTGAGGAAGGACTACAGGTGAGTGTGCTCCCCGCCCCCGAGGTCGTCGAGACCGCGCTGCGCGCCTCGCGCGCCGATGAGGCCATGGTGATCGTCACCGACGCGCACGAGGCGTCGCTGCGCTGGGCCGGAAATTCCATGACCACCAATGGGTCCTCGGTCGCCCGGGACTGGGCGGTCATCTCGATCTTCCGGGAGGGCCCCAACACCGCGCGAGTCGGCAGCGTGAGCTCCACCAGCGTGGACCCGGCCGATATCGAGGCCGTGGTGCGCGCCAGCGAGGAGGCCGCCCGCACCGCCGAACCGGCCAAGGACGCCATGCCGCTGCTGGATCCGGACAGCCTCGACTCCGGCACCCTGGACTGGGTGCTCGACTGGGACGGCGCGCCGGCCACCACCGATATCGGCGTGTTCGCCGACCTGGCCCGCGATCTCGCGCCCGGCTTCGACGGCGCGGATCGGCTCTACGGGTTCGCCCATCACCAGATGCATTCCACCTGGCTGGGCACCTCCACCGGCATCCGGCGGCGCTGGGTGCAGCCCACCGGATCGGTGGAGATCAACGGCAAGCGCGGTACGGGCGCGGAGCTGGCCAGCGCGTGGGTCGGCACCGGCACCTACGACTTCCGCGATGTCGACGTGCCCGGCCTGCTGGCCGAACTCTCGCGGCGCCTGGACTGGAGCAAGCGGCGCGTCGACCTGCCCGCCGGCCGCTACGAAACGCTGCTGCCGCCCTCGGCCGTCGCCGATCTCATGATCTACATGGCCTGGACCATGGAGGGCCGCGGCGCGCACGAGGGCCACACCGCCTTCTCCCGCCCCGGCGGTACCCGAATCGGCGAGCGCCTCAACGACATTCCGCTCACCCTCTACTCCGATCCGAGCGCCACCGGCCTGGAATACCGCCCCTTCGTGGCCACCCCGTCCTCCTCGGAGGCGCTGTCGGTCTTCGACAACGGCCTCGGCGCCAGGCGCAGCGACTGGATCCGCGACGGCGTCATCGAATCCCTGGTCTATCCGCGCGCCACCGCCGCCGAATTCGACGCCCCCGTCACCCTTCCCGGCGAGAACCTGCTCATGACCGGCGGCACCGACGCCACCCTCGCCGACATGATCGCGAACACCGAACGCGGCCTGCTGCTCACCTGCCTCTGGTACATCCGCGAGGTCGACCCGGCCACCCTGCTGCTCACCGGCCTCACCCGCGACGGCGTGTACCTGGTCGAAAACGGCGAAGTCACCGGCGCGGTCAACAACTTCCGCTTCAACGAGAGCCCCCTGGACCTGCTCCGCCGCGTCTCGGAGGCGGGCCGGACCGAGATCACCCTGCCCCGCGAATGGAAGGACTGGTTCACCCGCACCGCCATGCCCCCGCTGCGGATCCCCGACTTCCACATGTCCTCGGTCAGCCAGGCCACCTGAGCGAACAGTTTCACGAACTCGGGCCGTCTCAACTCCCAGGAACCACTGAAGCCTGGAGGAGCAGCATGAGCAAGATAGTCGCGAGCGCGACCATGTCACTGGACGGCTATATCGCCGGCCCCGAGGAGACCGGCTTCGAGCACCTGTTCGCCTGGTACTCCACCGGCGAGACCGACTACCCGAGCGCCAACCCGGACGTCCCGTTCCGGATGACCGAAGGCGACGCCGCCTACCTGCGCGGCGTCGTCGACTCCGCGGGCGCGTTCGTGGTCGGCCGCCGACTGTTCGATATCACCAACGGCTGGAACGGCATCCACCCCCTCGACAAACCCATAGTCGTCGTCACCCACCGCGTCCCCGACCAATGGATCGCCGACCATCCGGACGCCCCGTTCACCTTCGCCGACGGCATCAAGGACGCAATCGACCTCGCGCGCGGGATCGCCGGCGAAAAGAACATCGCGGTCAACGGCGGCACCATCGCCCGCCAATGCCTGGAAGCCGGACTCCTCGACGAACTGTGGGTGGACCTCGCCCCGGTCCTGCTCGGCGACGGCGTCCCCCTGCTCGGCCACTTCGACGGCGCGCCCGTCCTACTGGACGGCCCCGAAATCGTCCCCGGCAACCGGGTCACCCACCTGCGCTACCGGGTCAGTTGATATCCCTCCGGTGGCCGGCCTCGCGCTGGCGGCCGCCCCGCTGGTCCCGGTCCGAACTGCGAGCGCCGGACCGACTCCGGTGATCCCGTCGGCCGCACCTCCGGCTGGGCGGCATCGATCCTGGGCGCACGTCGACCCGGCAGCCGCGCCGCTCTTCGCTGCCCGGCAAAAGCGATCATCGATCTGCCCGGCACCGGCGGGGCCACCGTGTCCACCGACGGCGGCAAGGTCAACCGGGCCACTGCGCCACGCGCGGCGCCCCTCCACCGCATCGATTCAGCCGATTCGCCCCGCCCGATGACCCGATCGGCCCTCGACGGTTGGCGGACGGATGATGATCAATCGATCTGTGCTCGCGGGTCGGCGTTCGGTTGCGGCCCCACCGGGGACGCCGGTATCAGCTGCAGGGCAATCGTTTCGCTGTCGGCGAACCGGTTGTCGGTGCGCGTGAACGCGCGCATGCTGGATTCACAGACGTAATCATGTAATCGGGATGGTGATCGTCGTGGACGACGACTCGGCCTCCTCGTCGACGGCGAAGCCGGAAGACGCCGCGCGGCGGCCGAATTCGGGTGACTTCGCCGGGCGCGACGGGGACTCACGCGGGACGGCGGAATCGGCCGCGGCCCACAATGTTTCCGATCCGTTCGACCATGGCGTGGGGGCCGCCGGGAACGGGCGGGGCGGGGACTCCCTGCCGCCGGAGATTCTGGGCGGGACCCCGGATGCGGCTGCGCTGGACTCGTATTCGCGCACCGTGATCGCGGTGGCCAGGTCGGTGACCCCGCATGTGGCCAGTGTGCAGACGCGGCGCGGCGGCGGGTCGGCGGTGGTGTTCACCGATGACGGGTTCCTGCTGACCAATGCGCATGTGGTGGGCTCGGCCGGAAATGGGGTGGTGGTGTTCGCCGACGGGGTGGAGTCCCGATTCGATGTGGTGGGGGTGGATCCGCTGTCGGATCTGGCGGTGCTGCGGGCGCGCGGGGGTGCTCCGGCGGCGGCCGTGCTCGGGGATGCGGATCGGCTCGCGGTCGGGCAGCTGGTGGTGGCAGTGGGGAGTCCGCTGGGGTTGGCGGGCTCGGTCACGGCGGGCGTGGTCAGTGCGCTGGGGCGGTCGGTGCCGGTCGGCAGCCGGCGCACCACCCGGGTGATCGAGGACGTGATCCAGACCGACGCCGCCCTCAATCCCGGCAATTCCGGTGGTGCGCTGGCCGATTCCGCCGGACGCGTGGTGGGGATCAATACCGCCGTCGCCGGAATCGGGCTCGGGCTGGCCATTCCCATCAATGCCACCACCCGGCGCATCATCAGCACACTGCTCAACGAGGGCCGCGTCCGGCGCGCCTACCTCGGCGTGGTCGGCGTCCCCGCTCCCCTGCCCGCCGCCGTCGCCGCCCGCACCGGGCAGGACGCGGGGCTGCGCATTGTCGAAGTCGTGCGCGGCGGGCCCGCCGAACGCGCGGGCCTGCGCCGCGGCGACCTCGTCCTGAGCGTCGCCCGCACCGAAGTCCGTGATGCGCAGGGCATTCAGCGCCAGCTGTTCGGCGACGCCATCGGCCGCTCACTGCCGGTGACAGTGCTGCGCAATGGCGCGATGGTGGACGTCATCGCCGTCCCCGTCGAACTCACCGTCGACTGACCACTCAGGACGCGGTGCGGCGGGCGTGCTCCTGTTCGGCGGGTTGCCAGTGTTCGGCGAGGTCGTCCAGGGGGACACCGAGGGCGCGGCTCAGGGCGACGACGGTGCCGAAGGCGGGGGTGGGCAGGCGGCCCGATTCGATCTTGCGCAGGGTTTCCGGGGAGATGCCGGCGTCGGCGGCGACCTCGGTGAGGTCGCGGTCGGCGCGGGCGGTGCGCAGCGCCCTGCCCAGCCGGCGACCGGCCTCCAGCTGGGCCGGGGTCAGTGGGAGTCGAACCATGCGGGTCAGCCTACGGTTGGTATTTAAATACCGCAACCCGCTATGGTTGGTATTAAAATACCGAACCGGAGGTTGTTGTCATGGTGGAACTCAAGACCGCGGCGGAGATCGAGCGCATGCGGGTCACGGGGCAGTTCATCGCCGGGGTGCTGGCGGAGCTGCGGGAGAAGGCGCAGATCGGGGTGAATCTGCTCGAATTGGAAGCCTGTGTGCGCGAACGCATCCGGGAACGCGGGGCGGTGTCGTGCTACTGGGACTACGCGCCGTCCTTCGGGCGCGGGCCCTTCCGCAACACCATCTGCCTGTCGGTGAACGACGCCGTGCTGCACGGGCTCCCGTTCGACTACCACCTGCGCGACGGCGACGTGCTGAGCATGGATCTGGCGGTGGGCATCGACGGCTGGGTCGCCGACTCCGCCACCACGGTCATCGTCGGCGCGGCCGCGCCCGAGGACGCCCGGCTGGTGCGCGCCACCGAACTCGCCCTCGAGGCCGCCATCGCCGCGGCCCAACCGGGTAACCGGATCGGCGATATCTCCGCCGCCATCGCCGAGGTCGCCCGCGCGCACGGCTACCCGGTGAACACCGAATTCGGCGGGCACGGCCTGGGCCGCACCATGCACGAGGATCCGCACGTGCCCAATGACGGCGCACCGGGTCGCGGCTTCCGGCTGAAGCCCGGCCTGACCATTGCCATCGAGCCGTGGTTCGCCCGCACCACCGCGCGCGTCGTCACCGATCCGGACGGCTGGACCATCCGTTCCGCCGACGGTTCCCGCACCGCCCATTCCGAGCACACCGTCGCCATCACCGCCACCGGCCCGCAGGTCCTCACCCGCGCCGCCTGAGCCGCTCACCACGGGATCCGCGCGACCGCCCGGCCCGGCCGCGCTCCCGAAACCCCCTCCCCGCGATAATGATTCGATGGGTAACGACGACAAACCGCCGGGAACCGCCACCGCCGCCTTGGCTTCCGCGCTGGCCAACCTGGAGCGGAGCCAGCGCCGCTTCCCCGAGGGCCGCCGCCGCATCTTCCTCGCCGCCATCGACGCCTTCGCCGAACGCGGCTTCCACGCCACCACCACCCGTGACATCGCCGCCCGCGCCGGCCTCTCCCCCGCCGGGCTGTATGTGCACTTCGGCTCCAAAGAGGAAGTCCTGCACCGCATCTCCCTGTCATCGGTGCGCCTCACCCAGCAGGTCGCCCAGGCCGCCGCGGCCACCTCCGGCTCCGCGGCGCACCGGCTGGCCACCACCGTGGCCAATCTCGCCGCCTGGCACGCGGAGCACAATGCCGCGGTCCGCGTGGTCCTGCACCACCTCACCGACCTCACCCCCGACCACCGCACCGAGGTGCTCGCGGTGCAGGACGCCATCCACGCCATCCTGCGCGATCTGGTCGCCACCGGCGCCGACCAGGACGAATTCGCCCTGGCCCCAGCCGATCCCACCACCACCGCCATCGCCCTGTACTCCCTGTGCGTGGACACCGCCCGCTGGTACCACCCCGCCCACCACCGCACCCCCGAGCGGATCGGCGCCGACTACGCCGCCGTCGCCCTGCGCATAGTCGGCGCCGTCTGATCCGAAACGACGCCGACCGGGCACTGGTGGCGGGGTTCGACGGCGTGTCGCCGCCACCTGTTCCCGGTCGATGATGTTTCACACGGGTCGACCACGGTGAAGCGGGTCTGGCCGGGGCGGAAGCGGGTGATGCGCGGAGTGCCGCGGGCCGGGACCCTGCCGTATTCGGCGCGCAGGGCGGCGGTGAACTCGCCGTGCAGCGACTCCACCTCGTCCCGCAGGACCAGGCAGCTGATGTAGGCCTGTTCGGCGGTCAGGTCCTTGGGTGTGGGACCCAAGTGCAGGTCGAACCCGTCGCGGGTGACCACACCGTAGGTGTACGGGCGGGTCTGCTCGACCGTGACGGTGTATCCGAGCGTCTGGTAGAAGCGGAGCGTCTCCGGCAGATTTCCGCCCCACAGGACCGGAATCGACACAGCGGCCATTGGTTGCCTCCTCGTGATTGCCTCGCAATCGACGCTATCCACGCCGGAGCCGCACACGCACACGATTCCTTCCGGGCAGCCGGTGCCGGGGACCGATAGGCTGCGGGCGTGGACAATCCCTTCGGGCCGGTGGGCACCGCCAATTACGTTCTGCTGACCACGTTCAAAAAGGACGGCACCCCGGTCGGCACCGCGGTGTGGGCCGCATTGGACGCCGGCCGCCTCTATGTCTGGACGGTCACCGACAGCTGGAAGGTCAAGCGCATTCGCCGCAATCCGCAGGTGACATTGCAGCCGTGCGATGTGCGGGGCAAGCCGCACGGCGAGGTGGTCAAGGGCAGCGCCACCGTGCTCGACGCGGCCGGCAGCGATCGGGTGCGCGCGCTGGTCAAGAAGCGCTACGGCCTGCAGGGTCTGCTGGTCGTGACCGGCAGTGTGCTGCGCCGGGGCAAGCGGGGCACGGTCGGCATCGAGATCACCCCGGCGTAGCGGGCGCGCCTAGGCGGGCGCATCGGGGACGACGGCAATGCCGACCGAACGATGCGCCCCGCGAAAGAGCTTGTGCGCCTTGATGGCAAGCGTCCCGATCACGCCGTACTTGCGGGCGACCACGCGGCGCACGTGCTCGGTGCCGTCGGCGTCGAGAATGCGCGCGGCGCCGGTGATCACCTCCTCTCCGCGAATGCGGCCGCGGCCGTCGCAGGCTTGCAGCGTCACCGCCGGATTGCGCCGGATGCGTTTGACCTTCCAGGTGCCGGTCATGGTCCAGATGACGATGCGGTCGCCGTCCGGGGCCACCCACACCGGGGTGGTGACGGGTGTGCCGTCCTTCTTGTAGGTGGTCAGGGCTGCGAAAGTGGTCCGAGCCACGTCGTTCCAGGTCATGGGACAACGGTATGGCCGGGGCCGCGGGCCCCACATCCGTCCGCGATCGCGCGGCCGCGTACGTCCGCAGTCGTACGCCCCTCATCGCCGCGCCATCGTCGGAAACGGCCGCCGGACTCTTGCTGCTGGTCCGGCGGCCGATCATTGGGGTCGCGACGCCGGATGCGTCGCGGCCGGATCGAATACCGCTGCGCCGATTACCTGTTCTCGGCCGCGATGATGCCGCCGATGACCGCACCGATGATGCAGCCCGGAATCGCGCCGACCAGGAAGAAGATCAGCCCGATCAGTGCGCCGACCACACACCCGATGGCAATGCCGGCAATGATCTGGCCGGCCGAGGCAATATCCTTCAGCACCACCGCATCCGGCGAGGTCGCCGCGGGGGCGGTGGCCGGCCGGTCGATGGTCAGCGTGGTTCCGGCGGCGTCGACGCGCGGATCCAGCCGCACTTCGCCGAGAACCATGGGGATGGAGGCGATCACGGCGCCGCCGGGTGCGGCGACTTCGACCGCGTCCGGGGTGATGCGGAAGGTGCCGTTGTCGAGCGTGGTGGTGACGCTGTTGTAGTCGGGCGCCCACCCGGCTGTATAGGTGACGCCTTGATCGATTCCGCGCACGGCATTCGCGGCCTGACCCTGCGCCGTGGCCGTGGTGATGCCGAGCCCGGCGGCCACCAGTAAAGCGGCTATCGCAAACTTCTTGATACCCATGACGATTACCTTCAATCGAACAGCCGATTCACCTGAAAACGAGTAGGCGTATCCGATCGAATTCGTCGAATGGCGACGACTCGATTACGCGGCGAACCGGGGAAAACGGGTTCCAATTTTCTGGCCCAATAACAAGATTGGGCATGCCCGGCGCCTCCCCGAGTATGACGCCGAACCATTCTTATGATCCTCTTAAGTACGCGCGCAGGGAAGCCCCCTGTACCAGGGTTGTCCGCTCTTGTCCTGATCAAGAGCAGCGGCGCTGCCCCGCGCGCATGCCTCGAACCCGCCTCGAATGAGGAATTCCGTTATTCCAGTTCGCCTTCGGTCTCCAGGTAGACCTGCCGCAACCGCTCCAGGGTGTCGGCCTCGGGCTGCTCCCACAGTTTCCGCTCGGCCGCTTCCAGCAAACGCTCCGCAATGCCGTGCAGCGCCCAGGGATTGGACTGCTCCATGAACTTGCGATTGATCTCGTCGAAAACGTAGCTGTCGGCCAGCTTCTCGTACATCCAGTCGGCGACCACATTGGTGGTGGCGTCGTATCCGAAGAGATAATCCACGGTGGCGGCCATTTCGAACGCGCCCTTGTAACCGTGCCGGCGCATGGCCTCGAGCCAGCGCGGGTTGACCACGCGGGCGCGGAAGACGCGGGTGGTCTCCTCCGACAGCGTGCGGGTGCGCACCGCGTCCGGGCGCGTGCTGTCGCCGATGTAGGCCTCGGGGTTCTTACCCGTCAACGCGCGCACGGCGGCGACCATGCCGCCGTGGTACTGGAAGTAGTCGTCGGAGTCGGCGATATCGTGCTCGCGGGTGTCGGTGTTCTTGGCCGCCACCGCGATTCGCTTGTACGCGGTGCGCATGTCGTCGGCGGCGGGCGCGCCGTCGAGATCGCGGCCGTAGGCGTAGCCGCCCCAGGTGGTGTACACCTGCGCGAGATCATCGTCGGTGCGCCAGCTCTTGGAATCGATCAACTGCAGCAGGCCCGCGCCGTAGGTGCCCGGCTTGGAGCCGAAAATACGTGTGGTGGCGCGACGTTCGTCACCGTGCTCGGCGAGATCGGCCTGGGCGTGCGCGCGCACGTAATTGGATTCAGCCGGCTCGTCGAGCTCGGCGACCAGGCGCACCGCGTCATCGAGCAGGGCGAGCACGTGCGGGAAGGCGTCACGGAAGAAGCCCGAAATTCGCACGGTCACATCGATGCGCGGCCGCCCGAGCTCTTCCAGTTCGATCGCTTCCAGCTTGGTGACGCGGCGGCTCGCCTCGTCCCACACCGGGCGCACACCCAGCAGCGCGAAGACTTCGGCGATATCGTCGCCGGAGGTGCGCATGGCGGAGGTGCCCCACACCGACAATCCCACCGAGCGCGGGTATTCCCCATGATCGGCGCGATACCGCTCGAGCAGCGAATCCGCCATGGCCTGACCGGTTTCCCACGCCAGCCGCGACGGCACCGCCTTCGGATCCACCGAGTAGAAGTTGCGGCCGGTTGGCAGCACATTGATCAGCCCGCGCAGCGGCGACCCACTCGGCCCGGCCGGAATGAATCCGCCATTGAGCGCGTGCAGGATTCGCGCGATCTCCACGCCGGTCTGCCGCAGCCGCGGCACCACCTCGGTCGCCGCGAACCCCAGCACCTGCCGCACCGCGGCCAGCCGCTCCCGCCCGGAGAAGTCCGACTCACTCTCTGGGACAACGGGTTCCGCTGCCATCGCAGCCGACTCTCCGGCCGCATCCGCTGCCGACGCGTCGGCTGCATCACCAGCCACGGCACCGGCAGCGGGACCGCTCTCGGCGCCGGCCCGCATCGCCGCACCGGGCGTGTAGACAGAAGGCCCGCCCGTCATCCCGGCATGCTCTTGGCCGGGATCTCCCACAACGGGGTGGATTCCGGCCGAAAGCGCGCCCGAATGACGAGGAGGATTTCCGCCGGGGCGTTCATTGGCGGCGCCGACCAGGGCCTCGGTGATCGCGTCGATCGAATCGACGTCCCAGTCGACTTCCTGCATGGCCGAGACCAATTCGCGGGCGCGGGCTTCGAATTCGTCGACGCGGCCGCGGGATTCGTCGCCGGATTCGCTCAGGCCGAGGGCTTCGCGCAGGCCGGGGACATTGGTTTCGCCGCCCCAGAGCTGACGGGCGCGCAGCATGGCCAGGACGAGGTCGACTTCGGCATCGCCGGCCGGGGCCTGGCCGAGAATGTGCAGGCCGTCGCGGATCTGAACGTCCTTGATCTCGCACAGCCAGCCGTCGACATGCAGCAGCATATCGTCGAAGACGTCCTCGTCGGGGCGTTCGGCCAGGCCCAGATCGTGGTCCATCTTGGCCGCGCGCATGAGCGTCCAGATCTGCTGGCGGATGGCGGGCAGCTTGGCCGGGTCCAGGGCGGAGATATTGGAGTGCTCGTCGAGCAGCTGCTCCAGACGCGAGATGTCGCCGTAGGTTTCGGCGCGCGCCATGGGCGGGATGAGGTGGTCGACCAGGGTGGCGTGGGCGCGGCGCTTGGCCTGGGTGCCCTCGCCCGGATCGTTCACCAGGAACGGGTAGATCAGCGGCAGATCGCCGAGCGCGGCGTCGGTGCCGCAGGAGGCGGACATGCCGAGGGTCTTGCCGGGCAGCCATTCCAGATTGCCGTGCTTGCCGAGGTGCACCATGGCGTCGGCGGCGAAACCCTCGGGGGCGGCCAGCCAGCGGTAGGCGGCCAGATAGTGGTGCGAGGGTGGCAGATCCGGGTCGTGGTAGATGGCGACCGGGTTCTCGCCGAAACCGCGCGGCGGCTGCACGATGAGCACCACATTGCCGAAACGCAGGGCGGCGATGACGATTTCACCCTTGGGGTCCTGGGAGCGATCGACATACATTTCGCCGGGCGGCGGGCCCCAGGCTTCGACGACAGCCTCGCGGAGGTCCTCGGGCAGGGTGTCGAACCAGGCGGAGTACTGGTCGGCGCCGATGCGGATCGGGTTGCCTTCCAGCTGTTCGGCGGTCAGCCAGTCCGGATCCTGGCCGCCGGCGGCGATGAGCGCGTGGATGAGCGCGTCGCCGTCACCCTGCTCCAGGCCCGGGATCTCGCCTTCCGTGCCGAGATCGTAACCGGCGGCACGCATTTCGGTCAGCAGCTTGATGGCGCTGGCCGGGGTGTCGAGGCCGACGGCATTGCCGATGCGGGCGTGCTTGGTCGGGTAGGCCGACAGCACGATGGCAATGCGCTTGTCGGCGGCGGGAATATGGCGCAGCTTGGCATAGCGGACCGCGATACCGGCCACGCGAGACGCACGCTCGGGATCGGGGACGTAGGTGGACAGGCCGTCGGCGTCGAATTCCTTGAACGAGAACGGGACCGTGATGATGCGGCCGTCGAACTCCGGGACCGCGACCTGGGTGGCGACATCGAGCGGGGACAGCCCGTCGTCATTGGCTTCCCACTGGGCGCGGCCGCTGGTGAGGCAGAGGCCTTGCAGGATGGGCACATCCAGGTCGGCGAGCGCGCCCACATCCCAGGCTTCGTCGTCGCCGCCCGCCGAGGCGGTGGCGGGCTTGGTGCCGCCCGCGGCGAGCACGGTCACGACGAGGGCGTCGGCTTCGCGCAGCGTGGCGAGGAGTTCGGGTTCGGCGGTGCGCAGAGAGGCGCAGTAGAGGGGAAGCGCGCGGGCGCCCTTGTCCTCGATGGCGGTGCACAGGGCGTCGATGTAGCCGGTGTTTCCGGCCAGGTGCTGGGCTCGGTAGTAGACGACGGCGACCGTGGGCGCATTCTCGGCAATCGGGCGGGACGTGCGGTCCAGCTGGCCCCAGCCGGGCATCTCCACGGGCGGTTCGAAACCGTGGCCGGTGAGCAGGACGGTGTCGGACAGGAAGTTGTGCAGCTGTCGCAGGTTCACCGGGCCGCCGGCGGCCAGATAGTTGTGGGCGTCCGCCGCCACACCGCCGGGGACGGTGGAGGACTCCATGAGCTCGGCGTCGGGGGCGATCTCACCGCCCAGCGCGACCAGGGGAATACCGCTGGCGCGCACGGTCTCCAGGCCTTCCTCCCAGGCGCGTTTGCCGCCGAGAATGCGCACGATCACCAGGTCCGCGCCCTCGAGCAGGGCGGGCAGATCCTCGGTCAGGATGCGGGCCGGATTGGCGAGCCGGTAATCGGCGCCGCTGGCCCGGGCGCTCAGCAGGTCGGTGTCGGAGGTGGACAGCAGGAGAATCACAGGGGGTCAGGCCTTCCTCGGGTTACGCGCCCAGCACGGTTCGGCGCTCATCGGGAAGGTCTGACTGTCACAGTGGCGCGACCGCACCGGAATTGCACCGGCTTCTTCCGTTCGATGAGCTGTTGGATGCTATCGCGTGCGGGTCACAGTGCCGCAAAGCCTGGTTCGCGGGGGTGTTCGGAGAGGAGGGCGGGGCGTACGCTCCGGGTATGCCGAACACCCCGAGCTGGGTCAGGCGGAACAGGTTTGCCGCCTGGTCAGGATACTTTTGCATACTGGTTGCTTTCGCAACGCTGGCAATGGCCCTGACGGCCGCCGGCTCCGGTCACACGCAGTACGCGATGCTCGCCGGGATCATCTGTGCCGCGACCGTGCTCTTCGGAGTGACGGTTCTCAGCACCACCATCCATCGCGACAATATGGAACATCACAACGTTCCCAGCTTGCTCAACGACAGCTGGGAGCAGTCACCGGCGTTCGCCCGGCGGCGCGGGGCGCCGCAGGCCATAGAGCCCCACCGCGCCGGATAGGGATCGGCTCTCGGCGGGTGTCCGCGCATGGCGGGGACACCCGCCGAGTGACGTCTACGGCCGCTCGGATTCGGCCGGTCGTAGGGTGGGGTGGTCATGAGTCGATTCGAAGCTGATTCCTGTCCGGGTGTGCTGCGGCTGCACGAAGCTGCCGATGGGCCCCTCGCTCGGATTCGTGTGCCCGGTGGGCGGTTGACGCCCGAGCAGTTGCGGGTGCTGGCCGCCGCGGCCGTTGATCTCGGGGACGGCAATATCGAACTGACCTCGCGCGGGAATGTGCAGTTGCGGCAGGTCCGCGATGCGGGGGCGCTGGAGGAGCAGCTGACGGGGGCGGGGCTGCTGCCCAGCGCGTCACATGAGCGGGTGCGGAACATCATCGCGTCGCCGCTGTCCGGGCGGGTCGGAGGGTGGACCGATGTACACGGGCTGGTGAATGCGCTCGATGAAGGGCTGCGGGCGGATTCGCGGTTGGCGGAGTTGCCGGGGCGGGTGCTGTTCACCCTCGACGACGGGCGCGGGGATGTGAGCGGGCTCGGCGGGGATATCGGCGTGCACGCGGTGGATGAGAACACCTACGCGCTGTTGCTCGCGGGAGGTGATTCCGGGGTACGGGTGCCGCCCGGGCAGGCGGTCGATCTCATGCTCGCGGCCGCGCACGGGTTCCTCGAGCTGCGGGACGGGCAGTGGCGGCTGCACGAGATCCCGGAGGGGGCCGGTCGGCTCACCGAGCATCTGCTGAACACGCGGCCCGATCTGAGCACGTCCACTGAGCGCGTGGAAGTGATTGCCCGGCAAGAGATTCCGATCGGCTGGCTGACTCAGGCCGATGACAAGGTGACGCTCGGCGCGGGTGTGCGGCTGGGGTCGCTTCCGGCGCGCACGGCCGAGTTCATCGCCGCCGTCGAGCGTCCGGTGTTCGTGACCCCTTGGCGCAGCGTGGTCATCACCGATATGGACGAGTGGACCGCCGAACAGGTCGTGCGCGTGCTCGCGCCAATGGGTTTGATCTTCGATGCGAACTCCCCCTGGCTACAGGTCAGCGCCTGCGCGGGCATGCCGGGCTGCGCGAAATCGCTGACCGATGTGCGCGCCGATGTCGCCGACGCCGTGGAATCCGGCCGCGTCGTCCTCGACGGAGCGGCGAACGCCCCACGCGCGGGTCTCGACGCGGGAGAGGTCGTTGCCTCGGGCCGCCAACACTGGTCCGGGTGCGCGCGCCGCTGCGGTCGGCCGCGCGGCGCGGTCACCGATATCACCGCCACCGCGGACGGCTACCGCATCACCCCGGCCGACTGAGGAGACGCACCCGGGCCGGTTTCGGGTGGAGTCGCGGCCGCTCAGGCCGCCGAGGAGTCGAGTACGGTTCCGGCGCGGTGCAATTCGAGGGTGCAGCATTTGACGCTGCCGCCGGCGCGCAGGAGTTCGGACAGGTCGATGCCGATGGGGTTGTAGCCGCGGGCGCGGAGTTGGTCGGGCAGGGTGGTGGCGCGGTCGCTGAGGAAGACGTTGTAGCCGTCGCAGACGCCGTTGAGGCCGAGGACCTCGGCGTCGGCTTCGGTGGCGATGATGGCGTCGGGGTACATGCGCGCCAGCAGGCGGGCGCTTTCGCCGCTGAAGGCGGCCGGGTAGTAGGCGATGGTGCCGTCGAGGACCATGACGGCGGTGTCGAGGTGGTAGAAGCGGGGGTCGATGAGGTCGAGGGAGATGACGGGGAGGCCGAAGAACTCCGCGACCTCCTCGTGGGCGGTGCGGGAGGTGCGGAAGCCGGTGCCGGCGAGGATGTGGTCGCGGGTGACGGCGAAATCGCCTTCGCCCTCATTGGTTTCGCTGGCGGCGGTCAGCTGGTAGCGGCCGCGGGCGGACATCCAGTCGTGGTAGGCGGGGCCTTCGGCGGTGCGCTCCGGATTGGCGAAGCGGGCGGAGATGGCGCGGTCGCCGATGACCAGGCCGCCATTGGCGGCGAAGACCATATCCGGCAGGCCGGGTACGCCGTCGATGACCTCGACCCGATGGCCGTGGCGTTCATAGGTGGCGCGCAGGGTCTCCCATTGGGCGAGGGCGAGCGCGCGGTCGACGGGGGTGGAGGCGTCCATCCACGGATTGATGACGTAGGTGACGTCGAAATGATCCGGGCGGCACATGAGGTACTGCCGCGGGGTGGGGCGGCGGGCACCGGTGGGTTCGGGGGTGGGGAGGGCGGTTACGGACGTCAACGGGGACTCCCTGGCAAGTCGGCGCGGACAGGCGTTTCCATGAAGGTAAATGGCGTAGCGTTGCGCTCGAAATAGTGATTCGTTGCGGAGATCTTGATGTTTGCGGCGAATCGTTGCGTGATGGTGAAAGGATTGGTGTGGACGACCTCGATCGGCGAATTCTCGGCCACCTGCTCGAGCACGCGCGGGCCTCGTTCCAGGAGATCGGCGCGGCGATCGGGCTGTCGGCGCCGGCGGTGAAGCGGCGCGTGGACAAGATGGTGGCGGGCGGGCAGATCACCGGCTTCACGGCGGTGGTGAATCCGGCCGCGCTGGGCTGGCGCACCGAGGCGTATGTGGAAGTCTTCTACCGCGACAACATCTCTCCGGCCGAACTGCGCCGCAGCCTGGAACCCATTCCGCAGGTGGTGGGCGTGTGGACCATTGCCGGCGAGGCCGATGCGCTGGTCCATGTCATGGCCACCGATATGGCCGAGATCGAATCCACCGTCGAGCGCATTCGCGAGAACGCCCGCGTGGGCCGCACCCGCAGCAGCATCGTCATGTCGCGGCTGCTCGAGCGCCCGCGCACCTGAGGGCGGGCCCGGACGGCGGACCACCCCTTGTGTGAGGGTGTGAGCGGGGCGACTTAGGGTGGGACGCATGTCCGACGTGCGTACCAGCTACCTGACCGACGGGGCCGAGATCTATCGGCGATCGTTCGCCACGATCCGTGCCGAAGCGGATCTCGGGCGATTCCCGGCGGACGTGTCGCAGGTCGTGGTGCGGATGATCCATGCCTGCGGGCAGGTGGATCTGGCCGGGGACGTGCAGTTCAGCACCGATGTGGTGGCGAAGGCGCGGGCGGCGCTGCGGGCCGGTGCGCCGATTCTGTGCGACGCCAAGATGGTCGCCTCGGGCGTGACGCGCAAGCGGCTGCCCGCCGACAACGAGGTGCTGTGCCTGCTCGACGATCCGCGCGTGCCGGATCTCGCGGCAGCGATGAACAACACCAGATCGGCTGCGGCCCTGGAGCTTTGGCGCGACCGCCTCGATGGCGCGGTGGTGGCCGTCGGGAATGCGCCGACCGCGCTGTTCCACCTGCTCGACATGCTCGACGCCGGTGCCCCGCGCCCCGCGGCGGTGCTGGGCATTCCGGTCGGGTTCATCGGGGCCGCGGAATCCAAGCAGGCCCTGGCCGAGTACGGCGGCGTGGAGTTCCTGACCGTCCGCGGCCGGCGTGGCGGCAGTGCCGTCACCGCGGCCGCCCTCAATGCGATTGCGAGCGAGGCGGAATGAGCGCGTCAGGCCCGGAGGCGGCAGTGCAGCTCAACTACGGACGGCCCGAGCTCATTCCCGGGGGACACGGCACGAGCGGCAAGCTCTGGGGTGTCGGACTCGGCCCCGGTGATCCGGAACTGGTGACGGTCAAGGCGGCGCGGGTCATCGGCGCGGCCGATGTGATCGCCTTCCACAGCGCGCGCCACGGCCGCAGCATCTCCCGGGCAATCGCCGCGCCGTACATGCGCGAGGGCCAGCTCGAAGAGCACCTCGTCTACCCGGTCACCACCGAGACCACCGACCACCCCGGCGGCTATCAGGGCGCCATCGACGAGTTCTACGAACGCGCCGCCGCCCTGTTGGCCGGCCACCTCGCCGCCGGCCGCTCCGTCGCCCTCCTGGCAGCCGGCGACCCGCTGTTCTACAGCTCCTTCATGCACATGCACCGCCGCCTGGCCGACCGCTTCGACACCGAGATCATCCCCGGCGTCACCTCGGTCAGCGCCGCCTCCGCGGCCCTCGGCACCCCCTTGGTCGAAGGCGAACAGGTCCTCACCATCCTCCCCGGCACCATGCCCACCGAGGAGCTCACCCGCCGCCTCCGCGAAACCGACGCCGCCGCCATCATGAAACTCGGCCGCACCTACCCCGGTGTCCGCCAGGCCCTCTCCGACTCCGGCCGCCTCGCCGACGCCTACTACGTCGAACGCGCCAGCAGCACCCGCCAGCGGGTCCTGCGCGCCGCCGACGTCGACGACGCCGACGTGCCGTACTTCGCGATCACCGTGGTCCCCGGCCCCGCCCCGGCCACCCGAATCCCGTTGACGGACACCGCCTCCGATTCGAACGATCCGGCGGCGCGCCCGGCGACGAACCACACCACGGCAGTTGCGGATCCGGCGCAGGACAATTCGCGGGGCGAGGTTGTGGTGGTCGGGCTGGGACCGGGCGATGAAGGGTGGACCACGCCCGAGGTGGCGGCCGCATTGGCCGAAGCCACCGATATCGTCGGCTACACGACGTATGTGAATCGCGTGCCCGTCCGACCGGGGCAGCGTCGGCATGCCAGCGACAACCGGGTCGAATCCGAGCGCGCCGGAATGGCTTTGGACATGGCCAAGGCGGGAGCCCGGGTCGTCGTGGTGTCCTCCGGGGATCCGGGAGTGTTCGCCATGGCGGCTGCCGTGGTCGAGGAGTCGGCGGATCCGCAGTGGCGGGATGTGCCGGTGCGGGTGCTGCCGGGGGTTACCGCCGCGAGTGCGGTGGCCAGCCGGATGGGTGCGCCGCTGGGGCACGACTTCGCCATGATTTCGCTGTCGGATCGGCTCAAGCCGTGGGAGGTTGTGGCGCAGCGGATTTCGGCCGTGGCCTCGGCGGATATGGCGTTCGCCGTGTACAACCCGGCCTCGTCGCAGCGCCGGTGGCAGGTCGCGGCCATGCGGGATCTGGTGCTCGAGCATCGCAAGCCGGAGACGCCGGTGGTGATCGGGCGGGATGTGGGCGGGCCCGCCGAGACCGTGCGGGTGGTGGCGCTGGCGGAGCTGGATCCGGCCGAGGTGGATATGCGCACGCTGCTGATCGTGGGGGCGTCGACGACCACCGTCTTCGACGCGGCCGGCGGACCCCGGGTGTTCACCTCGCGTCGATACGGGGACTAATATTCCATAGTGGAATATAGGCGGAAGGGAGTGCAGTGGCAGACAGTTCGACTCGGCGCCCGCTCAATTCGACGGCCGCTTCCCTACTCGGCTTCCTGCACCAGGGCGATATGTCCGGATGGGATCTGGTCGCCCTGGCACAGGAGCGCATCGGCGACTTCTGGACCATCACCCAGAGCCAGGTGTACCGGGAACTGGCCACCATGCATCAGCACGGCCTGGTCGAGAAGGGCGAGGCGGGCGCGCGCGACCGCACGCCCTACCGGATCACCGAGGACGGGCGAGACGCGTTCGCGGAGTGGATCGCCCGCGATCCCGGGGCGGAGACCATCCGCGTGCCGCTGCTGCTGACCCTGTCGTTCGGCGAATTCGTCGACCGGCACCGCCTGGACCGGATCATCGCGTCCAATCGGTCCATTCACGAGCAGCGGCTGTCGGGCTACATGTCGGGCCACGACGAGCAACGCATGTCGCCGTTCGAACGCGCCACCCTCGATTTCGGCATCCGCTACGAGCGCGCGGTGCTCGAATGGTTCGACCGGCTGCCCGACCTTCTCGAACGCACCAGCCGCCTGAGCTGATCCGGCGCGCATACAGCCGGGCGGCTCAGGCCCGGCGCGGCCTCGAATCACGGTGGCGGCGCAGCCAATCCCATGCGGCGGCAACGGTTTCCACCGTCACGGCCGCCGGGGGTAGCGCGGGGCGGTCCACCACCACGACCGGCAGCCCGAGTCCGCGCGCGGCGGCGAGCTTGGCTTCGGTCTGCGCGCCACCGCTGTCCTTGGTGACCAGCACGTCGATGCAGTGCTCGGTCATCAACCGGACTTCCTCCGCGATGGTGAACGGCCCGCGCGCCAGCAGCAGCTCGTGCCGCGGCGGCAGCGCGCCTTCGGGTGGATCGATGGCGCGAATGAGGAACCACTGCTGGTCCAGATCGGCGAATGCGCTCACGCCCTGGCGTCCGATGGTCAGGAACACCCGCTCCCCCACCGTGGCCACGGTCTCGGCGGCCCAGGCCAGATTGGGCACCCGGATCCAGTGGTCGCCCTCGGTTTCGGTCCAGGCCGGGCGGCGCACATGCAGCACCGGCAGCCCGAGACTCGCCGCGGCGGCCGCGGCATTGGCGGTGATGCCCTCGGCGAACGGGTGGGTGGCGTCGACAATGACCTCGATACCATTGTCCGCCAGCCATTCCCGCAGGCCGTCCACCCCGCCGAATCCCCCCACGCGCACCTCGCCGACCGGCAGCAGCGGTTCGCGCACGCGTCCGGCGAGCGAGGAGACGATGTCGAATCCTCGCTCGCCGGCTGCGAGGGCGGCCAGTTCCCGGGCTTCCCGGGTGCCGCCCAGAATCAGCGTCTTCAGGGTTGCCCGCTGAAGTAGGCCGAGCCCGAAGCGATCAGCGGCTGACCGCCGGCGATCAGCAGACCGATGATGGCGCCCGGGATTGCGCCGACGCCGAGCACGAAGAACCCGATGATGCCGCCGATGAGCGCACCCAGCGAGGCCCGCTGCAACTCGGCCATGAACCACTCCTGCGAGCTGATGTCCTTGATGGTCGCCGCGGGCGCCGACACCGGGCTCAAGGTCAGCTTGCCGCCATCGTTCTCCACCGCGGCGGCGAGCTCATAGGGCTTGCCCTCCCACTCACCCACCAGCGGCACCTGGAACAGCGTATCCCCGGCAGTGTTCTTCAACGCCACCGTCTTGGTGCCCGCATCGACCCCGAACCGCCCGCCGGTCACCTCGGTAATGATCTGATTGCCGATTTCGGCCATCGTCACTTTATAGTCGACGCCCTGTTCCTGCCCCTGGAATTGCGGCTCGGCAGGTTGCACCTGCTCGATCGGCGCCGGCTCCGCAGGAGCCGCATACCCGGTCCCCGCGGCAATCCCGGTGGCGGCAATCGCCATCAACGCAGTGGCGGCGAACTTCTTGTGCTTCATGAATCTCCCAATATGGCTGGTACGCAACCCGTTAACGATCGAGTTACCGCCCGTCACCATACCGTTGACCTATCGACGTTTCAGTCTGAAGGGCTCCGTCTGCATGTCCCAATTGCGCACTCGCCCCGCGCGAGCACCTGTCCTCCCCACGACATGGGCGCCGGTCGCCCTCATCGTCGCTGTCGTCATCGGACTTGGGGTGGCTGCTCGTCGATCGGCCAGAACCGAGCCGGCGGTCCCGCCGTTCGGGATGGATCAGTAGTCGCAGAGTTTGATCCACTCGAAGGTGCCGTTGTAATCGTCGAGGTCGCTGTAGCGCGAATCGCGGTCACCCCAGTGGTCGGTGTTCTCGAGCAGGAACAACCCGGCGCCGTCCACATAGGGGACGGCTAGGTCGAAATCCGTGGCGCGGTAGATGATCCACTTCCCGTCCCGGGCGCCCAGCACACGCGCCTGCTCGGCAGGTGCGAGGAACCCCATGAAGGTGAAGTCGTGGTCTTCCCAGCTACCCACTGTGCCGTCGAAGGACGGGCTCGCCCACTGCCAGGTATGGGCGTAGAAGTAGCCACGATCCTGGAAAGACCGATCGACCGAACCCGAGCAACTGCCCGATGCGCTCGACGCCCCGATATTCGTGGCCTGCCCGGGCGTCGACGGAGCAGCGCCACCGGCACCGCCGGTGCCACCGGACGAGCCCGAGCTCGGCGCGCCGACCGGCGATACCGACGGGTTGGACACGGTATCGGCCCCGGCGGGGGTGGCCGAGAGCAATGCGGTACCGGTCAGCAGCGCGCCGAGGGCCAGTCGAGAAAGGCAGTTCTGCATGAATAGTTCCTTTTATCAAGAGTTTTCGACCAGCAACCGCTGATCACTCCGATGATCGGAACCGCCGGCACGGGTGTTTCACACAAGATCATTTTTTATCGATCCCATACGCAGTCAACGGCAACGCCACCGGGCCCGAAGCCCATTTCCGCGGTACGTCGGCGATTGCCTGTGAACTCATCCAGCTGTGGAGGGTGGGAGCGTCCAGGTTGTGCCTGAGGCCCAGAACATTTGACGTGCGGCGATTCTGGCGGGAGTCTGCGCGGGTATCACCAGGACATCCAGTCGAGTGCCGTTCGGGCCGTACAGATACATGACGGCCAATGCGGGGGCGGCTCGTGTGGTCGCGCCTTTGCCGTAGCGATCGGGATTCGCTGCCGCCCAGTCGAATCCGATTCGGATCATGTGTCCCATCAGGGGTATCAGGGCAATGGTCAACTCGTTCAATTCGCTGGCGGGGTCGGCGGTTCTGGGCCACCATGCCCCGTCGACCGGACCACCCGGCTGGTCCGGATCGCGCATGGCAATACGAGCGGATAGCCGCCCCGGGCTCCGCGGCCCGTAGGCGATCGAGAGTGGCGTCATGAAAACGTTCTCCTGTCAATGGTAAGCATGACTGAGCAGCGAAAAGAGTTGAGCAGAGGGGCGATACGGTCGATCTCGCAGAGACGGCGCGCAGAGACCTGTTTCGCACCCCGGGTACTGGTCGATCGGACGGACTTACCCGACGCCGCGGGCACGACCGCAGATCAACACAGCGGCAAACCCGCTCGCTCAGAAAGTGGATAGACGCAGATCGTGGAGCAGCGTCATAACTGACGCTCCCATCCGGCCGTTGATCCGGCCAATCATGCGGCGCTGACACCGCCCGGTCGACAGCATCTGCACAACCACCGCTGCTTACACGCTACACACCCAGCACGGTCGACGGTCCGGCAATGTGAATCCACCCGACCATCTCCCCGAGGCGGGCACGACAGGAAAGGCCGGACCTGGAACTCAGGACTCACCATCGCCTGAACGAACGTGTCGAGCATCCCCGACAGATCTTGGCTTCAGGGGATGCCGTCGGCCAATCGGAGACCGAATACCGTCGACATCGATTGGTGTCGGAGCAGCACAGCGATGGGCCGGCTCCCGAGATGGTCCCGACACCACCTCGGCAGCCGGTCCGGCAGATCGGCCAACGACACAGTGCCACCGTGCCATACGCTCGCGAGCACGCGGGATCGCCTGCGCCACCGCGCGAATCGACGAACGAACTCGGCCGTTCAGGGCCCTCAGCGGGCCAGCCATCCGGCGAAGCGCTTCGTCAGGAAAGGCATGATTCCCCACGTCATGGCCGCGACCGCGATGGGCAGAATGCACGCCAGGCGCAATGGCGTCGGGAGGCTCTCCAGCAGCGGGCCGGTGACGGTGATCAGCACCGTCAGCATCGGATAGAGGCCGAGCAGCGTCAGCAGCCAGGACTTCCACTTCGGCGGGTGTACGGCACCCCCACCAACCGCCACGCCATCCCGCTCCGCCGAATTGTCACCGCTCGCCGACACGACCTGCTCCTTCCTCCGCTTCCGTCCCCCTTCGATCCTCGACAACGAGCCGGGCACGGGTGAAACGCCGCGCACACCGTAGCCGACCAAAACGAACTGACCAGCGCGCCCGCACTCGCCACACCGCACGTCCGGGGAGGCCAGCAGCGATCCCCGAAGCACCGGCAAATCCACCCTCTGGCCGTAATGCCGGTTCTGCCATGTGAAACGACGTCGACCGGGAACTGGTGGCGGCAAAACGCGAGAAG
>NZ_JBHXVO010000038.1:0-62587 GCF_042672265.1 Nocardia sp. NPDC127526 | reverse complement strand
CCGAGGGGTTCGCGGCTGGTCGCGAGGATCCGCAGCCGCCGGCATTCGCCGAGCACGCGGTGGGCGAAGGCCGCGGCCGACTCGATGACGTGCTCGCAATTGTCGAGGATCAGTACCAGCTGCCGCTCCCGGATCGCGGCGATGACCCGCTCGGTCGCATCCGCGTCCTGCGCCTCGCCGAGCAGGGCATCGCGCAGTTTGAGTGCGGCGAGCGTGGCCTGGGCGATACTGTTGCCGCTCCCCTGCCCCGCGGATCCCGTGTCGGCGCCGATGGCCGCGAGCTCGATGACCCAGGCCCCGTCCGGCAGGTCGCCCAGCAGGGTGCGCGCGGTCTCGGTGGCCAGCCGGGTCTTGCCCGAGCCGCCCGGGCCGATGAGGGTGGTGAGCCGGTGCGCGGAGATGAGTTCGCGGACCGCGGCGACATCGTCGTCCTTGCCGACGAAGCTGGTCAGCTCGGCCCGCAGATTGGTCGTGCGGGTCTCCTCGCGGCGGCCGATCTCGCCGCGCAGCAGCTTGACGTGCAGGGCGGACAGGTCCGGTGAGGGGTCCACGCCCAGTTCGTCGGCGAGGGTTTCGCGGGTGCGCTCGTAGACGCGCAGCGCCTCGTTCTCGCGGCCGGTCGCGGTGAGTGCGCGCATGAGGGCGGCGACGAGGCGTTCCCGCATCGGATGCGCGGCCACCAGATCGGTCAGCTCGGTGACCAGTTCCGCGCTGTTGCCGAGGCTGATCTCCGCGTCGAAGCGATCCTCCAGAGCCGTCAGGCGCAGACCGTCGAGCCGGGTGATCACCGCGTCGAAGGCCCCGGATTCCTGCAGGCCGATGTCCTGCAGGGCCGCGCCGCGCCACAGGGCGAGGGCCTCGCGCAGCTGCCGCACGCCCAGGGGATCGTCGGTGCTGCGGGCTCGAGCGACAAGGCGTTCGAATCGCACGGCGTCGACGTCGTCGGGTTCCACGCGCAGCCGGTAGCCGTCCGGCCGGCCCTCGATCGCCCCTTCCGGCAGGACCTTCCGCAGCCGGGAAACCAAGCGCTGCAAGGCGTTCGCGGCGTCCGAGGGCGGATTGTCGCCCCAGATCCAGTCGATGAGCGTCGCTTTCGGGACCGCGCGACCGGGCTCGAGAGCGAGGGCGGTCAGCAGCCCGCGCAGGCGAGCGCCCGGCACGTCGGCGAAACCGCCGTCGGCCGTACGAATCTCGAATGGTCCCAGGATCCCGATCTGCACCCGCCGATCTTGCCACGGCCGCGATGTCAGATCCGTGTCAGTCGTATGTCAGGGCTGCGCGCGACCGTGGTCGGCACAGCCTGCCACGAAAGGAAATCCCATGACCTCGACGGTTCCCGTCCCGCACGGCCTCCCCACGGAGCGCGATGCGGGCCCGTTCGACCCGCCCCGCGCGATCACCCGGCTGCGGGAGGCGCGCCCGGTCAGTCCCCTCGTCTTCCCGAGCGGGCACCAAGGCTGGCTCGTCACCGGCTACGAGGCGGTCCGGCGGGTCATGTCCGACACCCGCTTCAGCTCCCGCCAAGACCTCGGCATCGTGCACGCGCTCGACGAATCGCCCGACCTGCCCGCGCAGACCGAGCCGTCTCCGCAGATTCCGGGCCTGTTCATCGCCATGGACCCGCCGGACCATACGCGGCTGCGGCGCAAGCTGACCGGCGCGTTCACCGTCAAGCGCATGAAGCAGCTCGAGGACCACATCATCGAGATCGTCGAGCGGCAGCTGGACGAGATGACGCGACTGACCCCGCCGGTGGATCTGGTTCGCGAGTTCGCGCTGCCGGTGCCGTCGCTGGTGATCTGCGAACTGCTCGGCGTCCCGTACGAGGATCGGGCGACCTTCCAGGTCAACTCCGCCAAGTTCCTGGTCCGCAATCCGGTGCTCGAGGAGAAGATGGCCGCCTACGGGGCGATGACCACGTATCTGGCCGGCCTGGTCATGAGCAAGCGCGCCGAACCCAGCGAGGACATCCTCTCCGACCTGGCCCGCGACGAGGACCTCAGCATCGAGGAGCTGACCGGCATCGCCTTCCTGCTGCTGCTCGCCGGCCACGAGACCACCTCCAACATGCTGGCCCTGGGCACCTTCGCACTGCTCGAACACCCCGAACAGCTCGCCGACCTGCGCGCGAACCCCGACCTGGCGCCGGAGGCCGTCGAGGAGCTCATGCGCTACTTGTCGGTCGCCGACATCTTCTACCGCTACGCCACCGAGGACATCGAACTCGCCGGCGAGACCATCGCCAAGGGCTCCACCGTCGTCGTCTCTCTCCTGGCCGCCAACCACGACCCACAACGCTTCGACAACCCCGACACCCTCGACATCCACCGCAAGGCCCGCGGCCACCTCTCCTTCGGCCACGGCGTCCACGCCTGCCTCGGCCAACAGCTGGCCCGCATCGAAATGCGCGCCGGCTTCGAAGCTTTGACCCGCCGCTTCCCCACCCTCACCCTCGCCGTCCCCGCCGCCGAAGTACCCCTGCGCACCGACATGAACATCTACGGCGTCCACGAACTCCCGGTCACCTGGACGGACGCGAACCGATGAGCGTGCACATCACCGCCGACCGGAACCGCTGCATCGGCGCAGGCATGTGCACCCTGCTCGCGCCCCAGGTCTTCGATCAGGACGAGGACGACGGCAGAGTGCAGCTTCTCGACCCCGAACCGCCCGATGGTCGTGCACTGCGGGACGCGTTGAACGCGTGCCCGTCCGGCGCGCTCACACTCCACGAGGCCCACGACTGAGAACTCCCACTCCGAGGGATCCGCGGGCATGGCCCTCACGACCTGCTCTGCGCGTGGGGGTTGGAGGCCAGCCCACCCCTTCTGCACGGACCATGGGGCATCGGAGGCTGGCCCCACACACTCCTTCCGCGCGAACTGAGGGGTCCGGGGGCTCAGCCCCCGCCAACCCTTTCATGCGAACGTCTGTTCGAAGAATGGTAGATTCGCGGCATGATCACACCGCTGCAGGGATCACTGCTCGATGGGTTCGGGGAGGTTGGGGTTGGGGTGTTGGATGGGGTTCGGCGGACCGGGCTCAGTGGTGGGGCGTGGGTGGATGTGCTGCCCGGGTGGCTGAGTGGGGCCGATTTGTTGTTCGACACGCTCGTGGCGGAGGTGCCGTGGCGGGCGGATCGGCGGGCCATGTATGACCGGGTGGTGGATGTGCCGCGGTTGCTGTGTTCGTACAAGGAGGGGCAGGAATTGCCGGATCCTGTGCTGGCGCAGGCGCGGAATGCGCTGAGTGAGTACTACCGCGATGAGCTTGGGGAGCCGTTCGTGACGGCGGGGCTGTGCTATTACCGGGACGGGAACGACAGTGTGGCCTGGCATGGGGATACGTTCGGGCGGGGGGCGACGACCGACACCATGGTTGCCATTGTGTCGGTCGGCGCGCCGCGGGTGCTGGCGTTGCGGCCACGTGGGGGTGGGGAGAGCATTCGGTATCCGCTCGGGCACGGGGATCTCATTGTGATGGGCGGGTCGTGTCAGCGGACCTGGGAGCATGCGGTGCCGAAGACACGGCGGGCGGTGGGTCCGCGGATCAGTATTCAGTTTCGGCCACAAGGGGTTTGGTAGCCGTTCGTGCGGGACGGCGGGCGAAATCCGGTGCGTGCTCGGGCCTTACGCCCCGGGTTGCCATGAACAGCGGAATCGATCGCACGATCGGGATGTGGCGCAGGATGCGCAGCAGCGGTGGGGCCTGTGCGGAGTCGGGGCGGCGCATGGCGTCGGCGAGAGCGCGTTTCACGACCGCGGTGTGCATGGCGCACTGCATGCGCTGGGTGAGCGCGGCCGGGAACTGGCGGCGGCGCTGGACGCGGGCGAGGTCCTCGATGGTCAGCGGGCGCGAACGCAGAACGGGCACCAGGATTCTCGCGGCCGCCACCGCGTCCTGAACGGCGAGGTTGATGCCCACCCCGCCCAGTGGTGACATGGCGTGGGCGGCGTCGCCCAGGCACAGCAGGCCGTCGGTGTACCAGCGGTCCAGGCGATTCACCTGCACCTCCAGCAGTTTCACCTCGCCCCAGCTGTGCAGGGCTCCGGCGCGGTCGGCCAGCCAGGGCGCGGCCGCGGCCATGCGGCGGGTGATGTCGGCGACGGGTTCGCGCCGCAGCAGATCGTCGCTGCCCTTGGGAATGATGACGGCGCACTGCCAGTAGTCGCCGCGATCGGCCATGACGACCATCTGCTCCGCCGTCACCTGCACATCGCCGATCGGATCGGTCGCGTCATTGCGGGGCAGCCGGAACCACCACACATCGAACGGTATCTCCCAACTGCGCGATGGCAATCCGGCATCGGCGGCCAGGAGGGAGGAGCGGCCGTCGCAGGCAATGGTCAGATCGGCGCGAATCTCGCCCGCCGCACCGCTTCTCCCGCGATAGCGCACGCCGACGACCTGCCCGCGCTCCCGGATCAAGCCGGTCGCTTCGGTATTCATGCGCAGATGAAACGTGGGTTCGGCATCGGCGGCGCGGGCGAGCAGGTCGAGCAGATCCCATTGCGGCACCATGGCGATGTACTTGTGCCGCAAGGGCAGATGCCTCATCGTGGCGAAGGTTCGCATGCGGCCGTCGACCGGCACCTGAACCTCGCTCACGTGCCGCTGCGGCAGCTTCTCGAACTCCTCCCCCAGGCCGAGCTCGTCGAGCAGGTCCATGGTGGTGGGATGCACGGTGTCGCCGCGGAAGTCGCGCAGGAAGTCGGCGTGCTTCTCCAGCACGGTCACCTCCACCCCGCCACGCGCCAGCAACAAGCCGAGAAACATGCCGGCAGGCCCCCCGCCCACGACCGAACACGTGGTGCGCTCCATTGAATTCCTCCCCTTCGAGCACCACCCGACCCCCGTCGTCCCTCATCGTAGGTGGTGCGCGCGCAACGCCTCCACCCCTATTTCCGGGGACACCGCCGCCCCCAGGGAATGAAACAGGAATGGCGGAAGTTCATTCGCTCCGCAACGGCACGTCACAACAGGAGTGGTTGGTATGTCAGCAACATTCGAGCTAGGCGGCGATCTGCGGGTGAACCGCATCGGATACGGCACCATGCGGCTGGCGGCCGCGCCGGAACCCGGGTTCGATCCGGGAGCCGGACATATCTGGCGCGCTCCGGAGCATCGGGACTCCGCGGTCGCGGTGCTGCGGCGCGCCGTGGAACTGGGCGTGAACCTCATCGACACCGCGGATTCCTACGCGCTCGGCGAGAACGAGGAACTGGTCGCCGAGGCCCTGCACCCGTACCGGGAAGATGTGGTCGTCGCGACCAAGGTGGGCGTGCTGCGGCCGTCGCCGACCGAATGGATTCCACTGGGGCATCCGGCATATCTGCGCCAGCAGGCCGAATTGTCGCTGCGGCGGCTGAAACTCGACCGGATCGATCTGCTCCAGCTGCATCGCATCGATCCCGCGGTGCCGCTCGCGGATCAGATCGGGGCATTGAAGCAGCTCGTCGACGAGGGCAAGGCCCGGCACATCGGGTTGTCGGAGGCCACCGTCGAGCAGCTGCGGGAGGCCGCCGAGATCACGCCGATCGCGAGCGTGCAGAACCTCTACAACCTCGGCGACCGGCACCACGAGGATGTCGTGGATTACGCTGCGGCGCACAGGATCGCGTTCATTCCTTTCTTCCCGGTCGCCATGGGCGCGCACGCCGCGGCCGAAGGCCCGTTGGCGGAGGTCGCCGCGGAGCTGGGCGCGACGCCGGCGCAGACCTCCCTGGCCTGGCTGCTGCACCGCTCCCCCACCCTGCTGCCGATTCCCGGCACCACCTCGATCGCGCATCTGGAGGAGAACATCGCCGCCGGCGCGGTGCGGTTGTCCGAGGAGCAATTCGCGCGGCTGTCCGCCATCGCCCCGGCCGAAGCCTCGGCCTAACCGCCTTCCGGCACAGGACTTCTCGCCCGCCGCCCCGTCGATCAGGGGCGGCGGGCGAAGTCCGGAGCGTGTTCGGGCAGCACGCCGCGGCCGACCAGGAACGGCGGCAGGCTCCGCAGCACCGGAATCCGGCGGAAGACGCGCAGCGCCAGCGGAGTTCGCTGTGCGTTGGAGATATTCATCGCGCCCGAGACGGCCGGTCCGATGGCGCGCGCGTGCGCGATCCGCTGCAAGGTCTGGGTGACGACCGTCGGCACCGTGCGGCGGCGCTGCACTCGGGCCAGATCCCGCGTCGTCACGGCATGCGAAAGCAGTTTCGGGGCAAGAATTCTCGCCGCGGCCACGGCATCCTGCACGGCCAGGTTGATGCCGACGCCGCCGACCGGTGACATGGCATGCGCGGCATCGCCTATGCACAACAAGCCCTCGGTGTACCAGCGGTCGAGCCGGTCCAGCTGCACATCCAGCAGCTTCACCTCGTCCCAGGAGGGCACCGCGTCCACGCGATCGGCCAGCCACGGCACCGCCTCGGCCATGCTGCGCATGATCACCCCGACCGGCCCGCCCGTCCGCAGGGCCGGGTCGCTGCCCTTGGCGATCAGTGTGGCGATCTGCCAGTAGTCGCCGCGGTCGATCATGATGGCGACGCGATTCTCGGTCAGCACCGCGACCGCCCCCGCCGGATCGGTGCCATTGCGCGGGATCCGGAACCACCACACGTCGAAGGGCGTCGGCCAGCGGCGCGAACCCAGGGCCGCCGCGGCGCGCAGCGTCGAATCGCGGCCGTCGCAGGCCACCGTCAGATCGGCGCGAATCTCCCCGGTCGCACCGTCTTTGGTCCGGTACTTGGCGCCCACCACGCGACCCTGCTCACGCAGCAGATCGGTGGCCTCGGTGTGCATGCGCAGCCGGAACCCGGGTTCGGCGTCGCCGGCGCGCGCCAGCAGATCCAGCAGGTCCCACTGCGGCACCATGGCGATGAACTTGTACTTGCCCGGCATATGGTCGAAGGTGGCGAACCGTTCCATCCGGCCCCCGATGGGCACCTGGACCGAATTCACCCGCCGGTACGGCAATTTCGCGAAGTCCTCGCGCAGGCCGAGCTCGTCGAGCAGCACGAGGGTACTGGGATGCACGGTGTCCCCGCGGAAGTCCCGCAGGAAATCCCCGTGCTTCTCCAGCACCGTCACCTCGACGCCGGCGCGAGCCAGCAAGAGCCCCAAGATCATTCCCGCCGGACCGCCACCGGCGACGAGACAGGTCGTGCTTTCCATCGGGCTTCCCTCCCGAGCGCGCCAACCATCGGTCCCTTTCCAGGGTAGGACCGAATCCGCGGCGGCCGGGCCGTTCCGGGATTACCGCTCGCGGTGCAGCACGAAGAAGTACGGCTCGCGCAACCCGCGCAGATCCATCACACCGAGCAGCGTCTGGTCGTCGACCTTGCGGAAGACATCGATGATCGGCAGGTGGTCGTAGATCATTGCGGCGCTGGTCTTCCCGCGGAATTCCAGATTCCGCAGCCGGGCCCGCGGCGTCCGCGTGCTCAGCACCGGGCGCAGCACACCGAGCCCGCGCCGCACCGGCCGCAGGGCCGATGCCGGGACCTTGCGCGCCAGGAACAGCGGCACGCGACGCGGATCGACGGCGAACACCGCGCCGTCGGGCGCGGCGAACAACAGCGGCTGCACGGAGTCGGCATCGTCGAACTGCTTGCCGTACCAGCCGGATTCGACGAGCACGCCCTTCCAGGGATGGCCGGTGTCGAGCTCGTCCCCACGCCACCGTCCGGTGGTGATCTCCCCGACGCGCACGGTGGGCAGCGCGTCGAACAACTCCCACGCCTGCTCCCGAGTGCAGCCGTCGGCCATCAGGGCGCGCAGGCGCGCGGTTCCGTCGGTCACGGATTCGGCGGCCATCCGACCTCCTCGATGAGAGTAATCGACACAACTTCTCTCACCTTAGCCGCTGGAGTGGGCAATGCCCTCACCATGGTTTTTGTCATCCCGACAAGAAAGTCGCCCAAAAGGCTGGATCGATGTGTTTTAGTCGTCTAGCCTAAAACCATGACGACAGTGCGAGCCATCGCCGAGACCATTCGGGCGGCACAGCGGCCCGAAGACCTCTTCGGTACTGCCGCAAGCGATTCCGCCGACCGACAGCGGGGGCGGCGGGAGTATCACCGACTGGCCGCGCTGGTGCACCCCGATCGGGCGGATGCGGGCGAGACCGCCGCCCCGAACTCGGCGTTCGCGCGGCTCGCGGAGCTTTATCAGCAGTGGCTCGATGCCGGAGCACCGGAACTCGAGGTCCGCGGCGCGCACGGCAGGTATCCGCTCGGGGCACTGCATGCCCGGGGCTCGGTAGCGGACCTGTATCGCAGCGGGGCCGAACATATCGTGAAGATTCCGCGCCGCGCGGTGGCGAATCGGCTACTGGCGGGCGAGCGGAACGCCTTGCGGGACATCGCGATCGTGGCCGCTGAGCACGAATGGCTGCGACCGTATTTTCCGGCGCTGGTGGACACCGCCGACCATGCCGACTCGGCCACGGGCGAGCACCGGACGGTGAATGTGCTCGGGGCGCTCGGCGGTGAGTTCGTGACGCTCGAGCGGGTGCGGCAGGCGTATCCGCGGGGCCTGGATCCGCGCGATTACGCCTGGATGCATCGGCGGCTGTTGCGCTGCCTGGCGGGGGCCGCGCTGGCCGGGTGGGTGCACACGGCGATTTCGCCGGCGAATGTGCTCGTACATCCGCGGCTGCACGGGGTGGTGCTGGCCGGATGGTCGTTCGCGACCCGGCCGGGACGGGCCGCGGCGGCGACCATCGGCGCGCTCGGCTATCCGCCGGAGATTCGCGCGGCGGTCTCCCCCGCCACCGACGTGTATCTCGCGCATCGGCTGCTGCTCACCATGCTCGGCGATCGCGCACCCGCCCCCATGCGCACCTATGCCACCGGATGCCTGCAGACCGATCCGCGCATGCGACCGGACGCCGCCGACCTGCTCGGCGAATTCGACGATCTGCTCGACGGGCTCTACGGACAGCGACGCTTCCGGCCCTTCGAGCTCCCGAAAGGAAAGTGATAGCAATGGGTTACGGAAGCTGGGACGACACCGCCTACGATGCGGCGCGCACCTTCCGCGCGGCGCGCGGGCTCGACGATTTCGGCTATACGGCCGATCTGCGGTCGGTGCCCTACGACCAGTGGACCGCGCACCCCTCGCTCGACCCCAAGGGGGTGCGGGTGCGGGAGTCGAGAGACTCGGAGGACCACGGGAATTCGCTGCCGATCGCGGTGCTCTTCGATGTGACCGGCTCCATGGGCCGGGTGCCGCGCATCATGCAGGAGAAGCTCACGAAATTGCACGGGCTGTTGCAGCGCAAGGGATACGCGGAGGATCCGCAGATCCTGTTCGGCGCCATCGGCGATGCCGACAGCGATCGGGTTCCGTTGCAGGTCGGGCAGTTCGAATCCGACAACCGGATGGACGAACAGCTGCGGCTGATCCTGCTGGAGGGCGGCGGTGGCGGGCAGAAGTCCGAAAGCTACGAGCTGGCCGCGTATTTCATGGCCCGGCACACCGCCACCGACGCCTGGGACAAGCGCGGCCGCAAGGGCTATCTGTTCATTGTCGGCGACGAGCTCAACAAGTCGCGGCTGGCCCGGCGGCACGTGCGCACTGTCATCGGCGACGATGTGCGGCGCGATATCACGGTGCCCTCGATCTACCGCGAACTGGCCGATCGCTGGCATGTGTTCTACATCCTGCCCAATCAGTCCAGCTACTACAACGATCCCGAAATCGGCGAGCACTGGCGGGGACTGCTCGGCGAGCGGTTCCTGCGGCTCGACGATCCGGCGGCGGTGTGCGAGCTCATCGCACTGACCATCGGCATTACCGAGGACCGCGTGGATCTCGGTGCGGGACTGGCGGATCTGCGCGATATCGGCTCCGACGCCGAAGCCGACGCGGTGGGCAAGGCCCTGGCCCTCACCGCGGCCGCCCCGCGCGGGCGCAGCACCGGCGCGCTGCCCGCCGCCACCACCGGCGACGACGACGTCGACTTCGGAAACTAGAAGGGACACACCCATGTTCGGCGACCGGCATGTGATCGTGGTGGACCTCGGCTTCGGCGACGCCGGCAAGGGCGCGACCGTGGACTGGTTGTGCTCGCCGCCGGCGGGCCTCGACGTCGCCGCCGTGGTGCGCTTCAACGGGGGCGCGCAGGCGGCGCACAATGTGGTCGCCGCCGGCCGCCACCACACCTTCCGCCAGTTCGGGTCCGGCACCTTCTCGGGCGTGCCGACCCTGCTGTCGCGGCACATGCTGGTCGAGCCCATCGCCCTGGCCGCCGAGGCCCGGGCCCTGGCCGCGCTCGGCGTCGCCGATCCGCTGTCGCTGCTCTACGTGGACGAACGAGCCCTGCTCACCACCCCGATCCACGGGGCCGCCAACCGTTGCCGGGAGGACGCGAGGGGTGCTTCCCGGCACGGTTCGTGCGGTCTCGGCATCGGCGAGACGGCCGACTACGCCCGCACCCACGATGCGCCCCGCGTCGCCGACTGCCGGAACCCGGATGCGCTGCGGCGCAAACTCATTGCTCTCGAGGAGCACTACCGCCCGCTGCTCGCCGGCGGCGCGCACCGCCACGACCCGATCGACGATCTGATCGACCTGTACCGGGAATTCGCGCACGCCGTGGCCATCCTGCCCGGCGATCAGCTCGCCGGCTTCGCCGACGCGGGCCGCCTGGTGTTCGAGGGCGCGCAGGGCGTGCTCCTGGACGAATGGCGCGGCCTGCACCCGCACACCACCTGGTCCACGGTGGAACCGCGCAACGCGCGCGCCATGCTCGCCCGCATCGGCGCACCCGCCTACGTCCTGGGCGTGACGCGGGCCTACGGGACCCGGCACGGCGCGGGCCCGTTCCCCACCGAGGATCCCGCGCTCGCTATTCCCGAGCACCACAATGGAACCGGCCCCTACCAGGGTGAATTCCGCATCGGCCACCTCGATCCGATCCTGCTCCGCTATGCCGTCGACGCCTGCGGCGGCATCGACGGCCTGGCCGTCGACCACCTCGATGCGCTCGGCGAAATCCGCACCGCCACTGGCTATCTCACCCCGGACGGTTATACCGATCGACTCCATTGCGGTGCCTGGCGGGATCTCGGGCACCAACAGCGGCTCACCGATCTGCTGGACACCGCAACCCCCGTCCTGACCAGCTTGCCCACCGACATCACCACCTACCTCGAGGCCGAACTCGGTGTCCCGGTGGTCCTCACCGCACACGGCCCGGATCGCGCCGATCGCACGATCCGGGTGGCCACTACGGCATGATTGTCCACTTGTGGAGCAACAATCGGCGGTATCCATCGATGTGATCGCCCTGCGGTACGGGCGCGACGACGCGACCGTGACGGTGGGGATCGCGCCGCGGCGGTGGGAGCCGTTCGCCGGTCAACTGGCATTGCCCGGTGTGCTACTGGGGCGGGGCGAGCGGCTCGTGGAGGCGGCCGTGCGGGCGGTGCACACCAAGCTCGGGGTCGCCGAGGAGGCCATTGCGGCGGTGGGGCAGGTGGCGACGTTCGATGAGCCCAGCCGTGATCCGCGCGGGCCGACGCTGTCCATTGCCATGTGGGCGGTGGTCGGTGAGCCCGGCGAGGCCGAGTGGGTGGCGTTCGACCGGGTGCCGCCGCTGGCGTTCGACCACAATCGGATCATTGTGGCGGCGCGCACGCGGCTGGGTGAAATGCTGTGGAAGGACCTGATTTTCACGCGGGCATTGACCGGGGAGCAGTTTCCGGCCACGCGCGCGGTGGAATTGACCACCGCGCTGCACGGTGCGCGGCCCGATCCCGGCAATCTCAATCGCACGCTGGCGGCGCTGCCCGGGCTGGCGCGCACCGGTGAGCGGGTGCGCGTGAAGGCCACGGGCCGTCCCGCCGCCATGTGGGCGTTCGAGCAGCAGGACGGGGCCGTGGCCGCGAAACACTAAGCCTTGCAGAAGGTTCCGCGTTCGGGGACCTTGCCGTCGAAGAGGTAGCCGACGACGATGTCGTCCACGCACGCCGAACCCTTGCCGAAGGCGATGTGGTCGTCGCGCTCGTTCACGACCAGCACCGCGTTCGACAGGTTCGCCGCCACATTCTCCGCGGCGGCGAGGGTGGTGGCCGCGTCACCGGTGTTGTTGATCAGCAGGATGGTGGGCGCGCCCGCCGCCTTCAGGGCGGTCGCCTTGGCCGAGGGGGCGACCGGCCAGAACTCGCACAACGCGCCCTTGTAGACGTCGTTCACGCCGAACAGCGGCGAGCCGCCGCGCGCCTGCTGGGCGTCGCGGTCCAGATCGGACAGCAGCTGCTCCTCGGACTTGCTGCGGTACTTGGCGGGATCGCCATTGAGGCAGCTGACCGCCGAGAACGCGTAGGCGGCGGTGTCGTATTCGCCCGAGGCATTGCGGTGCACGTACGCGTCGGCGAGCGCGGCCAGTTCGGCGCCGTTGCCCGCGAGGGCGTCGGCCAGCGCATGATCGAAGACCGACCAGTCGGAGGTGTCGTAGGTCGCCTGGAATGCGCCGGTCAAGGCCATATTCGAGCCCAGCTTGCGGCCATCGGGCAGCGGCAGGGGGTTGGCGTCCACGCGCTGGACGAGGTCTTGCAGCTTGGCCATGGCGGCATCGGGATCGGTGCCGACCGGGCAGGCCGGTTCGGCGGCGCAGGCCGACAGGATGGTGCGGACGGACTGCTCCTCCTGGGCGAGTTCCTGCGGCTCGGATTCCATCCCGCCCTGCCCGGAATCCTCGGAGACGCCGTCGAATTCACCGGGATCGTCGACCGAATCCAGCACCATGCGGCCGACCCGATCCGGGAAGCGATCGGCGTAGTACTGGCCCACCCGGGTGCCGTAGGAGAAGCCGACATAGTTGAGCTTGTCCTCGCCGAGCGCGGCCCGCATCACGTCCATATCGTGCGGGAGCACCTCGGTGCCGACGAAGCCGAGCAGCTTGCCGGCATTGCGCCGACAGCCCTCGCCATAGTTCTTGTGCGCCTGCGCGACCCGCTGCCTGCCCGCCTCATCGGAGGGCGTGAAGTCGGTGGCGAGGTACTCGTCCATCTCGGCGTCGCCGAGGCATTTGATGCCCGCCGTCCGGCCGATGCCGCGCGGGTCCCAGCCGATCAGGTCGTAGCGCTCGCGCAGGCGGCCCAGGGCGGGATCGTCGTCTTCGAGGAACAACACCGAATCGAAACCGGATTCGCCCGGCCCGCCCGGATTGGTGGTCAGCACGCCGAGCCGGGCCGCGGGATTGGTGGCCGCCAGCCTGATGAGCGGCATCTTGATCGCGGCCGCACCCGGATTCGCGTAATCGATGGGAATGCGCAGGGTGCCGCACTCGGCGTCGGGGCGTTCGGCGCACGGCTGCCAATCGATCCGCTGCTCTTCGTATTCCGCGAGGCTCGCCAGCGGCGTCGCCTCCGCGCCGTCGGGGGCGTTCCTCCCGGCCCCGTCCGACGGCTCATCGGAATTCGAACAGCCGGAAAGGAGCAGCGCTACTGCCGCGGTGACGACCGCGAGTCTGGTCCGGTGGCGCACGGTTGATTCCTCTCGCCCTGGAATCGGAATGAAAACCAGCTCAGCGTAGCCAGTAGATTATGACTTTTTCGTGAGCCATACGTCAGCGTCGCAAGACCGATTGCACCATCTCGCGAATGGAGGCGCGCAGCCGGTCGGTTTCCCCAGCGCGCACCATTTCCCGGGCCAGATCCGAGCCGACCGAACTCAGCAGCAGGCGGCCGACCGCCTCGGCGTCGATATCGGGGCGGGACTCGTGCAGCAGCGCGGTGATGTGGGTGTCCCAGGTGCCGTGGAACTCGGCGGTGCGCGGATGCGGCGGCATCGGCACCGCACGGTAAGCGGCCATGAGCTCGACATTGTCGGCCATCATCACCGTCATGGCGTCGAAGAAGGCGAGCAGCCGCTCCCCCGCCGGAGCGCCCGGCCCCAGCGGCGGCGGCCCGTCGGCAATGGCGCTCATGAGGGTTTCGGCGGGTTCGGCGAGCAGCGCGTTGAGCAGATTCGCCCGGCTCCCGAACCGGTGGAAGATCGTGCCCTTGCCGACCCCGGCCGCCGCCGCCACCCGATCCATGCTCAGCGCATCGGCGCCGTGTTCGACCAGCAGCATCCGGGTCGCGTCCAGGATCGCGCGCCGATTGCGTGCCGCATCGGCGCGTTCCTTGGGCTGCTGAGCAGGCATTTCCTCGGCTTTCCTAGACAAGTTGACCGTCGGTCCATATAGTCACGAGAGTAACTGGACCGTCAGTCAATTTATGGAGTTTCGATGCAGGCAATCCTAATGACCGCAACCGGTGGACCCGAGGTGCTCCAGGCGCGCGAGGTGCCCGCGCCGCGCCCGCGGCCGGGCGAGGTGCTCGTGCGCGCCGAGGCGATCCCCGTGCTGTATCCGGAGACCATGCTGCGCTCGGGTGCGTTCCCGATCCCCGCGCCGCTGCCGCTGGTCTTCGGCACGCAGGCGGCGGGCGTGGTCACCGAGGTGGGCGCGGGCGCGGACGCCGCGCTCACCGGTCGGCGCGTCATGGTGGCCAGCAACACCTTCGGCACCTACGCCGAATGGGTGTGCGTACCAGCGGAATCCGTCACGCCCATCCCGGAGGGACTGTCCGCGGTGGATGCGGCGGCGGTGACCATGAGCGCCTCCGTGGCGATTCCGCTGCTGGAGACCGCCGCGCTCACCGGCACCGAGGCGGTGCTGATCCAAGCCGCCGCAACCGGAGTCGGCGGTTACCTCACCCAGCTGGCCAAGGAATTCGGCGCGGCCCGGATCATCGCCACCGCGGGCGGTCCGGACAAGATGGACCGGGCGCGCGAGCTCGGCGCCGACGAAGTGCTCGATCATCGCGATCCGCAGTGGCCACAGCGACTGCGCGAAATCCTCGGCGGCACAACGGTGGATGTGGTGTTCGACGCCATCGGCGGCGACACCGCGGCCACCCTGCTCGACCTGATGACCCCGCTGCGCGGCCGAATGCTGGGCTACGGCTTGCTGTCCGGCTCCTTCGCGCAGGTGACGGCGACGGATCTGACCATGCGCGGGCTCACCTTCATCGGCTGCGCCGGACCGGACTGGCTGGCCCGGGTGGATCGGGCGCGCGGCGCGGCCCTGGAGCGCGCCGCCCGCGGATCCCTCACGCCGCTCACCGCGACGGTGCTGCCGCTCGCGCAAGCCGCGACCGCGCACCGGCTCATCGAGGAGCGCAGCGCCCTGGGCACGATCGTGCTGCGGCCCGGCCCCGCCTGACAGCGGGTCCGGCCCCCACTGGTTCACAGCGGGTCCGGCCCTACGGCTCGCCAGCGCTGCGGACCCGCGTCGTGACATCGGTTCCTCACCGGAGGTCTACGCTGAAACCGCCGCGAAACCGGTTGGTCCACGGCCGGGGGCTCGTGGCGGCAGGCCAGATCACTCCGTTCCACAGCAACCGGAGGCGAGACCATGGGAACTGCGAAAACCGTCCTGATCACCGGCACCTCCTCGGGCATCGGCCTCGCCACCACCGTCGCGGCCGCCCGGATGGGCTGGCTGCCCGTGGCCACCATGCGCGACACCACCCGCGCCGAGAATCTGATCGCCGCCGCCAAGGAAGCGGGCGTCGACGATCTGGTGCGGGTCGCGCGGCTGGACGTGACCGATCCGGCCTCGGTCGCCGAATGCGTCGCCGGTGTGGTCGCCGAGTACGGCGGGCTCGACGCGGTGGTCAACAATGCGGGCGCCGGAACCGTGGGCACCATCGAGATCGCGGGCATGGATCCGGTGCGCGCGAATATGGAGGTCAACTATTTCGGCGTCGTCGAGGTCACTCGCGCGGCCCTGCCGCACCTGCGGGAATCGCGCGGCCGGCTGGTCACGGTGACCAGCGTCGGCGGAGTGGTGGGGCAGCCGTTCAACGAGGCGTACTGCGCGGCCAAGTTCGCGGTCGAGGGGTTCATGGAATCCCTTGCGCCGGTAGCCGCTTCGGTCGGGGTGCGGGTATCGGTCGTCGAACCGGGCGCGGTCGCCAGCGAATTCGTGGCCGGGCAGCAGCTCGACATTCCGGCCATGCTGGCCGCGGCCGGGCCGTATGCGCCGGCGCTGCAGGCGTATATCGATCGCACCCTGAAGGCGTTCAGCGTCGCGCAGACTCCGGCGGACGCGGCGGGTTCGATCATTGCCGCGCTCACCGACGAGAATCCGCCCTTCCGGGTGCAAACCACCGAGTGGGCACGCGATTTCGCGGGAACCAAGCTCGCCGATCTGGATGGTTCCGCCGTGCAGCGGCTCACCGGCGGCTGGGTGGGGCTGACGCGCTCCTGATCAGTTGATACGAGGACATCGAATGCGCCTGCCGGTCACCGCCGCGCAGCCTCGTTGAATCTCGGATCAAGAAGTTGCGGGGTTGGGGTTAGCCGCCCGGCTGCAATGCGCTCTGCCAGTAACTGCTGTTTGATCCGCTGCACGAGCTCGCGGAGAGCGAGATCGATAACCTCGTGCTTGGTACCGAGCCCGGTGAGCCGCTGCGCGGTTTCGATCAGCTCGTCATCCAGATTGACGCTTGTTACGGTCATGCGCACCTCCGAAAATAGAGGTTGCCTATGCCGCCGACGTTACGCCACTGGGCAACTCGCCATTCGTGGATGCCCGAACGAAGGCGATACCACCGCCCGCGATCAGCCGGTGATCTCCCACTCGTAGACGGTGAGTTCGGAGGCGCCGGTGGTGTGGATGGGGTCGGTGAAGACCAATGCCCGTGCGGCGTCGAGGTTTTCGGCGAGGATGACGTAGGCGCCGCCGGAGTTGTCGGTGAACTTGCCGGATTCCACCAGTTGGCCGCGGGAACGGACGGCGTCGAGCCATTCGCGATGGGGCTGGGCCACAGACGAATCGAAGCGCGGGGTGCGCATTGCCATCACCAGGTATTTGCGCACCCTGCGCTTCTCCTCTGTATTACTGCTGTTCGATTACTGCTGCTCGTCGTCGGCCCGGCGCGGGGCCAGGGTGGCCGCGGCCGCGGCGCGGACCTGCGGGGCCACCAGGACCACCTGGCCGAGGACACCATTGATGAACGACGGGGAATCGTCGGTGGAGAGGGCCTTGGCCAATTCCACCGCCTCGTCGACGGCCACCACGGGGGGAACGTCATTGGCGTGGAACAACTCCCACACCGCCACCCGCAGAATGGCGCGGTCCACGGCGGGCAGCCGGGACAGGGCCCAATCCTGCAGGTAGGACTCGATGGTGCCGTCCACCCGGTCCAGATCGTCGGCGACGCCTTCGACCAGCACGCGGGTGTAGGGGTTCACCGGGGCCACCGAGTCGTCGCGCACCGACAGCGAGACGCGCTCGGCAAGCAGTTCCGCGGGGTCGATATCGCGGGCCTCGGCCTCGAAGAGCAGGTCCACGGCCCGGCGGCGCGCCTTGTGGCGCGCACCCAGCTTCTTGTAGTTCGACTTCTTGTCCACGGGCTGATCGGCCACGGTCACCATTATCCGCGCGTCAGGAGTTGACGCGGCTGATGTAGGAGCCGTCGCGGGTGTCGATGCGCAGCTTGTCACCCTGGTTGATGAACAGCGGCACCTGCACCTCGGCGCCGGTCTCCACGGTGGCGGGCTTGGTGCCGGCCGAGGAGCGGTCGCCCTGCAGGCCCGGCTCGGTGTGGGTGACGACGACGTCGATGGCGACGGGGAGCTCGACGAACAGCGCCTCGCCCTCGTGCATGGCGATCTGGACCTGCATGTTCTCCAGCAGGAAGCCGGCGTTCTTGCCCAGGATGGTCTCGCCCAGGTGGATCTGGTCGTAGGTCTCGCCATCCATGAAGATGTAGTCCGAGCCGTCGTGGTACAGGTAGGTCATATCGCGACGGTCGACGGTCGCGGTCTCGACCTTGACGCCGGCGTTGAAGGTCTTGTCGACGACCTTGCCCGAGACGACGTTCTTCAGCTTGGTGCGCACGAAGGCGGGACCCTTACCCGGCTTCACGTGCTGGAACTCGACGATCTGCTGGAGCTGATTGTCGATCTTCAGCACGAGGCCGTTCTTGAAGTCGCTGGTGTCCGCCACTGTCCTCGGATCTCCTACTAGTCGGTATGCAACCGCGCGTCAGTCGACGACGGTCAGGTCTTTGCTGGTGTGGGTGAGCAGTTCCGGGCCCCCCTTGCGAACCACGAGCGTGTCCTCGATCCGGACACCGCCGCGGCCGGGAAGATACACACCTGGCTCGACGGTCACCGCCACGCCATCCAGCAGTGTACCTGTGCCCGTTTTGGCGATTCCGGGCGCTTCGTGGATCTGCAGGCCGACGCCGTGTCCGAGGCCGTGCACGAAGTACTCGCCGTACCCGGCGTCCTCGATGACCGAGCGGGAGGCGGCGTCGACGGCCTTGGTCGCCACGCCCACCGCCAGGGCCTCGCGGCCGGCCGCCTGGGAGGCGTGCACCAGGTCGTAGATCTCGCGCTGCCAGTCCGCCGGTTGGCCGAGCACGAAGGTGCGGGTCATATCGGAGTGGTAGCCGTCGACGGTGGCGCCGAAGTCGAGCTTCACGAAATCACCGGCGGCCAGCACCGCGCCGGTCGGGCGGTGGTGCGGGACGGCCGAATTCGGGCCGGCGGCGACAATGGTCTCGAAGGAGACGGCGTCCGCGCCGTGCTCGAACATGAGCCATTCCAGTTCGCGGGCGACCTGGCGTTCGGTGCGGCCGGGGCGCAGGCCGCCACGTTCGAGCAGGGTGGCCAGGGCGTTGTCGGCGGCATCGCAGGCGGCGGCCAGGCGGCCGACCTCGTAGTCGTCCTTCACCATGCGCAGCTGTTCCACCAGGCCCGCGACCGGGACCAGGTCCAGGCCGGTGCCCAGGGCCACGAAGGCCCGGTGCTGTTCGACGGTGAGGATATGGCTCTCGAAGCCGACGCGACCGGTCTGCCACTCCCCCGCGATCTCCACCACCCGGCGGGCGCTGGCGCGGTTGATCTCCGCGCGCAGATCCGGGACCTGCTCGCCGACCTGGGTGATGTAGCGGCCGTCGGTGCAGATGACGGTGCGATCCTCGGAGCTGTCCCAGGCATAGACCAGCAGAGCGGCATTCGACCCGGTGAACCCGGTCAGGTACCGGATATTGATCAGATCGGTCACCAGTAGGGCGTCCACCCGGTTTTCGACCAGCAGGTTGCGCAGGCTGGCTCGGCGCAGTGCGTAGTCGGGACGCCGGACCGGATCGTGATCAGCAGACATGCGTCCAAGGTACTGCCGACACGCGGCATCTCCGACACCCAACACGGAGCCGGGCGGTTCTCACCGAAAGCCGTGATGTTCACATACCAAGTGGTTCTCCACATTTCGCGAATCAGCGGCCCGCGCGAACACCCGCCGCGGGACCCTCGACCCATGGAACCGCTTCCCCTGCTGATCCTCACCGCCTGGTGCGCGGCACTGAGCTGGTTCGACCTGCGCTCCCGGCGACTGCCCAATGCCTTGACACTGCCCGGCGCCGCGGCGGCGCTCACCTATGCGACCGCCCTGGGCCGCCCCACGCTCGCCGTGCTGGGCGCGCTTCTCCTCGCAACCCCCTATCTCCTGGTGCACCTGTGGAATCCGGCCGCGCTGGGTGCCGGCGATATGAAGCTCGCCCTCGGACTCGGCGCCGCGACCGCGCTGGGCGGGCCCAACTGCTGGGTATGGGCCGCGCTCACCGCACCCATGCTCACCGCGGCGGCCGGGGCGGGCGCTGCACTGACAGCGACGGTCGCCGGACCAATGCCATCGCCTTACGAGACCGTCACCAGCTGCGCTCACCAGCGACATTCGCCCATCAGGTCGGCGGCGCTCACCGCTCCCACCTCCTTCCCGGACCACGCCGCACCGGCGCTCCCACTATCCACCGGCACGATCCCGCACGGCCCGGCCATGTGCGCGGCGAGCATCCTCGCGCTGCTGGCGGCCCAGTGAGCCCAACCGGACCGACCCGAGCCACCGCGCGAGCCTGCCCAGCGCGAACCTGTCCGGGACGAAATTGTGCGGTGCGGGCCCCGCGGACGGGGCCGCCGCGACCGTGTTCGGGCCGTGGCTCAGCGGAGCGCGACAGGCGTTCGGGGCCGACAGAACCTCGAGCAATGGTGAGTCGTATCGCCTTACGGCGGACCGCGTGTCCGGCCGAGCGAATTCTCGTGGAAAGATGTAACCCGTGTTGCGCTGGATAACTGCCGGAGAATCCCATGGTCCCGCTCTCGTCACGATCCTCGAGGGGATGGTGGCCGGTGTCGAGGTGACCTCTGCCGATGTTGCCGCGCAGCTTGCGCGCCGGCGCCTGGGGTACGGGCGCGGGGCGCGCATGAAGTTCGAGGCCGACGCGGTCACCATGATCGGCGGCGTGCGGCACGGGCGCACCATGGGCGGACCGGTCGCCATCGAGGTCGGCAACTCGGAGTGGCCGAAGTGGACGCAGGTCATGTCGGCCGATCCGGTGGACGAGGCCGAGCTGGCCGAGCTGGCGCGCAATGCGCCGCTGACCCGGCCGCGGCCCGGGCACGCCGATTACTCGGGCATGCTCAAGTACGGATTCGACGATGCTCGCAATGTGCTCGAGCGCGCCAGCGCCCGCGAGACGGCCGCGCGGGTGGCCGCCGGCACCGTTGCCAAGAATTTCCTGCGGCAGGCCCTGGGCGTCGAGGTGATCTCGCACGTGGTCTCGATCGGCGCCGCGGCCAATACTTCGGGCGTGGTGCCGGGCGCCGGTGATCTGGCCGCCATCGACGAGAGCCCGGTCCGTTGTTTCGACAAGGACGGCGAAGCGGCCATGATCGCCGAGATCGAGGCCGCCAAGAAGGACGGCGACACCCTCGGCGGCGTGGTCGAGGTCGTGATCGAGGGGCTGCCCGTCGGCCTGGGTTCGTTCACCAGCGGTGAGGCGCGCCTGGATTCGCGACTAGCGGCCGCGCTCATGGGCATTCAGGCCATCAAGGGCGTCGAGGTGGGCGATGGTTTCGAGACCGCGCGCCGCCGCGGCAGCCAGGCCCACGACGAGATGAAGCCCGGCCCGGACGGTGTGCTGCGCTCCACCAACCGCGCGGGCGGTCTCGAAGGCGGCATGACCAATGGCGAGGCGCTGCGCGTGCGCGCCGCCATGAAGCCCATCTCCACCGTGCCGCGCGCGCTGGCCACCGTCGATATGACCACCGGCGGCGAGGCCGTCGCCATTCACCAGCGCTCGGATGTGTGCGCGGTGCCGGCGGCCGGTGTGGTCGCCGAGGCCATGGTGGCGCTCGTGGTCGCGCAGGCGGTGCTGGAGAAGTTCGGCGGCGACTCGCTGCCCGAGACGGTCGACAATATCGCCGCCTACCTGAAGCGGATCAACGCGCGCCCGCACGTTCCCTCGGGCAACGCGCCACAGTGACGACCGAGCCCGATCAGTCACCACCGAGCGTGGTGCTGGTCGGTCCGCCCGGCGCGGGCAAGTCGACGATCGGCCGCAAACTCGCCCGCGAACTCGGCGTGGACCTCTATGACACCGACGCCGGCATCGAGGAGCGCACCGGCCGCACCATTCCGGAAATCTTCGCCGAGGACGGCGAACCCGAATTCCGGCGCATCGAGGAGGAAGTGGTCCGCGACGCCGTCCTGACCGGCCACGGCATCATCTCCCTCGGCGGCGGCTCCGTGCTGTCCGCCGCCACCCGCGCCCTGCTGCGCGGCCACACCGTGGTCTACCTGGAGATCAGCGTCGGCGAGGGCCTGCGCCGCACCGGCGCCAGCACCAACCGCCCCCTCCTCAACGGCGACGACCCCGCGAAGAAATACCGCGAACTCATGAAGATCCGCCGCCCCCTCTACCGCGAGGTGGCAACGGTCCGCGTCCGCACCGACGGCCGCAGCCCCGGCCGCGTGGTCCGCATGATCCTCGCCAAACTCGGCCTGGAATCGGTGATCCGCCCGGAAGACCCGGCCCCCCAGCCCACCGTCCCCACCCCGACCGGCGCCGCCCGCTCCCGCCGCTCCCGCCGCCGCGGTCGCCGTTCGGGCGCAACCACCACACCCGCGATCGGCCACGACTCCGAAACCCTCACGCCCGCATCCGGATCCGCCACCGCCCCCGCGACCTCCTCGCAGCCGGGCACGGCTTCCGGCGGCTCGAATGCGACCGCAACCAATGCAGTGACAAGTTCCGCTGCGGCGGCGGAAACCTCTCCCACCACCGGAGCGACGAGCAATCGCCGCCGCCGACGCGCCTCCCGAGCCACTGGTGCTCCCGCGAATCCACCTGCTTCCAACACGAATTCGCCGTCACCGAGCACGCCGGCGAGTGACACCTCCGCTGCGCCCGGTAATCCGCCAGCCAGTACGAGTAACGCCGCTGGTGGACATGTGACTGCCGCCGCGGGCGATGGCACCGGCGCAAGTGCAGCCGCATCGGGCGGCGATCGCGCTGCCGATAGCACGGATTCCGCTGCCGGCGGACAGGACTCGGCTGGAACATCGCGCGGCGCGGGACCCTCTCGCCGAACCGACAACACCGCGGCCACCGCGGACGACGCGGCTCGAACTGGCGGCGGTGCGGGGGCGAAGGCCGATCAACAGGATTCGGGCTCGGCCGCACATGGGCCGGGCACGGGCCGCTCCCGGCGCGGGGCCGGCGCCGGTATTGCAGCGGCCGGCACTCGCCAGAGTGGCGGCGGCGCCGCGGATTCCGCTTCCGGCGGGAACGACTCGGCCGATCCGGCTCCGCCGCCGGGGGCCGGGCGGTCGCGGCGGGCGCGGGCTCGGCGGGCTCGGGCGCGGGCTCGGGCGGCGGCGCAGCACACAGCAGATCAGACCGTACGAGAAGAATCGGAGCAGCACCTATGAGCGAGCCGACCCGCATCGAAGTCCGCACCGCCGACCCGTACCCCGTGATCATCGGTCGGGGGTTGCTGGGCGACCTGGTGGACGAGGTGACCGGGCGGTCCGGGGTGCGGACGGTGGCGATCTTCTATCAGCCGTCGCTGGCCGAGACCGCGGAGGTGGTGCGGCAGGCGCTGGCGGACAAGGGGCTCGACGCGCATCGGGTGGAGATTCCGGATGCCGAGGCGGGCAAGGATCTTCAGGTCGCGGGCTTCTGCTGGGAGGTGCTGGGGCGGATCGGCCTGACGCGCAAGGATGTCGTCATCAGCTTGGGCGGCGGCGCGGCCACCGATCTGGCCGGGTTCGTGGCCGCCACCTGGATGCGCGGCGTGAGCATCGTGCACGTGCCGACCACGCTGCTGGCCATGGTCGACGCGGCCGTGGGCGGCAAGACCGGCATCAATACCGAGGCGGGCAAGAACCTGGTCGGGTCGTTCCATGAGCCCGCGGCGGTGCTGGTGGACCTGGTCACCCTGGAGTCGTTGCCGCGCAATGAGATCGTGGCCGGGATGGCCGAGATCATCAAGGCCGGTTTCATTGCCGACCCGGTCATCCTCGAGCTGGTCGAGCGCGATCCCGAGGCCGCTCTGGATCCGACCGGCGACGTGCTGCCGGAGCTGATCCGCCGCGCCATCCAGGTCAAGGCCGATGTGGTCGCCGCGGATCTCAAGGAGGCCGACCTCCGCGAAATCCTCAACTACGGCCACACCCTCGGCCATGCCATCGAGCGCCGAGAGCGCTACCGCTGGCGGCACGGCGCGGCCGTCTCGGTGGGCCTGGTCTTCGCCGCCGAACTCGGCCGGCTGGCCGGCCGCCTCGACGACGCCACCGCCGACCGGCACGCCGCCATCCTCTCCAGCATCGGCCTGCCCGTCAGCTACGACGCCGACGCCCTGCCCGATCTGCTCAAGTCCATGCAGACCGACAAGAAGACCCAGTCCGGCGTGCTGCGCTTCGTCGTGCTGGACGGCCTCGCCAAGCCCGGCCGCCTCGAGGGCCCGGACCCGAGCCTGCTGGCCGCGGCCTACTCGGCCATCGCCCGCGAGCAGTCGCCCGGCGGCAACTCGATTCTGCTCTGACCCATCAGAGCAGTTTCAGGTGCCGCAGGTTGGCCTCGTACTTTCGGATGGTTTCCGGGGTGATGTGCGGGATGTCCTGGTCCGGGCCGATTCTCGCGGCCCGGACGGCGGCCCGGAATCGGGCGGTCGACTCCGGGCTGCCTGCATGCGGCGGCTGCGGTTCGGTGTAGGCGTGCAGCAGCGGTAGCAGCGAATGCTTGCGCTGATCCTCCGGTAGTGCGCGCAGGGCCGTCTCGAATCTGCCGAACCAGTCCCGGTATCCGGTGATGCGTTCGATCGGGTTGCCCGCGGCAATGAGCCAGTCGACGAATTCGTCCAGGCCGTGGCCGTCGTCGTGGGTGTTCATCACGTGGTAGGTCCGGAATCCTTCCCGCACACCGAGTTCGGCGATGGCGGTGGCGATGAAGTCCACCGGCAGCCCGTCGTAGTGCGAGCGCTGCCGCCGCCCGGACGCGTCGAGCGGGTGGAAGGATTCCGGCGCGATACCGGTGGCCAGCACGCTGAACAGCAGGCGGGTGAACATGTCCGGCGCATTCAACTGGCCGAGGTAGCGGCCGTCGACCAGGATCATGTCGCACCGGAACACGGTCACCGGCAGCCCGCACAGGTCGTGGGCCTCGCGCAGCAGCACCTCACCGGCCCACTTGCTGTTGCCGTAGCCGTTGGCGTAACTGTCGTCCAGCGGCCGGACCGGGCTCATGGCACGCACGTCGGCGGTCTCGGTGAAGGCGGCGGGATCGATTCCGGCGCCGACCGCGACGGTCGAGATGTAGTCGAACGTCTTGATCCTGCCGGTGAGCGCCAAATGGATGAGCTCGGCGGTGCCGGCCACATTGGGGCCGAACAGCTGCTGATAGGGCAGCACATGGTTGACCAGCGCCGCGACGTCGACGATCAGATCGACCGTCTCGGCCAGCCGCTGCCAGGTGGCGGTGTCGAGTCCCAGACCCGACTCGCCCTTATCGCCCGCGACCACGTCCAGGTGCCGCTGCGCGAGTTGCCGATAGCGTTGCCACAGTTCGGGATCCCCGCTGTCGAAGACGGCGTCGAGCCGGGCCCGGGCCTGCTCGTCATCGGCGGCGCGGACCAGGCAGATCAGCCGCCCGTCGACCGCCGACAGCCGTTCCAGCCATTCCAATGCCACGAAGCGGCCGAGGAATCCGGTGGCGCCGGTGAGCAATACGGTGCGGATCTGCCCGGACGCCCGGGGCAGCGTGGGCGCGGCGGCGAGCGTGCCGGCATCGATGAATTTGTCCAATGTCAGCTCGCTCGCGCGAATCTCGGTCGCCGCGCTCGCGTGCACGCCGGCGAAGGTGGGCCGGCGGCGGTCGCCGGCGGCGCCGAGGTATCCGGCGAGCGCACGCAGATCGGTGGCCGGGCCGACGATCACGCCGACCGGCACCTCCACCCCGGTCAGCTCGTGCAGCGTGTTCGCCAAGGTCAACGCCGACAGCGAATCGCCACCGAGATCGGTGAACCGCGCCTCGGGCGCGACCTCGGCCGCATCCAGCCCGAGTACGACGGCGACCGTGCGCGATACGGTCTCCTCGAGCGGACGGTGCGCGAGACCGGCTCGCAGCGTGCGCAATTCGGCTTCCCGATCGTGATCAGACTGCTGGTAGAGCTGTTCGAGCCGTTCGCCGTAGTGCTGCCGCAGCACCGGACGGGCGAGTTTGCGAATCCCGGTCAGCAGACCGTTCTCGACGGTGAACGGCGTTGTCTCGATGAGGAAGTCGCGCGGAATCTCGTACGGCTGCAGCCCCTTGCGGACCGCGACCGCCCGCAGGGCCTCGGCCAGCAATGGCTTCGCCGCCGCGGGGTCCCCGGCCGCGACCGCATCGGCGGCGGGGACCACCACGGCCAGCAGGTGGGCGCGAGAACTGTTGCCGTAGAGGTAGATCTGCTCGATGAGCGGACTGTCCTCGTAGTCGGCTTCCAGCCGTGAGACCGCCACGAATTCGCCCTGCGACAGCTTGAGCACATTGTTGCGGCGGTCCACATAGCGCAGTTCATCGGGCGCGATCTCGGCGACGACGTCGCCGGTGCGGTAGTAGCCGTCCGCGGTGAACACCTCGGCGGTCACCTCGGGCCGCCGGTAGTAGCCGGGAAACAGATGGTCGGTCTTGACCACCAGCTCGCCGCGCGGATACGGCCGGTCGGTGCCGAAATAGCCGAGCTCCGGCACGTCGACGAGCTTGTAGTCCTGCACGACCGGCCGCCGCACCCGCCCGTCCACCAGCACGCCGCCCGCCTCGGTGGATCCGTACACCTCGACCAGCGGCACCTGGGTGAGCGCCTCGACGAACTCCCGGACCTCCGGTGAGGTCGGCGCCGACCCGGTCAGCGCGGAGATCGCGCGGCCACCCAGGACGGTATCGCGGAACTCGGCCAGGATCTCCTGTTCGCGCTCGCCCCGCCGGCCGTCGTCGGGCAGCCGGTCGACAGCCCGCCGGTATTCCTGGAACAGCAACTCCCACACCCGGGGTACGAACGGCAGTTCGGTCGGCCGGATCAGGCGCAGGTCTTCCAGGAAAGTCGAAAGGTCGCTGCTCGCAGCGAAATACGCGATGCCGCCGGATCCGAGCGTCCGGTACAGCGTGCCCCGGCCCATGACATGGCTCATCGGCAGGAAATTCATGGTGACGGACGGAACGCGGTCACTGTCCGCGCCGTCGAAGGCGAATCCGTTGTGCCACAGATTGGCCACCAGCCGCGCCGGATACATCGCCCCCTTGGGCGCGCCGGTGCTGCCGGAGGTGTAGATCAGCAATGCCAGTTGATCCGGTGCGAGCCCCACCGCGATGTCGTCGCCGTCCCGGCCTCGTTCCGCCACCGCGGCAAGCGATTCCAGGACGACCGGGGAGCCCGCGTCGAGCAAGCGCTGTGCGGCGGCGGCGAAAACCTCTCGCTGCGTATCGGATTCGGGCAGGTAGTCGAAGACGACCAGCCGCGTCGTCCCGGCATCGGCGAGGGCGAGTTCGACCGCGGCGGGCAGGTAGCCGATTCCGGCCGCGATCACCCGCGGCGTGGTCTCCTCGATGATCGGGCGCAGCTGGGCGGTCGACGCGCTGGATTGCAATGGCACGGCCACGGTCCCCGCGAGCATCGACGCCAGATCGAGCACCGTGTAATCGGCACTGTTGAAGCCCAGCACGGCGATTCGATCGCCGGCCGTCACCGGCGGCCCGCCCGCGGATCCCCGCGCGAGTCCGCGGGCGACCGCCTCCGCCCGGCGCGCCAGCTCCCGGTAGGTGACGATGGCGAATCGCTCGGTCGATCGCGGTTCGGTCCGGCCGGTTTCCGGATCGGTGACCAGCTCCGATATCCGGCTGCCCAGTGCCGGGCGGTCCGCGTACCCCGCCAGCACGGTCCGCACCAGGTCGGCGAGAGTCAGGCCCGGATTGTCCAGCAGTAGGGAGATTCCCGGATCGGGCCGGGCCTGCGCGATCTGATCGTCGTGTGCGATCAGATCGGCGATTCGATGTTCCTGCGCTTCGGTGAAGAACGACATGGCCAGCCTCCTGAACAGAGCTGTTTCACGCTCCGACCGGATCGGGCCTGTCACCCACGTTCGCGCATCGAGATCCGGACCAGAGCCGTATCCATCGACCAGACAGCAAGCAAGTACTAAGCAAGGCTAACAACATAGCGAGCGGTCTCCCGATTCCCGCTCACAGTGATTTATTCCAGTGATGCCCGTCACACCGCGCGCATCACGACCGGGGCCCGCCGCAGCGGGCGAGGTCAGGCCGTGGCCGATTCCTTTTTCAGGACAATGGTTTCGGGCTCGGCCGGGGCCTTCGCGGCTTCGCGCCCGACCAGGTAGCGGCCGATGGTCACGCCGATCATGGCCGGAACGAAGATCAGCAGGACGATGAACGACGCGCCGGAGGTGATCTCGAACAGCAGGCCGTTGTCACCGAGGTCGAACTTCGGGAGGTAGTCCAGCAGCCAGGCAGCCAGGCCGCTGCCGAGACCGCCCGCGGCGCCCGCCTTCAGCCAGCGCATGGTGAGGTCCGCACCGCGTTCCGGATCCGAATTGGCTCGACGATCGGCGCGGCCGTCGAGAACGCCCCAGGTGACGACTGCCGCGAGCAGCACGATCAGGCTCAGGATCCGCATCCAGGACCCGCCGGTCGGCCAGTACACCATGGCGAATCCGAGCAGGGTTCGCAGCACAATGGTCAGCGCCCCCAGAGCTACGGCACGCATCACCCACGCATTCATGTCGATCACCTTAACCTGCGCGGCCCCCTGGCCGAATTGAAACTCGTTCTAGAACCTTAGCCGACTCCGGCCGGGGTCAGGGTGAGCGCACCGGGGATCGCGGCGAACGCCTCGCGCAGGTCCGCGGACAATGTTGCGGCGTCGGCGAATTCGGGACGGGCGGCCCAGGTGTCGAGTGCGCAGTGGAAGGCGGCGACCAAGATATCGAGCGCGAGCCGGGGACGGGGATCGGCGGCGATGTCGAGAGCGAAGCGCTCCTGCAGGATTCGCAGTGCGTCGCGCGTGGTGCGATCACAGAACTCGAGGTTGTGGGCGGTCATGGCGGGGGTCGAATCGGTGAGGCGGTAGCTGCGCCGGGCGCGCTCGGCCCAGCCGTCGGACGGCATCCGTTCCACCACGGCGAGCAGGGCATCCTGCCCCATGCCCAGCAGCGTGCCGCCGCCCGGACGTTCGGCGAGTTCCACGAGGAAGGCCGCCCACAGATCCTGCAGCGGCGCCATGGCCACGTCTTCCTTGCTGGTGAAGTTGCGGAAGAACGTGCGCTTGGAGATCTCGACGGCCTCGCAGAGCTCGTCGAGGGTCGTGGCGCCGAATCCGCGTTCGGCGAACGACTCGAGCGCGGCATCGATCAATGCCTGCCTGGTCCGCAGCTTCTTGCGTTCGCGCAGCGGCAGCCGGTCGGTCGCACTGTCAGCCATGGGATCGAGCGTAGCGGATCGCCGCCATCAAGCGGCTTTCGCGCCTTGACAGCTTTTGCCACTCAGTGGCACATTAACCGCCATGCGTGCACTCGTTGTCGACCATTCCTCTCCTTCCGGTCTGCGGATGGACCAGGTTCCCGATCCGCAACCGGCCCCGAATCAGGCCTTGATCCAGGTCACCGCCACCTCGCTCAATCACGGCGAGATCGTCTCCCTGCTGGCCGCCGCACCCGACGGCATGGTGCCGGGCTGGGATGCGGCCGGGATCGTGGTGCAGGCCGCCGCCGACGGCTCGGGCCCGGCGGCGGGCACGCCGGTGGTGACGCTCGCTCCCGAGGGGGCGTGGGCGGAATTGCGCGCGGTCGACACCGATCTGATCGGCATCGTTCCCGACACCGCGGATCTCGGTGCGGCGAGCACGATTCCGGTGGCGGGCGCGTCCGCACTGCGCGGATTGCACCGGCTCGGGCCGATCCTGGGCCGGCGGGTACTGGTGACCGGCGCGACCGGCGGCGTGGGCCGCTACGCGATTCAGCTCGCGCGCCTGGGCGGCGCACACGTCATTGCCGCCACCGGCGATCCCGCCGCGCACGGTGCGCGCCTGCGGGAACTCGGCGCGGCCGAGGTCATCGCCGATCCCGCGGAAGTGCGATCACCCGTCGACGGCGTGCTGGATCTGGTCGGCGGCCGCCAGCTGGTCGACGCCTATCGGAACCTGTCCGAAGGCGGGACGCTGGTCGCGGTCGGCCACGCGGCGGGACAGGACGAAATCTTCCCCTACGGGGCGCTTTTCGGCGATCAGGGCCGCCACGATCGCTCGATGGTCACGTTCTTCCTGCTGTCGTGCGCGAATCTCGCGCCGGATCTGAGCTGGCTGGCGCGACAGGTCGCGGCGGGTGCGCTGGACCCGAATATCTCCTGGCGCGGCGACTGGGCGGGGATCGCCGAGGCGGCCGAGGCGCTGCGGACCCGTCGCCTGCACGGCAAGGCGGTGCTCGAGGTGCGGTGATGCCGGGCCGCGGCAGCGCACGCGGTAGAAATGCATGGTGAGTATCGATGCCGTCGCGTTGTTGCAGGATCCGGTTCGCCGGCGGCTCTACGACTATGTGGCCGCGGCGGATCACGAGGTCAGCCGGGACGAGGCGGCGGAGGCGGCCGAGATCAAGCGGCCGCTGGCGGCGTTTCACCTCGACAAGTTGACCGAGGCCGGGTTGCTCGACGCCGTGTTCCGCCGCCCCGAGGGTAAGACCGGACCCGGGTCGGGGCGGCCCGCCAAGTTCTATCGGCGGGCGGATGCGGAGTTCACGGTCAGCCTGCCCGCCCGGGACTACCGGACCGTTGCCGCGGTGCTCGCCGAGGCGGTGGAGCATGCCGGGTTCGAGGAGGCGGTCGCGAAAGCGGCTGCCGCGCACGGTCCCTCGCTGGATGGGCGGGAGCTGCTGGAGGCGCTGCGTGAGCGCGGGTACGAGCCGTTCGAGGACGGTGCGGTGATTCGCTTGCGCAACTGCCCTTTTCACCGGCTCGCGGTGGACTTCCCGCCGCTGGTGTGCGGGATGAATCTGGCCCTGCTCGAGCGCCCGGCGGCGGAGGCCGGATGGACGGCCCGGATGGATCCGGCGCCGGGACGGTGTTGCGTGAGCTTTTCTAAAACAAGCGACGATTAGTTATAGTCCGGTCATGCATCTCGCAGAGCTCAATATCGGCCGCTTGGTCGCACCGCAGGGCGATCCGCGGGTCGCCGACTTCTTCGACGCCCTCGATCGGATCAACAAACTCGCCGACACCTCCCCCGGCTTCGTCTGGCGACTGGTCGACGGCGAGTCCGACAATGCCGTCTCCCTGCGCCCGGACGGCTGGGACGACGACATGCTCATCAATCTGAGCGTGTGGGAATCGCGCGAGGCGCTGTTCGACTACGTCTACCGCAGCGAGCACCTGGAATTCATGCGCCGCCGCCGCGAATGGTTCCTGCCGCTGGGCGTGCCGCCGGTCGCGCTGTGGTGGATTCCGGTGGGGCACATACCGACTCTCGGCGAGGCCGTCGAGCATCTCGAGCATCTGCGCGAGCACGGGCCCACGCCGTATGCGTTCACATTCCGGAACGCGTTCGAACCCGAGCGGGCCGCATCAGCCTGCCCCGGTCATTCCTGAAGCGCCGCAGCCATTTCCGCGCGGGGCGCGGGCTTGCCGGTGAACTGCTCGACCTGCCCGTAGGCCTGGTTCAGCAGCATCTCCAAACCGCTGACGACGGTGTGCCCGGCGCGAATGACGGCCTCCGCCAACGGCGTCGGCCACGGGTTGTAGATGGCGTCCAGCACCACCGGCGCCGCGGCCACCGCATCCGCCACGGGCGCGGCGCCGGCGGCGGGCACGGTGCTGACCGCGACATCGACATCGGAGCAGACGAATCCGAGGCCGTCCGGATCGAAATCGATCACTTCGGCCGACATGCCCAGGCGCTCGGCGAGTTCCAGGGTGTCGGCCGCGCGGCCCTTGTCGCGGGCCACGATGGTGACGGTGTGCGCGCCCAATTCGGCCAGGGCCAGCAGCGCCGGACGGGCGGTGCCGCCCGCGCCGAGCACCACGGCGCGCTCGATCTCCTCGACGCCGACACCCTGCAGCGCACCGCGCACGCCGTCGACATCGGTGCAGTCCGCGCGCCACCCGGATGCGGTGCGCACCAAGGTGTTCGCCGACCCCACCAGCTCGGCCCGGTCGGTGCGCTCACCCGCGTACTCGAGCGCGGCGACCTTGCCGGGCATGGTCACCGACAGCCCGACCCATTCGGGCCCGAGCTCGTCGACCAGGCCCGGCAGCTGCTCGCCGGTGCACTCGATGCGCTCATAGGTCCAGTTCAGCCCCAGCGCACGGTAGGCCGCCAGGTGCAGTTGCGGCGACCGCGAATGCGCGATCGGGCTGCCCAGCACGGCGGCCTTGCGAACCGCACCGGCCGCCGCGCGCGCCTCACCGGCCACTGTCGAGAATTCCACTCTGCATTGCCTTCTGGATATTGCGCAGGTGCTCGTTGTAGTCGTCGGTGAACAGCGTGGTGCCCTGCTGGTCGATGGTCACGAAGTACAGCCAGTTGCCGGGCTCCGGTTTCTCCATGGCGCGCAAGGCTTCCAGGGAGGGCGCGGAGATGGGAGTGGCGGGCAGACCGGCCATGGCGTAGGTGTTCCACGGGGTCTTGGTCGCCCGGTCGGCGTCGGTGGTGGCGACCTCGGTCTTGTCCAGGGTGTAGTTGACCGTGGAGTCGAACTGCAGCGGCTGGTCGACGGCCAAGCGGTTCACGATGACCCGCGCCACCTTGGACATGTCATTGGGCAGCGCTTCGCGTTCCACCAGGGATGCCGCGATCAGCGTCTCGTAGGGGGTCAGCCCGTTGGACGCGCCGGATTGCAGCAGCCCGGTCGATTCGTAGCTGGCCGCGCTCTCGGTGACCAACTGCTTCAGGATCTGCTCGGGGCTTCCGCTGGGATCGAAATCCAGGGTGCCCGCCCGGATCAGCCCTTCGAGCTGGCGGCTGCGATCGGGCACCGAACGGACGCGTTCCATGGCCCACGACGGCACGCCGAGCGCGGCCGGATCGGAATTGGTGCCCGCGGCCTCGAGCTGCTCGTAGGTCACGCACTTGGCGGCGCTGCCGGTGCCGACACAGCTGGCGTCGGCGATCTTGCGGTAGATGCCGTCCTTGCGCGCCCCGGTGTGCACATCGGTGGAGTCGTGCAACTGGCGGCCCTCGGAGATCACCACATTGCCGACGCGAGAACTCTTGCCCACCAAGGCCGTCACCGCGTCGGCGGCCGGGCTGTGGCTGGCGATGGCGTAGTACCCGGGCTGCACCGAGTTCATATTGGAATTGCGCACCGCCGCCTCGTAGAAGGCGGCGCTGCTGGCGACGACGCCCTTGTCGTACATGGCTTCGGCGATCTGGGTGGCGGTGTCACCGGACTTCACCTGCACGACGGTGAGCGGCCCGGCCGACCCGGCGGCGAAATCCTCGGCCGGGCTGAGCCGGTTCATGAACTTCCATGCCACGAAGCCCACGCCGGCGGCGAGCAGCAGGGCGAACACGACCGCGACGACCCACAGATTGCGGCGGCGCCGTTTGCGCTCGGCCGCTTTGCGCGAGGCGACCCGGGACCGCTTCGCGCGCGATCCCCCGGATCGTCCGCCCGAGGCCCGGGATCCGGCGCGCGGCGCGGCGGGGCGACGGCCACCGGCGGCCCGCTGCGGTGCGGGGCGGCGGCGCGGCTCGGGCTCGAGCGGCGGTTCGTCGTCCTCGTCCTCGTAGCGCGGGATGACGGTGGTGTCGTCCTCGTAATCGTCCGCGTCCGCCCAGTCCAGATCATCCCGGCGGTAGCGGCGCTCCGCATTCTGCCGGTAGCGTTCCTCGGCTCGCGTCCAGCGGTCGGTCATGCATCATCCCCGCGGGGCTTCAAAAGTGCACTCCGTTCGTCCAACCAGCCTTGCAGGATCGATACGGCGGCCGCCTGATCGATGACCTGCCGCTGCCCACGCGCACGAACTCCACTGTCCCGCAACGCGCGTGCAGCAGACACCGTAGTCAAACGTTCGTCGGAAAGTCGCACCGGGACCGGCTCGATCAAGGTCCGCAAACGCCTTGCGAAGGTGGCCGCCAGCTTAGCCGAAGAGCCGCTTTCGCCGCGTAAGGTGCGCGGCAGGCCGACGATCACTTCGACGGCTTCGTATTCGCGCACGATATCGGCGATCCTTGCCAGGTCGGGTGCGAGGGCGCCGGGCGCGACCTTCTTCGCGCGCGGCACGGTCTCCACGGGAGTGGCGAGAATACCGTCCGGATCGCTACTCGCGACACCGATTCGCACAGTGCCGACATCGACGCCAATGCGCCGTCCGCGGCCGGGATCGTCCGCCTGCGACGGGCGGTCCGCTATGAACCGCCCGTCCGTTTCGACCGGTGTCCGGGCGCCCTCGAAAATCTCGGAGGCGCCCGGTGTGTCCGAAGAGTCGGAACCGTGCATCACCCGGCGAGCTCGGCCACCCGCGCCCGCAAGGCCGCCAGTCCGGCCTCGATGCCGGCCGGGTTGGAGCCCGCGCCCTGCGCCATCTCCGGCTTGCCGCCACCGCGGCCCTCGATGCTCGGACCGAAGGACTGCACCAGGTCACCGGCCTTGACGCCGAGATCCTGCGCCGCCTTGGTGACCGCGACGACGAAGGGCACCTTGCCGTCGGCATTGCCGAGCAGCGCCACAATGGCGGGCTCGGAACCCAGGCGGCCCTTGATGTCGGCCACCAGGGTGCGCAGATCGCCCGCGCCCACGCCCTGCGGCGCGGCGGCGGCCACCAACAGCACCTTGCCGACCCGCTGCGCCTGCTCGACGAAGGCGCCCGCACTCGACAGCACGGCCGCCATCTTGGTGCGCTCGAGTTCCTTCTCGGCGACCTTGAGGCGCTCGACGAGCTGCTCGACGCGTCCCGGAACCTCTTCCGAGGGCACCTTCAGCGAGGAGGCGATACCAGCCAGCAGCGCACGCTCCTTGGCCAGGTACTTGTAGGAGTCCAAGCCCACGAAGGCCTCGACGCGGCGGATGCCGGAGCCGACCGAGGATTCGCCGAGCACGGTGATGGGTCCGATTTGCGACGAGTGGCCCACATGGGTACCGCCGCACAGCTCCATGGAGAACGGTCCGCCGATCTCCACCACGCGCACCTCGTCGCCGTAGTTCTCGCCGAACAGCGCCAGCGCGCCCATCTTCTTGGCGCTCGGCAGATCGGTGACGAAGGTGTTGACCGCGAAGTCGTCGGCCACCGCGTCATTGGACACGGCCTCGATATCGGCCTTCTGCTGCTCGGACAGCGCGCCCTGCCAGTTGAAGTCGAAGCGCAGGTAGCCCGGCTTGTTGAGCGAGCCGGCCTGAACGGCGTTGGGGCCCAGCACCTGTCGCAGCGCGGCGTGCACCATGTGGGTGCCGGAGTGGCCCTGGGTGGCGCCGCGCCGCCACGCCGGATCGACGCTCGCGAGGACGGTGTCGCCCTCGGTGACCTGACCGGCCTCGACCGTGGTCTTGTGCACCCACAGCTTCTTGGCGATCTTCTGCACATCGTTGACGCGCAGCTTCAGGCCGTGCGAAGAGGAGATGGCGCCGCGGTCGGCGATCTGGCCGCCGGACTCGGCGTACAGCGGCGAGCGGTCCAGGATGACCTCGACATCGGATCCGGCCGCGGCCACCGGCACTCGCACGCCGTCCTTGATGAGGGCGAGAACGGTTGCCTCGGTGGACAGTTCGTCGAAACCGGTGAACTCGGTGGCGCCGCGGTCGACCAGTTCCTTGTAGACGGTGAGATCCGCGTGCGCGTGCTTGCGGGCCTGGGCGTCGTCCTTGGCGCGCTGGCGCTGCTCGGCCATGAGCGAGCGGAAGCCCGCCTCGTCGACCTCGAGCCCGGCCTCGGCCGCCATCTCCAGGGTGAGATCGATGGGGAAGCCGTAGGTGTCGTGCAGCGTGAACGCGTCGGTGCCGCTGATCTTCTTGGAGCCCTGGGCCTTCGCCTCGTCGACGGTCTCGTCGAAGAGCTTGGTGCCGGTGGACAGGGTCTTGAGGAAGGCGGTCTCCTCACCGACGGCGACATTCTCGATGCGCTTGAAGTCGGTGGCGAGCTCCGGGTAGGACGGCGCCATGAGGTCGCTGACGACCTTCATGAACGCGCCCATGACCGGCTTGTCCGCGCCCAGCAGGCGAGCCGAGCGCACGATGCGGCGCAGCAGGCGGCGCAGCACGTAGCCGCGGCCGTCATTGCCCGGGTTCACGCCGTCGGAGATGAGCATGGCCGCGGAACGGGCATGGTCGGCGATGACGCGGAAGCGCACGTCGTCGGTGTGCTCGACGCCGTAGGACTTGCCGGTCAGCTCCTCGGCCTTGTTGATGATGGGGCGCAGCAGATCGGTCTCGTAGACGTTCTCCACACCCTGCAGCAGCATGGCGACGCGCTCGACGCCCATACCGGTGTCGATGTTCTTCTTGGGCAGCGACCCGATCGGCGGGAAGCCCAGCTTGGGGCTGTCCTCACCGCGGATGTCCTGCATGAACACCAGGTTCCAGATCTCGAGGTAGCGGTCCTCGTCGGCGACCGGGCCGCCTTCCTTGCCGTAGGCCGGGCCACGGTCGAAGTAGATCTCCGAGCAGGGACCACCCGGGCCGGGCACACCCATGTCCCAGTAGTTGTCCTTGCCGTCGCGGAACTGGATGCGCTCCTTCGGGATCCCGGCGACGCGCTCCCAGATCTCGGCGGCCTCCGGATCGGACTCGTAGGCGGTCACCCAGATGCGCTCGGGATCGAAACCGTAGCCGCCCTCCTCCTGCGACTTGGTGATCAGGTCCCAGGCGAAGGTGATCGCGCCTTCCTTGAAGTAATCGCCGAAGGAGAAGTTGCCCGCCATCTGGAAGAAGGTGTTGTGCCGGGTGGTGACGCCGACCTCTTCGATATCACCGGTGCGCACGCACTTCTGCACGCTGGTAGCTCGCGAGTACGGCGGCGCTTCCTGTCCGAGGAAGTAAGGCTTGAACTGGACCATACCTGCGTTCACGAACAGCAGGTTGGGGTCGGGCAGGATCAGCGAGGCACTGGGTACCTCGGTATGTCCGGCACGGACGAAATGCTCCAGAAAGCGCCGTCGAATCTCGTGGGTCTGCACAGGTATCCAGCCTACCGGTCCCGGTCCAGCGAGTTTTCACCCACCACCGGGGCGTAGCTACCATCCCCCGAGTGACTGTGATCCCCGACCCGTCCCAGCGTTTCCCCCTGCCCCACGCCGAGCGCACGGTCTTCCTGAAACCGCACATCACCTCGGACAATATCGAGGTCGGCGACTACACCTACTTCGATGACCCGCAGGCCCCCACCGAGTTCGAGACGAACAATGTCCTCTACGCCTTCGGCCCCGAGAAACTGATCATCGGCAAATACTGCGCGATCGCCACCGGCACCCGCTTCATCATGGCCGGCGCCAACCACCCCACCGCCGGCGTCTCCACCTTCCCGTTCACCATCTTCGGCGGCGCCTGGGCCGAGCGGACCATGGACATCATCACGTCCATCCCCTCGAAGGGCGACACCGTCGTCGGCAATGACGTGTGGTTCGGCTACAACACGCTGATCATGCCCGGCGTCACCATCGGTGACGGGGCGATCATCGCCACCGGCGCGGTGGTCACCGCCGATGTCGCGCCCTACACCGTCGTCGGCGGCAATCCGGCCCAGCCGGTGAAACAGCGCTACTCCGACGAGGACGTCGACCGCCTGCTGCGCGCCGCCTGGTGGAACTGGCCGGTCGAACTGGTCACCGAGCACGTGCGCGCCATCATGGCGGGCACTCCCGCGGACATCGAGAAGATCGCCCGCGACAACGGGCTCATGACCGACTGACGAATTCGCCGCCGTCCGGGTATCTCCCGAGCGCTACCTGGCTCACACTGAGTGGATACAACGGGAGGGCGTTGTGCAGGTGCGCAATCCGTTCGCGATGGACGGCACGTTTCCGGATGTCGTGGTGACCGCGGTGGCCGCGTCGACGTCACTGGCCGGTGATGTCGACGGCACCTGGGGCGAACTGCTCGCCGGGCGGTCCGGCATCGAAGAGCTCACCGAGCCGTGGGTGCGGTCGTATGCGCTGCCGGTGCGGATCGGGGGCGCGCTGCGGGTGAAGCCCGAAACCCTGTTGAGCCGTGTGGAATTGCGGCGCTACGCGTATGTAGAGCAACTGGCGGTCGTGCTCGGCCGGCAGGTCTGGCGCAATGCGGGCAGTCCTGAGGTCGATACCGAACGGCTGGCGGTGGCCATCGGCACCGGTCAGGGCGGCGCGGATGCGGTGGTGCACGCCCGCGACGCCCTCACCGCCGGCGGCTACCGCAAGGTCTCGCCGCTGGCCGTGCAGATGATGATGCCCAACGGCCCATCCGCGGTCGTCGGCTTGGAACTGAAGGCACGCGCCGGGGTGATCACCCCGGTCTCCGCGTGTTCCTCGGGTTCGGAGGCCATTGCCAAGGCGTGGCAGATGATCGTCATGGGCGATGCCGACATGGTCGTCACCGGCGGCGTCGAGGGCTGCCTGGATCCGCTCATGATCGCGGCCTTCGCCATGATGCGGGCCATGAGCACCCGCAACGACGACCCGAAGGGCGCGTCGCGCCCGTTCGACACCGACCGCGACGGCTTCGTCTTCGGCGAGGCGGGCGCCCTCATGGTGGTCGAAACCGAACAGCACGCCCGCGCCCGCGGCGCCACCATCCTGGCCCGCCTGCTCGGCACCGGCATCACCTCCGACGGCTACCACCTCGTCGCCCCCGATCCGGAGGGCACCGGCGCGGCCCGCGCCATGACCAGAGCCATCCAGGTAGCGGGCCTCACCCCCGCCGACATCACCCACATCAACGCCCACGCGACCGCCACCTCGGTCGGCGATCTCGCCGAAGCGCGGGCCATCACCCAGGCCGTGGGCACCCACCCCGCCGTCTACGCCCCGAAGTCCGCCCTCGGCCACTCCATCGGCGCCGCAGGCGCTCTCGAAGCGGTCCTCACCGTGCTGGCCCTCCGCGATCAGGTCATCCCGCCCACCTTGAACCTCGAGAACCAGGACCCGGCAATCGATCTCGACATAGTCACCGCCGAACCCCGCCACACCCGAATCGACTACGCCCTCAACAATTCCTTCGGCTTCGGCGGCCACAATGTGGCCCTCGCCTTCGGCCGCGCCTGAATCGGGCCGCCTTATTTCCCGCGGACGATACGGCGGAGTTTGGTGACGCGCGGGCCTACTTCGCGTTCGTAGCCGTGGTCTGTGGGGTGGTAGTAGTCGGTGCCGACCAGTTCGTCGGGTGGGTATTGCTGGGCGAGGACGCCGTCGGGATGGTCGTGGGGGTATTTGTAACCCTTGGCGTTGCCGAGTTTCTCGGCTCCGGCATAGTGGCCGTCGCGTAGATGCGGTGGGACGGCTCCGGCCTTGCCCGCTCGGATGTCGGCCATGGCCGCGCCGATGCCCTTGACCACCGCACCGGATTTGGGGGCGGTCGCTATGTGGATGGTGGCCTGGGTCAGGGCCAACTGGGCTTCGGGCATGCCGACTAGTTGGACGACTTGGGCGGCGGCGACGGCGGTTTGGAGGGCGGTGGGGTCGGCCATGCCGACTTCCTCGCTGGCCTGGATCATCAGGCGGCGGGCGATGAAGCGGGGGTCTTCGCCGGCGCTGATCATGCGGGCCAGGTAGTGCAGGGCGGCGTCGACGTCGGAGCCGCGCAGGGATTTGATGAAGGCGCTGATGACGTCGTAGTGCTGGTCGCCGGCGCGGTCGTAGCGGACCGCGGCCTTGTCGACGCTGGCCTCGACCAGTTCGACATCGACGGTGCCGTCGAGGGAGGACTCGGCGGACGCCTCGAGGGCGGTCAGGGAACGGCGGGCATCGCCGCCCGCGATGCGGATGATGTGGTCGAGGGCGGCGTCGGTGACCTTGTACTCCCCCGCCAGTCCGCGCGGATCGGCGATGGCGCGGGTCAGGACGAGGCGAATATCGTCCGCGGACAACGACTTCAGTTGCAGCACCAGGGAACGCGACAGCAGTGGGGAGACGACCGAGAAGGACGGGTTCTCCGTGGTGGCGGCCACCAGCAGGACGATGCGATTCTCGACCGCCGCCAGCAATGCGTCCTGCTGGGTCTTCGAGAAGCGGTGCACCTCATCGATGAACAACACGGTCTGCTCGCCCGCGGTGAGGCGGCGGCGGGCGAGGTCGATGACGCCGCGGACTTCCTTCACACCCGCCGAGAGCGCGGACAGCGCTTCGAAGCGGCGGCCGGTGGCCTGGGAGAGCAGGGAGGCGAGGGTGGTCTTGCCGGTGCCGGGCGGGCCGTAGAGCAGAACCGAAGCGGCGCCGGACCCTTCGATGAGGCGGCGCAGCGGGGATCCGGGGCCGAGCAGGTGCTCCTGACCGACCACTTCGTCGAGGGTGCGCGGGCGCATGCGCACGGCCAAGGGCGCGAACCTGTCGCCGGTGGTCGGCTTGATCACCTCGAACTCCTCGGACACGGCCTCCGATCCGGGCGCGTCGAACAACCCATCGCTCACCTGCACGACCCTACCGAGGGGCTCCGACAGGTCCGAGCGCGCAGGTCCGGGCAGGTATCGATTCACTAACTGTTCATCTGTCCAGTTTGCTTTCGGGATGCCGATCCGATCGAATCTGTGGCGTGCGCCTCCCTGAGATCATTTCCGCCCGAGTCGGTCGCCGCGCGGCGCTCAAGGGCGGCACCGCCGCGGTACTCCTGACCGGCACCGCCGCGGCCGGCCTGCTCGGCACCGCCGTCGCGCGCGCCGAGTCCGCGGTCTTCCGGCACGGCATCGCCTCGGGCGATCCGCTGCCGACCGGCGTCATCCTCTGGACCAGGGTGACGCCGTCGGAGGACGCGCTACCGGGCTCCGGCGCGGGCGACCCGGTGAGCGTGCGCTGGGAGGTCGCGCGGGACGAAGGGTTCGGTTCCGTCGTCGCCTCCGGAATACACACCGCGACAGCGGATTCCGACCACACCGTGAAGGTCGACGTCGCGGGGCTGGCGCCGGGCGCGGACTACTTCTACCGCTTCACCGCGCTCGATCAGACCTCCCCGACCGGCCGCACCCGCACGGCCCCGGCCGCCGACGACACCCCGGATCGCCTGCGCTTCGGCGTGGTGTCGTGCGCCAACTGGGAGGCCGGATTCTTCAGCGCCTACCGGCATCTGGCCGATCGCGGCGACCTCGATGCCATCGTGCACCTCGGCGATTACCTCTACGAGTACGGCAATGGCGAGTACGGGGGCCGCAATGGCTCGGTCCGCCTGCACGAGCCCGCGCACGAGATCATCTCGCTGGCCGATTACCGAATCCGGCACGCGCAGTACAAGACCGACCCGGATCTGGCGAACCTGCACACCCTGCTGCCGTTCATCTGCACCTGGGACGATCACGAGACCGCCGACGACACCTGGTCCGGCGGCGCGGACAACCACAATCCGGGCGAGGGTGATTGGCAGGCCCGCAAGGACGCCGCCCGCCAGGCGTATCTGGAGTGGATGCCGGTGCGCGCGGGCGCGGACCGACGGCTGTACCGGCGACTGCGCTTCGGCACCCTGGCCGAGCTGTCCATGCTCGATCTGCGCAGCTACCGCAGCGAGCAGGTGCACGCCGGTCCGGGCTGGCGGCAGGTCGACGACCCGAACCGCACCATTACCGGCAAGGACCAAATGGATTGGGTCACCAATGCTCTGGTGACCGCCCCGGTGCGGTGGAAGCTGGTCGGCAATCCGGTCATGATCTCCCCGCTGGTGTTCCCGCCGCTGGATCCGGCCAGCACCGCCGCGCTGACCGAGCTCATCGGCATCCCGGACGCCGGTATTCCGGCCAACCTGGACCAGTGGGACGGCTACACCGCCGACCGGCAGCGCCTGCTCGACGCCATCACCGGCAATCAGGTCTCCGATGTGGTGTTCCTGACCGGTGATATCCACACCTCATGGGCCGCGGACGTCCCGACCGTGGCCGCCACCTACCCGGCCTGCCAGACCGCGGGCGTGGAGTTCGTGGTGCCGTCGGTGACCTCGGATTCCATGGGCGACATGACGAAAACCCCGCCCCGCACCGCCTCGCTCATGGCCGAGGGCGCCATTCGCGGCGTCAACCGGCACCTGGGCTATATCGAACTGGATTCGCACGGCTACGGCGTACTGCACGTCGACGCCGAGCAGGCGCAGATGGACTGGTTCTACATCTCCGATCCGGCCGATCCGAATGCCGGTGTGCGCCACGGCGCCTCGTTCGCCGCCCGCCGCGGTGGACGGCTGGAGCCGCGTCCGGGTCCGATCGTCTGACGACTCCCGCGGTCCGGTAGCGCGCACTCCGAGTTCAGGGTTCGATACAGCACATGAAACAAAACTCCAGTGTTTCAGTTCATTCCGGTCAGGGCGGGCTGAGCCGCCGCAGGCTGTTGAAGACCACCGCGACGGCCGCCGCCGGAGCCACCCTGCTCTCCGCCGCTCCGGCGCACGCCGCGGGGCAGGTGTTCCGGCACGGCGTCGCCTCCGGTGACCCGCTGCCCACCGGCGTGATCATCTGGACCCGCGTCACCCCCTCCGACGCCGCCACCCCGGGTTCAGGTGCCGGCGAACCGGTTTCGGTGCACTGGGAGGTTGCCACCGACGCCGCCTTCACCTCCGTCGTCGCCTCGGGCGCGGTCACGACCGGACCCGACGCCGACCACACGGTCAAGGTCGACGTCCCCGGCCTGTCGGCGGGCAGCGACTACTTCTACCGATTCACCGCGCTCGCAGCGGTTTCCGCCATCGGCCGCACCCGCACCGCCCCGGCCGCGCAGGACTCCCCCGACCGGCTGCGTTTCGGTGTCGCCTCCTGCGCGAACTGGGAGGGCGGATACTTCGGCGCGTACCGGCATCTGGCCGCCCGCGAGGATCTCGACGCCGTCATCCATCTGGGCGACTACCTCTACGAGTACTCCCGCGGCAAGCATCGGGGCCTGCTGCCCCTGGTGCGCGAACACGATCCGGTCAACGAGATCGTGTCGCTGGCCGATTACCGAATCCGCCACGGCCAGTACAAGACCGATCCGGATCTGGCGGCCCTGCACGCCCGCTATCCGTTCATCGCCATCTGGGACGACCACGAATCCGCCAATGACGCCTGGGCGGGCGGCGCGGAGAACCACGATCCCGCCGAGGGCGATTGGCAGGCCCGCCGGGCCGCCGCCATGCAGGCGTATCTGGAGTGGATGCCGGTGCGCGCCAATGGCTCCGGCGCCAATGCCCGCCTCTACCGTCGTTTCCGGTTCGGCGCGCTGGCCGAGTTGTCCATGCTGGATCTGCGCACCTACCGCGACGAGCAACTGCCCGCGGTGGCGGGCTGGCGCGAGACCGCGGACCCGAATCGCTCGATCACGGGCAAGGACCAGATGGATTGGCTCACCGCCGGTTTGGCCTCCGCGCCCACCCGCTGGAAGCTGGTCGGCACCCCGGTCATGTTCGCGCCGCTGCAACTGCCGACCACGAATCCGGCGGTCGCGGCGGCCTTCCAGGCCGTCCTGGGCACCCCCGATTCCGGCATTCCCATCAACCTGGATCAATGGGACGGCTATGCCGCCGACCGGCAGCGCCTCTTCGACACCATCACCGGACACGATGTCGCCGATGTGGTGTTCCTGACCGGTGACATCCACACCTCCTGGGCTGCCGACGTCCCCGTCGACACCCGCGAGTATCCGCGGGGGCGGGTCGCCGCCACCGAATTCGTGGTGCCCTCGGTGTCCATGGCCAGCATCGGCGAGATCATGCACACGCCCGCCCGCACGGTGTCGCTCGGCCTGGAGCAGACGGTCAGGAACCTGAACCCGCACCTGCACTACGCCGAACTCGACTCGCACGGCTACGGCGTCTTCGAGGTCACCGCCGAACAGGCGCAGATGGACTGGTTCTACGTCACCGCCGCGGCCGATCCGAACACCGGTGTGCGCCACGGCGCCTCGTTCGGGGTGCGCAGCGGGATAGGACGCGTGGAAGCGCGGCCGGGACCGGTGAACTGAACGAACGACCTGGGAGCACGGCGGACCGGCCGCCCGAAACGCGGCCGGTTCACTACTCTTCCCAGTGCTCCTCGAGCGTCGCCGACACATGCTCGGCGAAATCGCCCAGCGGATCGTCTCCGGTGCAGCGCGCGTCCTCGGCGAGCGCGGCCCACCGGTTGATGAGCGCGGCCGAGCGCGGAATCGAGAGCCCGTGCTCGCGCGCCGAGGCGATGCGCGAATGGTCGGCGGGCAAGAACCAGAAGGTGGACAGCCACACCCAGATGAGGCGCGCCTCCAGAATGCGTTCCGCCAGGACCTCGTCGTCGGCGAGGGACGGCCACACCGCGACGACTTCGGAGCGCCACGCCTCGACCATCTGGCGGGCGCGTTCGCGGGAGAGTTCCACATCGCAGAGGCAGCCGGGGAAGGACACCAGCGCGTAGGCGATATCGAGGGTGGCGTCGCGGAAGCCGCCCCATTCGTAGTCGAGGAACCGCGCGCCCTCCTCATTGAGGATGACATTGTCGGGGCACAGGTCCGAGGGGCTGAAGGCCCGGTGCCGGCCGGCGGAGAACAGCCGGTTACCGCGCACGATGCGTTCGGCGATCTCGCCGGGCACCTCGATGCCCAGTTCGCGCTGCAGCATGATCGGCACCTCGGCGACCGCGGATTCGGCCTGCTGGGCGATGCCGTCCACCCGGTGCACCACGTCCACGCGGCGTAGCAGTGCCACGAAATCGGCCTCGCGGCCGACGGTCGCCGCGTGCATGCGGCCCAGTGCCTGGGCGAAGGCCATGAGCGCATTGCGCCCGGCGGGCTCCACGGCGGCCTGCAGCACCTGGGTGAGCGAGGTGTTCTCCCCGAGGTCGCTGAGAATGAGCAGGCGCTCGGGCAGGCTGTAGCCGAGCAGGTACGCACCGGGTCGGTGGTCACGGCCCAGTGCGGTGGTGAACTGGTACGACACCGCCTCCCGCAGGAAGGCGGAGTCGATGCTGGCTACGCCGGGCGCCATACCGCCGGTGCGTCGTTCCTTCGCTCCGCCGCGCACCTGCTTGATAATGAGGGTGCGCGGAAGTGAAAAGGCGTTCTCCGCAACGCGGACGCGTAGCACCGTCGTCCTACCACTACCGCTGAGTTCCATAGGATCGCTCAGCTTTACCGGAGCACCCATTCGCTTTGTGAGCAACTGTTGTGCCGCGGACACGACTTCGGCGGCGCGTTCGGCCAATAGTGCGGTCATCGCGTCCCAAGTTACTCGCTTCAGGTCACTTTCAGCGAGCGGTTGCGCAACCTTTCGCGCGTCGTCCGGCGTGTCTTTGTGAAGGGTTTGCCCACGCGGCGCTGGTTGCTTGACACAACCAGGCAGGTCTAGTTGTCTCATGTTCAACTGCCGTGCGCCACACCGTAAACCGGAAAATGTGAAAGGCTCGCGACCATGACCGGCACGCCGCCCTCCGCACCGAACGATCCCTCCGGCGAACCGCCCGCCGAGGAGGGTGGCCGGCAATTCTCCGCCCAGCCCGGCCGACACCAAAACCCCGAGCCCGCAGCGCATTCCGCGCCGCCCGAACCGGCCCCGGGGCACGGCAGGCACGAGCTGCCCGGCCGCGCCGGCTACCCGCAGTTCGAGGGACCGGGCGCCGCACAGTACGGCAGCGAGCCCGTGGAACCCCCGCCCCCGCTGCCCCCGCAGTCGGGCGCGCCGGGTACGGCGCCCAGCTATTCTCAGCAAACTCCACTGCCGCCCGGCGCCATGCCCCCGGGCAGTGTGCCGCCCCCGGGCGCCGCGCCGCAGCCGGGCGGCCTGCCGCCCCAGCCCGGCTACCAGCCCACGGGCGGCCTGCCGCCGGGCGCGCCGCCGCCGCAGGTGCCCGAGCCGCCGCTGCCCTATCGGTCCACCGAATCCCTCGATGTCGGCCGCGCCCTCGCCTACGGCTGGGAACGCTTCCGCCTCAATCCGATTCCCTGGATCGGCATGGGCCTGCTCGGCCTGATCTCCTGGCTGACGGTCACGCTGCTGGTGAACGTGTTCGAGGTGAGCTCGCTCCCGGCCCTGCTGCTGCTGTTCGCGGTGGCCTCGCTCATGGTGTGGCTGCTGCAGGCGGCCATGATCCGCGGCGCGCTCTACGAAACCGACGGCACCCCACCGGATTTCCCGGCCTTCTTCGGCTTCGTGAATGCCGGCAGCGTGCTGCTGACCGCGGTGCTGGTCTTCGTCGGCGCCCTGGTGGCCTCGCTGGCATGCGTGTTCCCGGCGGTCATCGTCGGTGTGCTGTGCATGTTCTCGCTGCACTTCGTGATCGATCAGGAGCAGGATCCGGTCACCGCCATCAAGTCCAGCGCCCAGCTGGTGTTCCGCAATCCCGTGCCGACCGTGCTGCTGGCACTGGCGGTGCTGATCATCACCGCGGTCGGCATGCTGTTCTGCGGATTGGGTTTGCTGGTGGCCGGTCCGGTCTCGGCCATCGCCATCACCTACGCCTACCGCACCCTCACCGGCGGCCTGGTGGTGCAGGTCTGACCGCTCACCGCACGTCGGTCAGCCACCACCGCTTCAACCGGTCCAGTGCGCCGCCGCGCTTGCCGTAGCGCGGCCGCACCCACAGCACCAGCACGCCCGCCACCACGATGCCGACCATGTTCACCGCCAGCTGCCCGATGGACATGAACGCCTTGTGCCACTCCCCCACCGTGGCCGCCACCACCGCGAAACCGGCCGCCGGAATGGTGGTGACCGAGATGAAAACACCGACCAGCGCAGCGGATTTCGGTGTCATGAGCGCCAGCATCCCGGCCGCGCCGGCCAGCAGCGCCACCACCACCGAGAACGGCCCCACCTTGTAGATGAAGTCCACATTGTGGATGTTGTCCATCCCCTCGCGGGTGATCCAGCCGAGGTTGCGGAACAGCAGAGTCGCGAGCCAGGCGATGGCCATGGCCACCGGGAACCCCACCAGCAGGGCCAGCGAGGAATGCGCCGCGAGCCGGAAGTCCTTGCTCACCAAGGCGACCGCGGTCCCGGCGAGGGGCCCGAACTCCGGGCCCACCACCATGGCCCCGACAATGGTCACCGGTGAATCGGTCGCCACGCCCACCACCGCCAGCAGGCAGGCGATGGTGATGAACGCCAGATACGAGGGCGTGAGCGTGGACGCCTCCCCGGTCTGCGCGACCAGCTCCTCCCACACCACCGCATCGGAGGGGCTGCCCGGCGCGGCCTCGACCGCCTCGTCGGCGACATCGGACAGCACGGTGTCGATCTGCTCCAGGCCGATGCCGCCGCTGTGCGTGATCCCGAGCCCGGTGAGCCCTTCCAGCACCCCATCGGCGGCCTCCCGCGCGAGCATGCATTCGACCAGATCCCCGGCAGGGTCCACCGCCGCGCCGCGCTGCACCGTGACGAGCGTCGCGCCCGGATCGGCACGCAATACCGCCAGCGCGGCGTCGGTGGTCTCGGCCGGACAGATCACCCGGACCTGCAGCACCCGAACCCCCTTGTGATCAGCGGGTTTTCCGGTATCGGTCGATACCGGCCGGGTGCAGCCTATCCGGGTGAGTGCCTACTTCCCGGTTTCCTTGCCCTTGTCGTCCTTGATCGGCTTGCCGTCGGCGTCGAGCTTCACGTTCAAGCCCGCCTCCTGGCGCTGCTGCAGGGTGATCGGCGCGGGCGCCTCGGTGAGCGGGTCGACGCCGCCGCCGGACTTCGGGAAGGCGATGACCTCGCGAATGGAGTCCATGCCGGCCAGCAGCGCGGTGATGCGGTCCCAGCCGAAGGCGATGCCGCCCATGGGCGGGGCGCCGTAGGAGAAGGCGTCGAGCAGGAAGCCGAACTTCTCCTGCGCCTCCTCCTGGCCGATGCCCATGACCTTGAACACCCGCTCCTGCACGTCGCGGCGGTGGATACGGATGGAGCCGCCGCCGATCTCATTGCCGTTGCAGACGATGTCGTAGGCGTAGGCCAGCGCCGCACCGGGATCGGTGTCGAAGGTGGCCAGGTGCTCCGGCTTGGGCGAGGTGAAGGCGTGGTGCACCGCGGTCCAGGCCGAATGGCCCAGGGCCACATCGCCGCTGGCGGTGGCGTCGGCGGCGGGCTCGAACATGGGGGCGTCCACGATCCATACGAAGGCCCAGGCGTCCTCGTCGATGAGGTTGCACTTGCGGGCGATCTCACCGCGCGCCGCGCCCAGCAGAGCCCGGCTGGACTTCACATCGCCGGCGGCGAAGAACACGCAGTCGCCGGGCTCGGCGCCGACCTGCTTGGCCAGGCCCTCGCGCTCGGCGTCGGACAGGTTCTTGGCGACCGGGCCGCCGAGGGTGCCGTCCTCGTTGAACAGGATGTAGGCCAGGCCCTTGGCGCCGCGCTGCTTGGCCCATTCCTGCCAGGCGTCGAGCTGGCGGCGCGGCTGGCTCGCGCCACTCGGCATGACGACCGCGCCGACATAGGGAGCCTGGAACACGCGGAACGGCGTGTCCTTGAAGTACTCCATCATCTCGGTGATCTCGATGCCGAAGCGCAGATCCGGCTTGTCCGAGCCGTAGCGACGCATGGACTCGGCGTAGGTCATGTGCGGGATCGGGGTCGGGATCTCGTAGCCGACCAGCTTCCACAGCGCGGTCAGGATGTCCTCGGCCAGCAGGATGACGTCCTCCTGCTCGACGAAGCTCATCTCGATGTCGAGCTGGGTGAACTCGGGCTGGCGGTCGGCGCGGAAGTCCTCGTCGCGGTAGCAGCGCGCGATCTGGTAGTAGCGCTCGATGCCGCCGACCATGAGCAGCTGTTTGAACAGCTGCGGCGACTGCGGCAGCGCGTAGAACGAGCCGGGCTGCAGCCGCGCGGGCACCAGGAAGTCGCGCGCGCCTTCGGGCGTGGACTTGGTCATGGTCGGGGTCTCGACCTCGACGAAGGCATGCTTGGCCAGCACGTCGCGGGCGGCGGCATTGACCTTCGACCGCAGCCGGATGGCGTGACCCGGGCCTTCGCGGCGCAGATCCAGGTAGCGGTACTTCAGGCGCGCTTCCTCGCCCGGCTCGTCGTCGAGCTGGAACGGCAGCGGCGCGGCCTCGTTGAGCACCTCGAGCTCGGTCACATTGACCTCGATGGCACCCGTCGGCAGATTCGGGTTCTCGCTCCCGGCCGGTCGGTTCTCGACCACTCCGGTGATCTTCACGACGAATTCGTTGCGCAGCTTGTGGGCCTGTTCGGCAGGCTCGCCCTCACGGAACACAGCCTGCGACACACCCGACGCATCGCGCAGATCGATGAAGATCACGCCACCGTGGTCTCGCCGCCGGGCCACCCATCCGGTGAGGGTGACGGTCTGACCGGCGTGCTCGCTTCGCAGCGAACCAGCCAAGTGGGTGCGCAGCACGGGATTCCTTTCGACGGGCTCGAAGCACCACGGGGTCGGCCGGGTGCGCTCCTATCGTAGTGAGACACGTTTGACTAGAGGAAACCGATATCCGCGCCGCCGTGCCAAGCTAGGAGCCATGACCTTCAACGAGGGCCTGCAAATCGACCCGGACCGGGTGCGAAGCGGTGGCGGCGGGCCGGGCATGGGCGGCGGTATGGTCCTCGGCGGTGGCGCCCTCGGCATCATCGCGCTGATCGCGACGCTGCTGCTGGGCGGTGATCCGAGCAGCGTGCTGGGGCAGTTCACCGGCGAGCAGGCGCAGCAGGAGGGGACCGTCGCCGGGACGCCCGAGCACTGCAGGACCGGAGCGGACGCCAATAAATACGTCGACTGCCGCGTGGTGCTTACGGTGCAGAGCCTGGATTCGGTGTGGGGAACCGAACTGGCCAAGCAGACCGGCACCCGCTACACCGATCCGTCGGTGCGGCTGTTCTCCGGTGTGATCAATACCGGTTGCGGTCGCGCGTCCTCGGCGGTCGGCCCGTTCTACTGCCCGGCCGATCAGACCGCCTACTTCGACACCGCGTTCTTCCAGGAGCTCAAGGATCGCTTCGGCGCCACCGGCGGGCCGCTCGCCCAGGAGTACGTGGTCGCCCACGAGTTCGGACATCACATTCAGAACCTGCTCGGTGATCTGGGCCGCGCCCAGCGCGATCCGCAGGGCCCGGAATCCGGTGCGGTGCGCACCGAACTACAGGCCGACTGCTACGCCGGGGTCTGGGCATACTGGGCCGACAAGCTGCCGGCCCCCGGCTCGAACACCCCGTTCCTGCAACGGCTCACCGAGAACGATGTGCGCGACGGCCTGTCCGCCGCCTCCGCGGTGGGCGACGACCGGATTCAGGAGAAGGCCACCGGCCGCGTGAATCCCGAAGCCTGGACCCACGGTTCGTCCGAGCAGCGGCAGAAGTGGTTCCTGTCCGGTTACAAGACCGGCCAGGTGGCTTCGTGCGACACCTACTCCGCCCGCGACCTGGACAATCCGCCCGCCCTGCGCTGATCGCCCGCCCTACCGAACTCCGCACCCCGCGCCGTATCCGGTGCGGGGTGTGTGCTTTCCGGCCCCTGCACCGTCGGCGCGCCCTGGTGCCCACGAACCGCGCGGCGAGGCAGAATCTCCGGCGGCGGGCGCCTGCCCGCAATGGGATTCGGAGGACGTGAATGCGAAGACTGGGCGCGAGAACACGATTCGGGACTGCGGCGCGGCGCACGACCGCTGCGATGCTGGTGGCGGCCGCGATGCTCACCGGCACAGGCGGTTTCGCCGCCGCCGACGAACCGGCGGCCACCACGGTGTTCATGCTGACCACCATGCCCAATGGCTGGCAGACCCGCCTCGATCTGCGCCCGGTGCTGGAGATCCGCTCCGACGGCAGCGCGGTGAAACGACCGGACGGCGGCACCCAGGAACTGAAGGGGAAGGTCCCGGCCGAGGCGACCACCGCGGCCGCCACCGAGATCCGGGCCCTGGCTCAGGTGGATCTGGGCACGCCCACCGTCACCGATCAGGGCAATCTGATCCTCGACTTCATGCCGGCCCAACCGGATCCGGACGTGCACCTCATCGTGTACGCGCCCGAATCCACCGAGGGCCTCACCGATGAGCAGGTGGCCGCGCGCGCCCGGTTCGCGACGCTCTACGACAAGCTGCTCAACGCCTTCTCCGCGAGCTGATTCCGCGCGCCGGGATCGGCCTGCCAGATGCGGCTGCGCAGATCCCGGCCCCGGATCACCTGGATCCGCCACGGCTCCAGCCGCAGCACCCGCAGTTTCGGATCGGCGGGCGAGCGCCAGAACTGGCCGAGGTGGTAGCCCGCGCCGCGAGGGCTGGTGCGGCGGTACAGCTCCCACACGTGTTCCTTGTCCGCCCGGTCCTCCACCCCCGTGGCCACGGCGTCGATGGCGACCGAGTTGTTGCCCGGCGCCCAGTAGGAGAAGTTGGTGTGCGGATTGCGCGCCAGATGCGCTTCCTTGACCGGCGTCCGATAGGTGGCCAGCCACCCCAGCGGCTGCCCGTCCACGTTCTCCCACACCGGGATCAGCACCCGGGTGCGCGGCCGGTACTTGGAATCGACGGTCACCATGGTGGCGTAGTTGATGGCCCCGACGTAGCTGTTGAACTCCGGCTCCAGTTCGGCGAACCGGCCGACCTTCGTGCTCATGCCCGCAATCTCCTTGGGACGTACTGCATTCGATGCTCTGACAGGAACCAGGTTCGCAGTGTCGATCTTCCCGAACCAGTGACACCGATGCCGGGTATCACCAAATTCCTGCCATATCCTGACGGGCATGAGCGTCGGTTCCGTCGCCCTGGTCGTGCCCGGTGAGATCGGGTTGGCGTCCTGGGACATGTACGAGTTGAGCATTCCCGCAACGATCTTCGGCAGGCGGCAGCCGGACCTGTCGCCGGACTGGTACGAGCTGCGCCTGTGCGGGACCGGTGAACGCACACCCGCCGCGGAAACGGGTCTCGCGCTGCGCACCGACTACGGGCTGGATGGTCTGATCGGCGCGGATACCGTGATCGTCCCGTCGGTCCCGGAAGCCTGTGTGGAGGACGGGCTTCCGCTGCCCGCGGATCTCATCACCGCCCTGCGCGAGGCCGCCGCGGCGGGCGCGCGCATGGTGTCGCTGTGCACGGGCGCCTTCGCACTCGCCGAGGCCGGGCTCCTGGACGGCCGCCGCGCCACCGCGCACTGGATGCACACCGCCGAGCTGGCGCGCCGCTATCCGCGGGTCCAGGTCGACGACTCCGTGCTCTACACCGATGACGGTGACCTGCTCACCAGCGCCGGCATGACCGCCGGACTGGATCTGTGCCTGCATCTGGTGCGCCGCGATCTGGGCGCGCGAGTGGCCAATCAGCTGGCCCGCCGCATGGTGGTGGCCGCGCACCGGCCGGGCGGGCAGGCCCAGTTCATCGATCTGTCGGTGCCCGCCACCGACGATCACACCCTGGCGCCCGTCCTGGATTGGGCGCGAGCCAATCTCGATCAGCCCCTCACCATCGAGGATCTGGCCCGCCGCGCCGCCGTCAGCCCGCGCACGCTCTACCGCCGCCTCCAGGAGTCGACCGGCACCACTCCCCTGCAATGGCTGCTGAACCAGCGCCTCGGCCGGGCCCAAACCCTGCTCGAGGCAACGCATCTGTCGGTGGAGAAGGTGGCGGAGCTGAGCGGTCTGGGCACCGCCAACAATCTCCGCCACCACTTCCTCAAGCAGATCGGCGTCTCCCCCAGCGACTATCGCCGGGCCTTTCCCTGTCCGGAGGTCAACTAGCCGGCCGCGCCGACCGTCCAGGTCTCGCGGCCGGTGAGCAGGGTCTGCAGCGAATCCTCGTGCACCGGTTTGTCTTCGGCGGCGCTGTCGAGCTGGGCGCGCACGCCGTCGTCGTAGGTGCGCCGCGACACGCTGCGGAAGACGCCGGTCACCACATTGTTGAGGTCCTGATCCGACAGCCGGGACAGGGCGTAGGCGTACTCCGGATCGTCGGCATAGGCGTCGTGCACCACGATGTCGGATTCGGCGACGCTGTCGGCGCGGGCCACGCGCAGGCCGAAACCATGGCGCACGACGGCGAATTCGCGGTCGGCGCCGAAGCGGATGGGCTCGCCGTGGTGTAGCCGGATGAGATGGGATTCGGCGTTCTCGCGGCGCAGGGCGTCGAAGGAGCCGTCATTGAAGATCGGGCAGTCCTGCAGGATTTCGACGAAGGACGTGCCGCGGTGTTCGGCGGCGGCGCGCAGCACCTCGTTCAAGCCGGCGCGGTCGGAGTCCAGGGCGCGGGCGGCGAAGGTGGCTTCGGCGCCCAGGGCGACCGAGAGCGTGTTGAACGGATGGTCGACCGAGCCCATGGGGGTGGACTTGGTGACCTTGCCGGTCTCCGAGGTCGGCGAGTACTGGCCCTTGGTCAGCCCGTAGATCCGGTTGTTGAACAACAGGATCGTCATGTTCACATTGCGACGCAGCGCGTGAATGAGGTGGTTGCCGCCGATGGACAGGGCGTCGCCGTCACCGGTCACCACCCACACCGACAGATCGGGCCGGGTGACCGCCAGGCCGGTGGCGATGGCGGGGGCGCGGCCGTGGATGGAGTGGATCCCGTACGCCTCCAGGTAATACGGGAACCGGCTGGAGCAGCCGATGCCGGAGACGAACATGAGGTTCTCGCGATTGAGGCCGAGCTCGGCGAGGAAGCCGCGCACGGTGGCGAGGATGACGTAGTCGCCGCAGCCGGGGCACCAGCGCACCTCCTGATCGGAGGTGTAGTCCTTGGCCTTCTGCGGGCCGTCGGCGGTGGGGACGCCGGACAGGCCGGTGAGGCCGAGATCGGTGCCGACGAGCGGGTTTTCGAGAATGGTCATCACTTACCCCCTGTGCTGCGATACGTCGCCCGCGCCCGCGCGGCGAAGGCCTTGCTCTGTTCCATCTCGGCGATCGAGCCGTCCAGGGCCGCGTCGATGACGCCGACCAGTTCCTGCGCGGAGAAGGCGGTGCCGGCGATCTTGGTCCACGGTTGCACGTCCACCAGGTAGCGGGCGCGCAGCAGCATGGCCAGCTGGCCGCCGTTCATCTCCGGCGCGACCACGGTGCGATAGCGGCGCAGCACGTCGCCGAGATTGGCCGGGAACGGATTCAGATGCCGCAGATGCGCCTGCGCCACCGGCACCCCGCGCCGCCGCGCCCGCCGGCACGCCTCGCCGATGGGACCGTAGGAGCTGCCCCACCCGATGAGCAGCAGTTCGGCCCGCTCGCCCGGATCGTCCACCTCGAGATCGGGCACCGCAATGCCGTCGATCTTGGCCTGCCGCAATCGCACCATGAGTTCGTGATTGGCCGGCTCGTAGGAGATATTGCCGGTGCCGTCGGCCTTCTCGAGGCCGCCGATGCGATGCGCGCGGCCCTTGGTGCCGGGCACCGCCAGCGGGCGCGCGAGGGTTTCCGGATCGCGGGCGTAGGGCTGGAACGAATCGTCGGGCTCGCCACCGGGTTCGAAGCCGGGATCGATGCGCGGCATCCGGTCGACCTGCGGAATCGCCCACGGCTCCGAGCCATTGGCAATGGCGCCGTCGGACAGCAGCAGCACCGGGGTGCGATAGGTGAGCGCGATGCGGGCCGCCTCGACGGCGGCGTCGAAACAGTCGGCGGGCGAGCGCGGCGCCACCACGGGCACCGGGGATTCGCCATTGCGCCCGTAGAGCGCCTGCAGCAGATCGGCCTGCTCGGTCTTGGTCGGCAAGCCGGTGGAGGGCCCGCCGCGTTGCACGTCGATGATCACCAGTGGCAGCTCGGTCATGACCGCGAGGCCGATGCTCTCGCTCTTGAGCGCGAGCCCGGGCCCGGAGGTGCTGGTGACGCCGAGTGCGCCGCCCAGCGAAGCGCCCAGCGCCGCACCGATTCCGGCGATCTCGTCCTCGGCCTGGAAGGTGGTGATGCCGAAGTTCTTGTGCTTGCTCAGCTCGTGCAGGATGTCCGAGGCCGGGGTGATCGGATAGGTGCCCAGGAAGACCGGCAGACCGGACAGCTGCCCGGCTGTCACGATGCCGTAGGCGAGCGCGGTATTGCCGGTGATCTGCCGGTAGGTGCCGGGCGGCAGCGTCGCGGGAGCAATCTCGTAGGTGGTGGCGAAGGCCTCGGTGGTCTCGCCGTAATTCCATCCGGCGCGAAATGCCAGGATATTCGCTTCGACCACATCCGGTTTGGCCGCGAATTTCTCTCGCACGAACTGTTCGGTGCCGCCGATGGGCCGCCCGTACATCCAGGACAGCAATCCCAGCGCGAACATATTCTTCGCCCGCTGCCCATCCTTTTTGCCCACACCGGTCGGTTCGGTCGCGGCGAGGGTCAGCGAGGTCATGGGCACCCGGTGCACCACGAAATCGGTCAGCGTGTCATCGGTGAGCGGATCACCGCTGTAGCCCACCTTGGCCAGATTGCGCTTGGTGAACTCGTCGGTGTTCACGATGAGCGTGGCCCCGCGCGCCAGGTCCTCCAGATTCGCCTTGAGCGCAGCGGGATTCATGGCCACCAGCACATCGGGCTGGTCACCGGCGGTGAGGATGTCGTAGTCGGCGATCTGGATCTGGAAGGAGGACACGCCGGGCAGGGTGCCCTGGGGTGCGCGGATCTCGGCCGGGAAACTCGGTTGAGTGGCAAGGTCGTTGCCGAATGCGGCCGCTTCGTGCGTGAACCGATCACCGGTGAGCTGCATGCCGTCACCGGAATCGCCCGCGAAGCGAATAACGACCTTTTCCAATTTCTCTGCGGCAGCGCCGTTTCCGGGCGCCGCCACCGGGTTGTCATGCTGCGAAACCATGCGCCTGCATCACTTCCTCGTCGAGTCAGAAGTACCAACGCCAAACTACTCCGCTCTATTCGCGACACACCGGCGAAAGTGAGCGGCGGAACGCAGAGATTTACACCGGCGTCAGGCGAACAACGCCAGCTGTGGGTCGGGCGTATGCGATTCGGCGGCACGCACCTCGGGTTCGGCCGGTCGGTCGCGGTTCAAGCCGTGCTTGTCGAGCAGCGGCTCGATACGGCCGCGTAGCCACGCAGAATACTCCGGAGTGACCGAAGTACCGCGACCATACAGCTGCCGGTAGCGTCGCAGCAGCGCCGGGTGCGCTTCGGCGAGCCAGTTGAGGAACCAGCCGCGGGTGCTGCCGCGCAGATGCATGGGAAATGCGGTGACGCTCGCGGCCCCGGCCTCGGCGATCGCCCCGATGAGTTCGTCCAGGTGAGCCTTGGAATCGGTGAGATACGGAATGACCGGGGCGACCATGACATTCACGGCGAATCCGGCATCGGCCAGGGCGCGCACCAGTTCCAGGCGCGCCTTGGGCGAGGGCGTCCCGTGCTCGATGGCCCGATGCAGTTCGGGATCCAGGATGGCGATGGAGACCGCCAGCTGCACCGGCACCTGCCGCGCGGCCTGGGTCAGCAGCGGCAGATCCCGGCGCATGAGCGTGCCCTTGGTGAGAATCGAGAAGCCGGTGCCCGATTCGGTGAGCGCGCCGATGATGCCCGGCATCAACCGGTAGCGCCCCTCGGCGCGCTGATAGGGATCGGTATTCGTGCCCAGCGCGACGGGTTCCCGCCGCCAGGACCGCTTGTGCAGTTCCTTGCGCAGAATGGGCACCACATTGGTCTTGACCACGATCTGCGAGTCGAAGTCATTGCCCGAGTCCAGATCCAGGTACTCGTGCGAGCCGCGCGCGAAGCAGTAGCGGCAGGCGTGCGAGCAGCCGCGCATCGGATTCACCGTCCAGCCGAACGGCAGCGACCCGCCCTCGGGCACCTTGTTCAGCGCGCTCTTGCAGAGCACCTCGTGGAATGTGATGCCCTCGAACTCCGGTGTCTGTACGCTGCGTACGAAACCGGCACGTTCGAGCCCGGGCAGCGCGCCGTCATCGGCGTCCAGGGTTTGGCTTTGCCAGCGCACCACCCAAGTCGAACATTTGTTCTACCGACTGTCAAGCGATCTTCTGCGTGTCGGGCTCGAGTTTGCGCCCGTTGTAGAAGTCGATCAGATCGCCGACGGTCTCCTGCGCAGAGCGCGGCTGATACCCCAACTCGCTCTTGGCCTTCGCGTTCTCCACGATCGGCGCCGACAGCAGCGCGCCCATGGCCGCCTTGGAGATCCGGTCGCTGCCCAGCGCCTTGGAGACCGGCTCCAGGATCGGAATGAGCGCATTGATGACCTTCGGCGGAATCGCGAAGGCGGGCTTGAGCCTGCCGTTGTACTCGGCCGCGAACCGGGTGATCTCCAGCATGTTCACGAAATGGCCGCCGAGCAGATAGTTCTCGCCGGTCTTGCCGCGCTCGCCGGCCAGCACCAGGCCCTGCGCCACATCGCGCACGTCGACCAGGTCGAAGCCGCCGCCGATCATGACCGGGGTGCGCCCGCGCGCGGAATCCCACAGCGTGACATTGATGCGCGAATCGGAGTGGTCGACCGGGCCGTACACACCGGTCGGGTTGCAGATCACCGCATCGAGGCCGTCGTCGATGACCTTGCGCAGTTCGACCTCGCCCTGGAACTTGGAGCGGTCGTACACCGGCAGATCCGGATCGATGGACCGCGGCGAGCGCTCGTTGATGGTGCCGCCGCAGCTGTACTGGTTGAAGGCGTGAATGGAGCTGGTGTGCACCATGCGCCGCACGCCGACCGCCTTGGCGGCCTCGGCCACCACGCGCACGCCCTCGGTATTGATCCGCCAGGCGAGATCGTTCTTGTGCGCCAGGGTGATGAGCGCGACCAGGTGGTACACGACCTCGGCGCCCTCGAGCGCGCTACGCATGGACTCGGGGTCGAGCACGTCACCGGAGACCCAGGTGACACCGGGTTCGCTCGCACCGTTCGGGCGGACGCGATCGATGGCAGTCACCTCGTGACCGCGATCCGTAAGCAGGCGAAGCAAATTGGTGCCAAGGAACCCGGCAGCGCCGGTGACTGCGACCTTCATGGCTTGAAGAATATAGAACTTGTTCTAATTTGCAACAACGGCCGGAACACGCTTCGGCCTCGGCGTGGGGCCGGACGGCACGCCGAGCTGGACGAACGATGGGTTATATTCGGCATCGCATGTCCACGACGATAGGGGGGCACATCATGGCCGAACTCTCGGTCGATACCACCGCGGTCCGCACCTTCGCCGCGACGCAGGACGGCGTCGCCGCCGACATCGCCGCGACCGGCGGCCTGGACACCGTATCCCACGTCGCCGCCATGACACCGGTCTTCGGCCTGATCGGCGCGGACTTCCTGGTCAGCTTCGCCGCCGCCGAGCTACTGCACGACAAGGACATCAACGCCCTCTCCGCCCGCTTCGCCCACGTCGGCCAGGCCGCCTTCGGATCCGCCGCCACCTACGACGCCACCGATGCCGAATTCGCCGGTGGGCTGAGCAGGGTCACCGGGCAGCTCGGAGGGCAGTCATGAAGTTCCCCGAGGACGGCGTGATCGGCGTCGTCGCCCCTACCGCTCCAGGCGTCGCCGGTGCGGCCGCCGCGCTTCCCGCCGGTGCGTCCGGCGTCCTGCTCGACCCGCCGCTCGGGCAGTTGCCCGAGGATATGGCCCCGTTCGAGCCGCCCGCATTCGCCTTGTCGCGCAAGGAGATCGAGCAGGGCGGGTCGCCGCTGACCGGCGGTATGCCGCACGGCCTCCCGGGCGCGTCGCACGGTGACGACACCTATGCGGCCTCGGTCCTCGACGGCTCCCACGCCCCCGCCCTCGATGCCGCACACGGCGTACTCGGCGGCGCGCAGCAAGCACTCGGGGACGCGCAGGGCGTACTCGGCACCGCGCAGCAAGCCCTCGGCGACGCGCAGGGCGCGCTCGGCACAGCACAGGCGGCGCTGAACAATGTGCCCGCCGCATTGCAGTCCGCGCAGGCCGCCCTGGCTCGGGCCGGGGTGGACCCGGCCGCGCTGCCGCCGCTGCCCGCCGATCCGGTCGGCGATCTCATGAAGGGCTTGGCGCTGCCCGCGATCCCGGGGATGGACGCGCTGTTCAAGCCGTTCCTGGATCTGATCAACAGCTTCGGCACCGGTGTCCTGGGCCAGCTCAATCCGGCCTCGATCCTGAGCGAGGGCTCCAAGCTCATCGAAGGCGCCATGAGCGTCGGCCAGGGCGCGTTCAAAACCGTCGAGCAGGTCTGGCAGGGCCAGGCCTCGCGCAATGCGCAGGCCGCCGGCCAGCAGGCGCAGAACCACGGCCGGGAGACCGCACAGCGCGGCTTCGACATCTCGGCCGTCACCGAACAGGCCGCGGCCGTGGTGCAGCGCGGCAATATCCAGCTCACCGCCATCGCGCAATCCTTCGCCGCGCAGGCCACCGCCCTCGCGCCGGTCATCATGACCCCGCCCGCCCAGACCGCCCTCATCGCCTCGGCCACCCAGCATCTGGGCCAGGCCATGACGGTCGTCAACATCACCCGCGGTGAACTGGCCGGATACACCGCGCAATTGAACGGCGTCGTGGCCCAGCTGCTCGGCCAGGGCGGCGGCCCCAATCCGGCCGAGGTCGCGCAGTCGCTCGCGCAGAACGTCGGCCAGCCGATCCTCGAACAGGCCAAAGGTCTGCTGCAAGGCGGCGACTCCCCCGCCAATCCCCTCGGCGGCATCCCCGCCAAGCCCGGCCCGAACGATCTCGACACCAAGGCCGCCGGACTCGGCGGCGGTGGCGGCGGTGCCGGAGGCGGCGGCGGTCTCGGTGGAGGCGGCGGCCTGGGCGGCGTCGCGTCGACGCCCGGCGGCCCGGGGTCCTCGATTCCCGGCGGCAAGGTCCCGGCGGGCACGGCGAGCCCCTTCGGCGCGGGTACCGGCGGCCTGCCCGGCACGAGCGGCGTCGGCGGTCCGGGCTTCATGGGCTCACCGCACGCGGCGGGCGCCGGCCAGCGCGGCGGCGATCAGGAGTATTCACGCACGGTGCTGCCGCACCAGAGCCGTTCCGGCGAAAGCGAACTCACCGGCAATCTGGGCGAGGCGGCCCCGAATGTCATCGGCGAAGCCGAGGACGAGGTTGCCGGAGATTACGACGGCGACCCGGCCTGACTTCTGCACGGTGGCTGGACCCTGCGATGCGCCCGTGTGAACGCGGCAATGCAGCGTGTGAACAAGGCGATGCCGCGGTTACCGGAGTAGCTGCTCCGGCACCGCGGCATCAGTGGAGGCCGACTGCGGCTGTACACCCCGCGGGCACCGGCCACCAGGCTCATCCCCACACACGCGGGGAGCAGCGCCCGATTACCGCCGGGCGCTGCGGTTTTCAGACGACAGTCGGGCGCACCTGCGCGTCGATGCCGCCGTCGATGACGAACTGCGCCCCGTGGATGAAACCGGCGTGCGGGCCCAGCAAATACACGATAAGCGAAGCGATCTCATCCGGCGAGCCATTGCGGCCGATGGGTGCCAGGAAGTTGCGGATGGATTCGCCGTAGCGGGGATCGGCCAGTCCGGCTTGCAGGAGCGGAGTGTCGACGCTGCCGGGGGCCACCGTATTGAGGCGCACGCCCGCCATGCCCCATTCCACGGCGCGCTCGCGGACCGCGACGGTCACCGCGTTCTTCGAGGCGGCGTAGGCGTAGGACCCGGCGAAATCGCCTGCCTGCGCGAAGGCTTCGGCCTCGTTGCCCTTGGCGATCGGATTCTCGGCCCACTGGATGTGGGTGGAGGCGACCGAGGAAACCACCACGGCCGCAGGCGATTCACCCTTCCGCAACGCGGGCAGCAGCGCATCGAGCAGGGCGATCGTGGCGCGGTAGTTGATCTCCACAATGACGTTCGGGTCCGGCACCTGCGGGCCGACTCCGGCGCACAGCACCACCCCGTCCAGCACGCCGCCCGAGCGTTCCAGCACCGCCGCGACCGCTGCCGCGCGCGCCGCCGGATCGGTCAGATCGGCGGTCACCTCGGCATTGCGCAGATCGATGCCGATGACGTCGCGCCCGGCGGCGGTCAGCGCGGCGGCGGTCGCGGCGCCGATGCCCGACCCGGATCCGGTGATGGCAATGGTCATGACATCGATTAGAACAAGGTGCAGAATCCGGCCGCAAGCGAGGCCGAAAAATGGTCTCGGTTACCGGGACTATGATCCGAACAGCAACTAGAATCTGTTCTAGTTTTCGTACTTGCTCACCGTCGAGAGGACGATCGATGCGTTTCACCTACGCAGAGGCGATGACCAATCCGGACTACTACGTCCCGCTGGCGCAGGCGGCGGAGGCGGCCGGGTTCCACTCCATCACCGTTGCGGACAGCATCGCGTACCCGGCGGAGTCGGACTCCAAGTACCCCTACACCCCGGACGGCAATCGCGAGTTCCTGGACGGCAAGCCGTTCATCGAATGCTTCGTGCTCTCGGCCGCCATCGCCGCGGCGACGACCACGCTACGGATCACCCCGTTCGTGCTCAAGCTGCCGATCCGACCACCGGTACTGGTGGCCAAACAGGCCAGTTCGCTGGCACGGTTGAGCAACAACCGTTTCGGTCTCGGTGTGGGCATCAGCCCGTGGCCGGAGGACTTCCAGATGATGGGCGTCCCCTTCGAGCGGCGCGGCAAGCGCCTGGACGAGTGCATCGAGATCGTGCGCGGGCTGTCCACCGGCGAGTACTTCGAATACCACGGCGAGTTCTACGACATTCCCAAGATCAAGATGACCCCCGCCCCCACCCAGCCGCTGCCGATCCTGCTCGGCGGACACAGCGATGCCGCGCTGCGCCGGGCCGTCCGGCTGTGCGACGGCTGGATGCATGCCGGCGGCAAGGACGAGGAGCTGGACCAGTACCTGGCGCGCATCCGCGAATTGCGCAGCGAGCGGGACAATCCCGGTGAGTTCGAGATCCACGCGGTGTCGCGGGACGGCTACACCCCGGACGGCGTGAAGCGCCTGGAGGAGCGGGGCATCACCGATCTGATCATCGGCTTCCGCAATTCCTACGCCATGGAGCACGACACCGAATCGCTCGAGGACAAGATCACCAAGATCAAGTGGTACGGCGACAATGTGATCGCCAAGCTCGGCTGAGCTCGGCGATCACCGCCGGATCGGGCCGGGCTCAGCCGCGCTTGGCGAAGCCCGCCTCGATCACCGCATCCCGCTCGGCCACCAGTTCGGCGACGCTGAGATCGATACGGGCGCGCGAGAATTCGTCGATCTGCAGATCCGGCACGATGGTGTACCGGCCGTCGGCGCAGGTCACCGGGAACGAGCTGATCAACCCTTCCGGCACCCCGTAGGAACCGTCCGACGGCACCGCCATGGACACCCAGTCGCCCGGCGCGGAGCCCAGCGCCCAATCGTGAATGTGGTCGATGGCGGCGCTGGCCGCACTCGCCGCCGAGGACGCGCCCCGCGCCTTGATGATCGCGGTGCCGCGCTGCTGCACGGTCGGAATGAAATCGTCCACCAGCCACGCCTGGTCGCCGATGACCTCGACGGCCGGGCGGCCCGCCACCGTGGCGTGGTTGATGTCCGGGTACTGCGTCGCGGAGTGGTTGCCCCAGATGGCGATTCGTCGAATATCGGCCGCGGCCGCACCGGTCTTCTTCGTCACCTGCGCGATCGCGCGATTGTGGTCCAGGCGCGTCAGCGCGGTGAACCGCTCCGCGGGCACGTCGGGTGCATTGCTCATGGCGATGTAGGCATTGGTATTGGCCGGATTCCCGACCACGAGGACCTTGATGTCCGCGGCCGCATTGGCATTGATGGCCGCGCCCTGATCGGTGAAGATGGGCCCGTTGGCGGCCAGCAGATCGCCGCGCTCCATGCCCGCGGTGCGCGGTCGCGCCCCGACCAGCAGCGCGATATTCGCGCCGTCGAAACCCACCCACGGATCATCGGAGATATCGATGCCCGACAGCAGCGGGAACGCGCCGTCCTCGAGCTCCATGGCCACGCCCTCGAGCGAGCCGACCGCGGCGGGAATCTCCAACAGCCGCAACCGCACCGGGGTCTCCGGGCCGAGCAGCGCACCGGACGCGATGCGGAACAGCAGCCCGTAGGCGATCTGCCCGGCGGCTCCGGTCACGGTCACGGTCACGGGTCGAGCGGCACTGCTCACGGCGAACTCCTCGCGCTAGGCGGATATCCCGTACCTACCCTAACGATCGCTCACCGGCACACCCCAGCAGTCGTGAGCAAGCAGACATCACCGCGATGCCGGCGCGCCTCCGCCAGCGCGCCTCCTCGGAGACTCACCCCCGTCGTTCCGGCGGGCTTTTGGCCGGAATCCACCACCAGGGCAGAGAAACCCGCCCACAACACGCCCGGATGAGCGGGGGGGGGGGCCG
>NZ_JBHXVO010000037.1:0-64649 GCF_042672265.1 Nocardia sp. NPDC127526 | reverse complement strand
AGGGGGTTTGGGGGCTTAGCCCCCATTCCCAATTCATTCGGGGGTCCGGGGGCAGCGCCCCCGAACCCCTCGGGGAAAACCCGCCCTCAGACTCCGATGAGGGCGGCGACCTCCGGGTTCTTGATCTCCATGACGTCGAGGATCCCGTGGGCGCGCAGGAACGGCTTGAGTTCCTTGATGCGGTCGGTGTGCTCGGCGTACTCGTCCGGGAAGTTGCGCGGGTCGAGCGCCTCCAGGGCCTTGACATAGGTGACGAACGAGGCGATGGCACTGTGCTTGCCGCTCTGCGGCTGGTTCATGTTCATCATCCGCGGCGGCTGACCGGGCAAGCCCTGGCCGACCTGCGGAGCTGCGTGCCGTGGGCCCTCCGGTGCGACCGGTTGCGAGGGGTACATCTGTGTTGAACTCCTCTCGTAGGGGGGAACCGCGTGCGACCTCTCCTTTTCTGCCGGAGCAGATTGCCGCGAGTGTAGTGATGACCGCATCGGGTATTCGCGGCCGGTCGGTCCGCGGCTGGGGCGAGGAGCGATTTAGATCCCGGTTGCCGGGCCTGGAATGATGGGTGAATGCACGGCGCCTCGAACGACACCACCACCTCCCGTGACCAGTTCCGGGAACTCGCGGCCGACCACCGGGTTGTCCCGGTGATTCGAAAGGTGTTGGCGGACTCGGAGACTCCGCTGTCGGCCTACCGCAAACTCGGCGCGGACCGGGCGGGAACCTTCCTGCTGGAGTCCGCCGAGAACGGGCGCTCGTGGTCACGATGGTCGTTCATCGGCGCCGGCAGCCCCTCCGCGCTGAGCGTGGTGGACGGTGCGGCGGCCTGGCTCGGCCAGACCCCGGCCGACGCCCCCTCCGGCGGCGATCCGCTGACCGCGCTGCGGGAAACCCTGCAACTGCTGCAGACCGAGCGCCTGCCCGGCCTGCCCCCGCTGACCGGCGGCATGGTCGGCTACCTCGGCTACGACGCGGTGCGCCGCATGGAGCGCCTGCCGTCGATCGCCGCCGACGACCTCCAGCTGCCGGAGATGGTGCTGCTGCTGGCCACCGACCTGGCCGCCTTCGACCATCACGAGGGCGCCATCACCCTCATCGCCAATGCGGTGAACTGGAACGGCACCGACGAGCGCGTCGACGAGGCCTACGACGACGCCGTGGCCCGCCTCGACCGCATGACCGAGGCCCTCGCCGCCCCCGCCGAATCCACCGTCTCGGTCTTCGACCGCCCCGAACCCGACTTCCGCCGCCAGCGCACCTCCGACGAATTCGGCGCGGGCGTGCGCCGCCTGGTCAAGGAGATCGAGGCGGGCGAGGCATTCCAGGTGGTGCTCTCGCAGCGCTTCGAAATGGAATACGGCGGCACCCCGATCGACCTCTACCGCATGCTGCGCGCCTCCAACCCGAGCCCGTACATGTACCTGATGCACATCCCGGACGGCGCGGGCGGCACCGCGTTCTCCATCGTCGGCTCCAGCCCGGAATCGCTGGTCACGGTGAAGGACGGCGTGGCCACCACGCACCCCATCGCGGGCACCCGCTGGCGCGGCGCCACCGAGGAGGACGACCTTCTGCTCGAGAAGGGCCTCCTCGCCGACGAGAAGGAGAACGCCGAGCACCTCATGCTCGTCGACCTCGGCCGCAACGATCTGGGCCGCGTCTGCGAACCCGGCACCGTGCGCGTCACCGAGTACCGCCACATCGAGCGCTACTCCCACGTCATGCACCTGGTCTCGACCGTCTCCGGCCGCTTGGCCCCCGGCAAGGTCGCCCTCGACGCGGTGAACGCCTGCTTCCCGGCGGGCACCCTCTCCGGCGCCCCCAAGGTCCGCGCCATGGAACTGATCGAGGAACTCGAACCCACCCGCCGCGGCATCTACGGCGGCGTGGTCGGCTACCTCGATTTCGCCGGCGACGCCGACACCGCCATCTGCATCCGCACCGCCCTCCTCAAGGACGGCACCGCCTACGTGCAAGCGGGCGCGGGAGTGGTCGCCGACTCCGATCCCGACTACGAGGACGTCGAATCGCGCAACAAGGCCATGGCGGTGCTCAAAGCGATCGCCGCCGCCGAAACGGTGCGCGCCTACCGCCCGGGCGGCAATGGCCAATGAGCGACCCGGATATCGAACCGGTCTCGGAAAAGTCTGCCGCCGACAGTGATTCGGGACCCGGCCGGACCGACGCGGCAGCCGATCCCGCGAGTGCCGATACCGCGGCAGCAGCCGGCGCGGCGGAGGCCGACCGGGCGGAAGCCGCTGCCGCGCGCCCAGCCGCGTCGGAGGCGGCGAAGGCGCGGGGCAAGCCGATCGGCGCGGTGGTGCTGCTGGCGATCGCGGCCGGGTTGTTGTGGGCGTCGTCGCGCATGACGTGGGTGAGTCTCGAGGTCACCAGTGAGCTCGGGTCGCCGCGCACCGTCGATCTGGACGGCGGCACGTGGTTCGGGGCGCTGACGCCGCTGGCGCTGGCGCTGCTCGCCACCATTGCGGCCGTCTTCGCCACTCGTGGCTGGCTACGACGGATGCTCGGCGTGGTGGTGGCGGTGCTGGCCGCTGTCGCCGCTGTGCCTGCGTACGCCCTTGTGCAGGGGGCCGGTAAGGCGGGTGAACGAGCCGCGCGGCTGGCCGAATTGCGCACCTGGGAGCATGCCGGGGAGGTTGACACCTCGACACTCCCCGCCGTGCTGACGTTGCTCGGTGCGGTTGCGGCCTTCACTGCCGGCGTGTTGCTGACGCGCATGCCCGCGGAGACCGCCCAGATGTCCGGAAAGTACGACAATCCGGTCTTTCGGAAGTCCGAGGCGGCCGAGCAGGTTGCCGAACATCACGCGGTGAAACGCGCCGCGGAAGCCGGGTCACAGGAGGCTCCACGAGAGCCGCTGTCGGGCCGCGTGCTCTGGGATGCCCTCGATGCCGGTGCGGATCCCACCGACGATGAAACCAATGCCCCTGCCGCGCACGATGATCCAGATAGCGGGGAAGCGGGCCGCGCAACCCGCTGAACAGGGGGTGAGACCGCAGTGGGTGCATCTTTCAACCCCGCCGTCAAGAGCGGGAACATAGCCATTTACTCTTTATCAGCATCGGTGAGACAGCGCCTGGGGGGACTCTCAGGCAGCAAGTCCGTCTCCCCAGAAAGGATTCGAGCCAGATGACGGTACTCGACTCGATTCTCGACGGGGTCCGCGCGGATGTGGCCGCTCGGGAAGCCCTCCTGGATTTCCAGGCCGTGAAGAAGGCTGCCGCAGCGGCGCCATCCCCGCGTGACGCCAAGGCCGCGTTGCACTCGGACGGTATCGGCGTCATCGCCGAGGTGAAGCGCGCCAGCCCGTCGAAGGGCTCCCTGGCCGACATCCCGGACCCGGCCGTCCTGGCCCGCGCGTACGAGGACGGCGGCGCACGCATCATCAGCGTGCTGACCGAGGAGCGCCGCTTCAAGGGTTCGCTGGCCGACCTGGACGCGGTCCGCAAGGTCGTGGACATCCCGATCCTGCGCAAGGACTTCATTGTCGGCCCGTACCAGATCCACGAGGCCCGCGCCCACGGCGCGGATGTCATCCTGCTGATCGTGGCGGCCCTGGAGCAGGACCAGCTGTCCGCGCTCATCGACCGCACCGAATCGCTCGGCATGACCGCCCTGGTCGAGGTGCACACCGAGGAGGAGGCCGACCGCGCCCTCGAGGCCGGCGCCACCGTGATCGGCGTGAACGCCCGCAATCTCAAGACCCTCGAAGTCGATCGGGATGTGTTCGCCCGCATCGCCCCCGGCCTGCCCAGCGAAGTGATCCGGGTGGCCGAGTCCGGCATTCGCGGCACCGCCGATCTGCTGGCCTACGCCGGTGCGGGCGCGGACGCCGTGCTCGTCGGCGAGGGCCTGGTGACCAGCGGCGACCCGCGCGCCGCGGTGGCCGAGCTGGTGACCGCCGGAACCCATCCGTCCTGCCCGAAGCCGGTCCGCCGGGGCCGGTGAAAGAAGCGATGACTCAGACCGAGAACCTGAAAACTGGGCCCATTAAGGACGTCCTCGGCCTGCCGAAGGCCAGCGACGGCGTCGCGCACAAGAGCGCGCACGAGCCCGACCTGGGTGGTCACTTCGGCGTCTACGGCGGACGGCACGTCCCCGAGGCGCTCATGGCCGTGATCGAAGAGGTCACCGCCGAATACGAGAAGTGCCGGCTGGACCCGAACTTCCTCAACGAGCTGGACCGGTTGCAGCGCGACTACACCGGCCGCCCGTCGCCGGTGTTCGAATGCGCGAATCTTGCGAAGCATGCGGGCGGCGCGCGCATCCTGCTGAAGCGGGAAGACCTGAACCACACCGGTTCTCACAAAATCAACAATGTGCTCGGCCAGGCCCTGCTGGCCAAGCGCATGGGCAAGACCCGCGTCATCGCGGAGACCGGCGCGGGCCAGCACGGCGTCGCCACGGCCACCGCGTGCGCGCTGCTCGGCCTGGAATGCATCATCTACATGGGCGCCGTCGACACCGCCCGGCAGGCGCTGAACGTGGCCCGCATGCGGCTGCTCGGCGCCGAGGTCGTCAGTGTGACAACGGGTTCGCAGACCCTCAAGGACGCCATCAACGAGGCGCTGCGCGACTGGGTCACCAATGCCGACCTCACCTACTACTGCTTCGGCACCGCCGCGGGCCCGCATCCGTTCCCGCTCATGGTGCGCGACTTCCAGCGCATCGTGGGCTTGGAGGCGCGCAAGCAGGTGCAGGCGCTGACCGGGCAGCTGCCCGCGGCCGTAACCGCCTGTGTGGGTGGCGGTTCCAATGCCATCGGCATCTTCCACGCCTTCATCGACGATCCAGGCGTGCGCCTGATCGGCTACGAGGCCGCGGGCGACGGCGTCGAAACCGGCCGTCACGCCGCCACTTTCACCGGCGGCACCCCGGGCGCCTTCCAGGGCGCGTTCTCGTACCTGTTGCAGGACGAGGACGGCCAGACCATCGAATCCCATTCCATCTCCGCGGGTCTGGACTATCCGGGCGTCGGCCCGGAGCACGCCTACCTGAAGGACACCGGCCGCGCCGAGTACTACCCCGTCACCGATACCGAGGCGATGGACGCGCTCATGCTGCTGAGCCGCGCCGAGGGCATCATCCCGGCCATCGAGTCCGCGCACGCGGTGGCGGGCGCCATCAAGCTCGGCAAGGAATTGGGCGAGGGCGCAATCATTCTGGTGAACCTGTCCGGTCGCGGCGACAAGGACATGGACACCGCCGCCCGCTGGTTCGGGCTGTTCGACAAGCCGGAGGAGAACCAGTGAGCCAGCAGTCGCGTCTCGCGAACACGTTCGCGGCCTGCCGCGAGGAGAACCGCGCCGCGCTCATCGGCTACCTGCCCGCCGGCTACCCGGATCTGCAGGGCTCCATCGACGTCTGCCGCACCATGGTCGAATCCGGTTGTGACGTCATCGAAGTCGGCGTCGCCTACTCCGATCCGGTCATGGACGGCCCCACCATTCAGCACGCCGCCGAACAGGCGCTGCGCGGCGGCGTCCGGGTGCGCGATGTGTTCAAGGTCGTGGAGGCCATCTCCCAGGCCGGCGGCAAGGCCGTCGTCATGACCTACTGGAACCCGGTGCTGAAGTACGGCGTCGACACCTTCTCCCGCGATCTGGCGGCCGCGGGCGGGCTCGGGCTCATCACCCCGAACCTGATCCCGGAGGAGGCCGACGACTGGTTCGTGGCCTCGTCCACGCACAATCTGGACCGCATCTTCCTGGTCGCGCCGTCCTCCACCGAGGAGCGCCTGGTGAAGACCCTCGAGGCCAGCCGCGGCTTCGTGTACGCGTCCTCCACCATGGGCGTCACCGGCGCGCGTGACGCGGTGTCGTCCATGGCGCCCGCGCTGTGCGCCCGCATTCGCGCCCACTCCGATATTCCGATCGGCGTCGGCCTGGGTGTGCGCAATGGCGCGCAGGCGGCCGAAATCGCTTCCTACGCAGACGGTGTCATTGTCGGCTCGGCGTTGGTGACCGCCGCCGCCGAGGGTCTGGGCGCGGTCGCGACGCTGACCGAGGAACTGGCGCGGGGCGTGCGCTCCGCTGCGGTGTCTTCGTAAATTCGCTCGAAAAAGACTGGACGCGCATCGAACTCGATGCGCGTCCGGCCCGTATCCCCGGGAATGCGTATCTCGGGGTGGTTGCTGGTCGTCGCGATCTTCGTCTTCGGCAGGGCCGTCGCGCCCTCGCTCTGGGACGAGCCGATCAAAATTCCGATCCTCATCCTGGCCTCGCTCGGCGTCCTCGGCATTACCAATGCAATAGCTACAAGGCGGCTAGCTCACGAGAATAAGTGATTCACGCCGCTAAATTCGCTTGAAAAGCCTCCCGGCGTGACCTGATTTGCTCTCGAATTCAGCTCTCAGCTAACGTTCAGTTTCGGCCCTCGTGACCGATCCGCAGGGCAAACGAATCATCTGCCCGGAGGCCTCAATGCTGAGCATCCTCGCGCCCGCTGCCCACAAGGCGCGGCTGCCCGAGAACGAGATCGACCCCCTGTACAAGCGGCTCCGATGGCAGATCTTCATCGGCATCTTCTTCGGCTACGCCGCCTACTATCTGGTCCGCAAGAACTTCGCCCTCGCCATCCCGTACCTGACCGACGGCGAGCACGGCTACGACTACTCCAAAGGCCAGATGGGCCTGGTGCTTTCGGCCATCTCGCTGGCCTACGGCGTCTCCAAGTTCGTCAGCGGCCTCATCTCCGACCGCTCCAATCCGCGCGTCTTCCTGCCGCTGGGCCTGATCCTGTCCGCCTCGGTCATGATCTTCATGGGCTTCGTGGACTGGTCCACCTCCAGCGTGCTGGTCATGTTCGTGCTGCTGTTCATCTGCGGCTGGTTCCAGGGCATGGGCTGGCCGCCGTCGGGCCGCACCATGGTGCACTGGTGGTCGCAGAAGGAACGCGGCCGCATCGTCTCGGTCTGGAACACCGCCCACAATGTCGGCGGCGGCCTGCCCCCGCTGCTTTTCCTGCTCGGTATGGCCTGGTTCCACGACTGGCGCTCGGCGTTCTACATGCCGGCCTTCCTGGCCATCGTGGTCGCCGTCATCGCCTACATCCTCATGCGCGACACCCCGCAGTCGGTGGGCCTGCCGCCCATCGAGGAGTACAAGAACGACTACCCGCCGGACTACTCCGCCAAGGACGAGCAGGAGCTCACGGCCAAGGAGATCTTCAACAAGTACATCCTGCCGAACAAGCTGCTCTGGTACATCGCCTTCGCCAACGTCTTCGTGTACCTGCTGCGCTACGGCGTGCTGGACTGGTCGCCGACCTACCTCAAAGAGGTCAAGCACTTCACCCTCGACAAGTCCTCGTGGGCGTACTTCCTCTACGAGTACGCCGGCATTCCGGGCACGCTGCTCGCAGGGTGGATGTCGGACAAGGTGTTCCGCGGCAACCGCGGCGCCACCGGCGTGTTCTTCATGGGCCTGGTGACCGTCGCGACCGCCATCTTCTGGATGGCTCCCGCCGACAAGCCCGGCGTCAGCATGGCCTGCATGATCGTCATCGGTTTCCTCATCTACGGCCCGGTCATGCTCATCGGCCTGCACGCGCTGGAACTGGTGTCGAAGAAGGCCGCCGGTTCCGCCGCGGGCTTCACCGGTCTGTTCGGGTACCTCGGCGGTTCGGTCGCGGCCAGCGCCGTGGTCGGCTTCACCGTCGATCACTTCGGCTGGAACGGCGGTTTCACCATTCTCATCGGCGGCGGCGTCGCCGCGGTGCTGCTGCTGATTCTCACCATGATCAGCGAGAAGAAGCACAAGCAGGAACTGGAACTCGTCGACGCGAAGTGACGACGCGCTGAACAGCTGCTGCCCCGGGCGAGGTCGCGCCCGGGGCAGCGCCGTATTTCCGCTACGGTGGGGCGCGTGACCATACGAGCCATGGCCGAGAGTGTCCCGACCGTGAATGTGCTGGCATACATTCCCAGTCCGCCCCGCGGCGTATGGGATATCGGCCCGTTCCCGCTGCGCGCCTACGCGGTGTGCATCATCCTCGGCATCGTCTTCGCCATCTGGCTGGGCGAGAAGCGCTGGAAGGAACGCGGCGGACAGGCCGGGATGGTCCTCGATGTGGCCATGTTCGCGGTGCCGTTCGGCTTGATCGGCGGGCGGCTCTATCACGTGGCCACCGACTGGGACAAGTACTTCGGGCCGGGCGGCAATCCGGGCGACTGGTGGAAGATCTGGCAAGGCGGCCTTGGCATTTGGGGCGCGGTGGCGCTCGGCGCGGTGGGCGCGTGGATCGGCTGCCGCATCTACAAGGTGCCGCTGCCCGCCTTCGGCGACGCCATCGCGCCGGGCATCCTGGCGGCGCAGGCCATCGGCCGGCTCGGCAACTACTTCAATCAGGAGCTCTACGGCCGCGAGACCACCATGCCGTGGGGCCTGGAGATCTACGAGCGGTTCGACGGCATCAAGCCGGACATGATGAACGGCGTCTCCTCCGGCGTGGTCATCAAGGTCGTGCAGCCGACCTTCCTGTACGAGATGATCTGGAACCTGCTCGGGGTGGCGGCGCTGCTCTACCTCGACCGCAAGTTCCGCATCGGGCACGGGCGGCTCTTCGCGCTGTATGTCGCGATCTACTGCTTCGGCCGGTTCTGGGTCGAGCTGCTGCGCGATGACGAGGCCACGCATATCGCGGGCATCCGCATCAACTCCTTCACCTCCGCCATCGTCTTCGCCTGTGCCGTGGCGTATTTCCTGCTCGCCACCAAGGGCCGGGAGACCGCCGAGCAGATCCGCGCGGGCGTGGAGCGGCCCTGGCCGTGGCAGCTCGCCGCGCTGCGCGCCTACGGGGCGGCGGGTGCGGCGGTGGCCGTGGAGAAGGCGACCGAAGAGTCCGAATCCCCGGCCGAATCCTCGCCCGATGGCAACGATTCCGCGACGGACGGCGATAACTCCTCAGAATCCGAAGGTTCCGCACCGGGGGAGACGGAGACCTCGAAAGCTGAGGCGACGAAATCGGCCGACCTCGGCAAGAATGACTCCTGACCCACGGGTGGTGAAACCTGCACGGCGGGTTCGACAGTGATGGGGGATGCTCCGGCTGCCTCGGCCGGGGGCCCGCGATATCAGGAGGATTCGAGTGACCGATCCATTCGGTAAGCAGCCCGAGCCCGGGCCGCAGTACGGCGCCCCGGGGACGGGCCCGCAGTACGGCCAGCCCCAGCCGGGGTACGGCCAGCCACAGCCCGGATACGGGCAGCAGCCCTACGGCGCACAGCCGGGCTACGGTCAGCCGCAGCCGGCGCCCTACGGTCAGCCCATGCCCTACGGCGCGGATCCGGAGGCCCCGTGGGGCCGGGACCCCTACGGCGTCCCGTACTCGGACAAGTCCAAGCTGACCGCCGGTCTGCTGCAGCTGCTCATCGGCACGCTCGGCATCGGCCGGTTCTACCTGGGCTACACCACCATCGGCGTGCTGCAGCTGATCACCTGTGGCGGCTTCGGCATCTGGGCCCTCATCGACGGCATTCTCATCCTCACCGGCAAGGTGCCGGACCCGCAGGGCCGTCCGCTCAAGGACTGACCCGACACACCCACTCCGGCGGGCACCACCGGGCAGGGCGGTGCCCGCCCGCCGCTATCATCACCGACGGTATTCACACAAGGTTTGCAGGCAACAAGATCGTTGTTATGCGGTCCGGTCGGTTTCCGGCGTACCCTTTGTCGGTTGTTTGTGTGTCGCGCGGGTGTGCGCCCGTGCTCGAGGGAGAGGTATCCGCCCGTGCGTCGTAAGCTGTTCGCCGCCGTGCTCGCCGTCGTCGCCGCTGCCGGGCTCACCGCCTGCGGCAATGGCAATGACGACCCCAATGTGCTGAAGGTGGGCACCGAGGGCACCTACTCCCCGTTCTCCTACGAGCAGAACGGCTCGCTCACCGGCTACGACGTCGACGTCATCAAGGCGATCGGCGAGAAGCTCGGCAAGAAGGTCGAGTTCGTGCAGACCCCCTGGGACGCCATCTTCGCGGGCCTGGAGGCCAAGCGCTTCGATCTGGTCGCCAATCAGGTGACGGTGAATCCGGAACGCTCGCAGAAGTACTCGCTGTCGCAGCCGTACACGGTCTCCGAAGGCGTCATCATCACCAAGGCCGACACCAACGGCATCAACGACCTCGCCGACCTGAGCGGCAAGACCTGCGCCCAGTCGACCACCAGCAACTGGTCCAAGGTCGCCGGCTCCGCGGGCTGCAATGTCGAGGGCGTGCCCGGTTTCGTGGAGGCCATCACCCTGCTGAAGCAGGGCCGCGTCGAGGCCACCGTCAACGACAGCCTGGCCTTCGCGGAGTACACCAAGACCAAGAACGACTCCTCGGTCAAGGTCGCCGGCAAGACCGGTGAGACCAGCCAGCAGGCCTTCGCCGCCCGCAAGGACGATCAGGACCTGATCAACCAGGTCGACACCGCCCTGGCCGAACTGCGCGCCGACGGCACCCTGGCGAAGATCTCCGAGAAGTACTTCGGCACCGACGTCAGCAAGTAAGCCGGGCGCGACATCTGACAATGGATGCCTCTACCTGGGCTCTCATCCGGCAGAACCTGTGGCCCATGTTGGAGGCCACCGTCACCAAGACGCTGCCGCTGACCGCGATCAGCTTCGTGATCGGCCTGGCCATAGCGCTGTTCGTGGCGCTGGCCCGCATGTCGAAGATGTGGCCGCTGTCCGCGGCGGCCCGCTTCTACATCTCGATCATTCGCGGTACGCCGCTGCTGGTGCAGCTGTTCATCATCTTCTACGGCCTGCCGCAGCTGGGGATCTCCTTCGATCCCTTCCCGGCCGCCATCATCGCCTTCAGCCTCAATGTCGGCGGGTATGCCGCGGAAGTCGTTCGCGCCTCGATCCTTTCGGTGGCGCACGGCCAGTGGGAGGCCTCCTATGCGGTCGGCATGACCTATTCGCAGACCATGCGAATGATCATCCTGCCGCAGGCTTCCCGCATTGCCGTGCCGCCGTTGTCGAACACTCTGATCTCCTTGGTGAAGGACACCTCGCTGGCCTCCACCATCCTGGTGACCGAGTTGTTGCGTACCGCCCAGAATGCGGCCGCGCCGACCTTCGAGTTCTTCACCCTCTACGGTGTCGCGGCTATCTACTACTGGGTAATTTGCCTGATCTTGAGCTTCGGGCAGACTCGATTGGAGACCAGGCTCGCCCGGCACGTAGCGCGTTGACCAGGGATTAGCTGACGACGAAACATATATCTTGCAAACAGACCGTGCCCGGTCAGCGGGACGAATCCGGCAGGTCTAGGGTTGAGCATGTGATGCGACGAACGAAGATTGTGTGCACCCTCGGGCCGGCAGTGTCCTCCGAGGACCGTATTCGTGAACTCGTCGAGAGCGGTATGGATGTGGCGCGGCTGAATTTCAGCCATGGCGAGCACTCCGACCACGCCGAGAACTACAAGAAGGTGCGTCAGGCCAGTGACAATTCTGGCCGCGCCGTCGGCATTCTCGCCGACCTGCAGGGACCGAAGATCCGCCTCGGACGATTCAAAGAGGGCAAGACGGTATGGGCGACCGGTGAGGAAATCCGGATCACCGTCGACGATGTGGAGGGCACGCACGACCGCGTCTCGACCACCTACAAGGAACTCGCCAAGGACGCCAAGGCCGGTGACCGGCTGCTCGTCGACGACGGCAAGGTCGGCCTGATCGTCGAGAGCGTCGACGGCAACGACGTGATCTGCAAGGTGACCGAGGGCGGCCCCGTCTCCAACAACAAGGGCGTCTCGCTGCCCGGTATGGACGTCTCGGTTCCGGCCTTGTCCGAGAAGGACATCGAGGATCTCGAGTTCGCCCTGAAGCTCGGCGTGGACTTCATCGCGCTGTCCTTCGTGCGCTCGCCCTCGGATGTGGAACTGGTGCACGACATCATGGATCGCGTCGGGCGCCGGGTGCCGGTGGTCGGCAAGCTGGAGAAGCCGGAGGCCATCGACAATCTGGAGGCCATCGTGCTGGCCTTCGACGCCATCATGGTGGCGCGCGGCGACCTCGGCGTGGAGCTGCCCCTGGAGCAGGTGCCGCTGGTGCAGAAGCGGGCCATCCAGATGGCGCGCGAGAACGCCAAGCCGGTCATCGTGGCCACCCAGATGCTGGAATCCATGATCACCAACTCCCGCCCGACCCGCGCCGAGGCCTCCGACGTGGCCAACGCCGTGCTCGACGGCGCGGACGCGGTCATGCTCTCCGGTGAGACCTCCGTCGGCGACTACCCGATCGAGGCCGTGCGCACCATGGCCCGCATCGTGCACGCGGTGGAGTCGGAGTCCTCCACCCGCGTGCCGCCGCTGACCCACGTGCCGCGGACCAAGCGCGGCGTCATCTCCTACGCCGCCCGCGACATCGGCGAGCGGCTGAACGCCAAAGCGCTTGTCGCCTTTACGCAGTCGGGTGACACGGTGCGCCGCCTGGCCCGCCTGCACACCCCGCTGCCGCTGCTGGCCTTCACTCCCAATCCGGCGATTCGTTCGCAGTTGGCCTTGACGTGGGGCACCGAGACGTTCATCGTTCCTCCGGTGGCATCCACGGACGAGATGATCCATCAGGTCGACAATTCGCTGCTGTCCATCGGGCGGTACAAGAAGGGCGATCTGGTCGTTATCGTGGCGGGCTCCCCGCCGGGTACCGTCGGCTCCACCAACCTGATCCACGTGCACCGTATCGGCGAGGAGGACCACTAGGTGAGTGCATCGCTGGGCGAGACCGTCGCCGACCCCGAAGGGCCGGGCCTATCCGATGATCTGCGGGTGCTGCTGAGCATCCTGGATCTGGAGGAGAACGGGCCCGACATCTTCCTCGGACAGCATCCGGAGAAGGTGTGGAGCAGAACCTTCGGCGGTCAGCTGGTCTCCCAGGCGATCATCGCCGCCGGGCGGACCGTCGGACCGGAACGCCCGGTGCACGCCGTCAACGCGCATTTCGTGCGCGGCGGCGACCCCAAGCAGCCGATCGAGTACCACGTGGATCGGCATCGGGACGGGCGGGCCTTCGCCAACCGGACCGTCACCGCCTACCAGGACGGGCAGGAGCTGTTCGTCATGCTGGCGGCCTTCCAGGATTACGGCAAGGGGCTCGAGCACAGCGCTCCGCAGCCGCAGGTGCCGGATCCGGAAGGGCTGCCGCGCGTGGAGGAGTCGTTCGTCGGGCTCGAGGACAAGCTCGAGATGTTCGTGAACGCACCGCATCCGATCGATATGCGGTACACGAACGATCCGGCGTGGATCCTCAAGGGGACGGGCGAGACGCTCAACCACAATCGGGTGTGGATGCGCACCGACGGCGCGTTGCCCGATGATCCGCTGATTCATGTTGCGGCGCTGGCGTATTCGTCGGACACCACGGTGCTGGATTCGATCATCACCACGCACGGGCTGTCCTGGGGGCTGGACCGCATCATCGCGGCGACGGTGAACCACTCCATCTGGTTCCACCGGCCGTTCCGGTTCGACGACTGGGCGCTGTACGCGACCGAGTCGCCGGTGGCCTCGGGATCGCGCGGGCTGGCGCGCGGGCACTTCTACTCGCGCGGCGGGGATCTGCTGGCGACGACGGTGCAGGAAGGCGTGATCCGGCACTTCCCGGCGCGTCGCTGAGCCGAGGACCATCGTCCGGGCCGTACCCCTCGGGGTGCGGCCCGATGTGTTTCCGGGCCGATCCGCTACAGCACTGCCGCTCAGATCAGTTCGCGGTTCTCTTCGAGGTCGAAGTTCTCGCGCTGCAGAGCGTGCACGATGTAGGGGATGGGCTCGTCGGCGGAGAGCTCCAGTACGAGGCGCTGTTCGAGTTTCGCGATACCGGCTTTGGTGAGTTGGCGGGCTTCGCCCACCAGGCTGAGGGCGATTTCATAGGTGCGGCGTTCGCCCGGATCGGCCGCGGGATGATCCAGGCGCCACTGTGTTTCGAGCACGGTGTGGGTCGGATCGTCGCATTCGACGGGGAGGGTGAAGCGCCAGGCGAAGATATCGCGATCGGCCACGTGTTCGTCGACTACGCGGCATACCGTCTCGGTGACGCGGTCGAGGATCTGCGGTGTCACGTAAACATGGAGTGAAACATCCGAAATTCGCTTCGGCATGTCTGAGTCCTGTTCCTGTGTCGAACCACCGGCGGTGGTGTTCCGCGGGGAGTGTAATCCTTTATCGGACCAACTGGGCAGACAGGTGCATTGACACGCTGGATGCCGGCTCGACCTACACCCGTATTGGTCGCGGACTCTTGAGTGTCAATACCAGCGTGAGCTTACCCTGTCGAGATCTCTCTGCGCTTGGCTGATTTCGCTTCCGGGTGGAAGGGTTCCGGTGCAGGTCGGGGGGATTTCGCGCCCTGTTCGGCGGATTCCGGTCCCGATTTGGTGGATTCGGGGCTCGGCTTGGATTCTGCGCCCGATTTGGACTCGGAACGGCCGCCGGCGAGGACCAGCAGGGTGGGGCGGGCGGCACCGGCATCATCGGCGGCGGTGCGGGGGTGGATGGTGGCCTGCGGATGCTCGTGCGCGTGCATGGCCAGCAGGAGCGGCACCACGGCGTCGGCGATGGCATCGCCGACCTCGCAATAGGCTTGGGCGGACAGGCCGACCGGATCGGAGATGTTCTCGCGGCCGACGTAGGCGAGATCGTCGCGCGCGGCGTGCAGTCCGACCACCGAGCGGGCGCCGCTGACCTTCGCGATCCGATACGCCTCCAGCAGTGTGAATGTCCGCGGCAGCGCCTCGGGCACGAGTTCGCGCACCTGGTCGCGGATCTTCTCGGTCATGGTGAGCACCAGGTCGGCGCGGTGCACCATATCGGCTTTCAGCCGGCGCGCCTTGAAGCCGTTCGGATCGCCGCCCAGGCCGGTAATTGTTTGCGCGGCAAGCGGTTCCACCGGGAATCCCACGAGGGCCCGCACGCCGGCGCTTTCCGCCGATAGCTCCTGCAGTCCGTGTTCAGCGGCGACCGCGAGCGTGAGGCGCTCGGCTATGACAGATCGGCAAACGTTCCCGCTGCACACGTAGAGCACATGCATGGGCACAACCTAGGCGTGCGAATGCCGCTCGAGAATATCTTGGACGGCGTATCACAGTTTTCCACCGGGAAGTTCATCCGGTGGCAGGTTTACGGATGCCTGGTGTTCGCCGGCGTTCACCGATTCGGCGGGCGCGGAGGTCGTCAACGCCCCTGGAATATGAGCATGAGTGTTTGCTGCCGGTAAATCAATAGCGGCACGCTGTTGATTGTCGCGAGAGTTGTAGTACTCGGATTCTCCGACCACAGAAGGAATCTCGGGTTTCGCGCCGCGGACCCGGCCGCGGGTGGAGAACAACCGGCCGCGCGCGGGCACGGTCGGCGCGAACCGCGCCAGCCCGGCGGGCGACATGTCGTCGTACACCGAATCGATCCCGCCGCGTGCGAAATACGCCTCGTGCCAGAACCCGGTGCCGCCGGAATCCCGCAGGAACTGCTGCCACCAGATGCGGTGCGGTTCCGACCGCGTCCAGCGCTCCAGGCTCTCCAGATCCCGCCAGTACTGCCGGGCGCCCCAGTGCGGCGGGAACATCGACCACACCACGTCCTCGTGCGCCAGCAGGCCGTCGGGGCGGTCCCGATGCGACCGGTAGAGCTTGGGCCCCACGCCGAGCAGCCGCAGCATGCCGCGGGGCTTGCGCACCCGCATGCCGAGCAGGATCACGACCAGATCCGGATAGTCGGACAGGTCCGCTGTCACCCTGTTCACCCGCATGGGCGACCTCCACGTGTCGAGCCTCTCGGGAGAATTACGGTTTCCGCGCCCCGCCGGTTCGAAGCGCCCCACCCCGCGCGGCCCGGGACCGGCCGCACCTGCTCGCGAGGCACGAGCAGATCGGCCGTCGTGCGCGAATCCCGCGGGACTACAGCACTTCCTTGTCGCCGTGCACGCCGCCGCGGCACCACATGCCGCCTTCCTGATCGGTTTCGACCGTGCCGCCGCCGTCCACGCAATCGAAGGTATTGCACGTCGTATCGGTAGTAAGCGACGTCGGAATCATCGCCTCGCTGCCGAAAACTCGGGCGACAGCTGCCCGCAGTGATTCGAACATGTCGTCACCTCCCTTTTCCAGGCCCCTCACTACACAGAATCTCCACAAACGGCCCGACTAATCCGCACACCCGCTTCCTAGGCTTTGAGATCGACCCCGATCACGGGGCTGAACGGGAGGAATGCCGTGGGGCGTACCAGTGATTTCACGCGATGGACGATGGAATTCGAGGCGAAGGCCGCGGCGCGCGCGGCGGCCGGCGATCCGGAATGGGGGAGGGGAGCCGGGCTCGATCCGGTCGTCGCGCGCAGCGTGCAGCGATTCCAGGTCGGGGAAAGCGGGGACGGGGCCAATCTCCTCCGCAAGGCCGAACGGGCCGGTGATCCCGAATACGCGGCGGCCGCCCGATTGTTCGTCGCGGAGGAAATCAATCATGCGCGGCTGCTGGCGAACCTGCTGAATTCCGCGGGGCACGAGACGATTTCATCGCATTGGACCGATGCGGTCTTCGTCCGTCTGCGCCGCGCGCTGGGCTTGCGCCTGGAACTGATGGTCCTCTCGGTCGCCGAGGTGGTGGCGCTGCGCTACTACCGTGCGCTGCGCGACGGCACGTCCGATTCGCTGACCACCCAGGTGGCGGCCCTGATTCTCGACGACGAGCGCCGTCATGTCCCCTTCCACTGCCTGCGCCTGCGGGCGGCCTTCGCGCCGACGCCGCGGCCGCTGCGGGTGCTCATGCTGGCGGGCTGGTGGGTCGTCATGCTGGGTGCGGCCGTGGTGGTGGCCGCCGATCACGGTCCGGCGCTGCGCCGATTGCGGGTCACCAGAACGGCTTTCGTGCGCGATGTGCTCGCGCTCTTCAAAGGTGTGGCGGCCGCGGCGATCAGCGCCGGGGGTGATCCCACGCGTGGAGCGCTCGCGGGCGAGCTACCCGCCGCGGCGCGATGATGGGCGTGTCACGGGTTCGAAGCGGCCGCCAGTTTCAGCCCGAATCCGACCAGCACCGTGCCGGTGAGACTGTCCAGGGCGCGCCGCACACCAGCGCGGCTCAGCCAGGTCCGGGCCCAGCCGGCGGCGCAGATGATCACGGTGAACCACAGCATGCCCTCGATGTTGTGCACCAGTGCCATGGCAATGCCCATGAGCACGTGATTGCCCTCCGCGGGCAGGAACTGCGGCAGCATGGCCATGTAGAAGACGCCGACCTTCGGATTGAGCAGGTTGGTCCCCACCCCGCGCGCCCACGCACCCAGCAGGCGGTGCCCCGCATCCTCCGCGGACACGACCGCGGCGTCGGTCCGCCGCAGGGCCTCGCGAACCATGCCGATACCCATCCACACCAGGTAGATCGCGCCCGCGATCCGCAGCGCGGTATAGGCCGCCTGCGAGGTCGTCAGCAGCGCCGAGACTCCGGCCGCGGCGGCAACACCCCACACCAGGGTGCCGCAGCCGATTCCGGTCGCGGTCGCGAACGCGTACCCGCGCCCCCGGCTCACGGCCGCCCGCAACACCAGGGCGGTGTCCAGGCCCGGGACGATCGTCAGCAAACCGGCGACCACGGCGAACGACAGCAGCGCATCGAGCATCACCGCAGTGTATTCACCCGAACCTGATTGCGACACACCGATGATTCACCATCACCGCGTCACCGGCACGATCACCATGGCTGCCGCCGTGGCCGCCGCCGCTTGCCTGTTCGGCGGCGTCACCGATGCCCCGCCGCCACCCGGCATCGGCAACTGCGTCCGCACCGCCGCCGACGGCATCGCCGTGGTCGACTGCCGCGCCATCACCGCCCTCTACCGCGTCACCGCCCGCGCCGAAGGCTACGGGATCGATTCCGCCTGCCAGGGCGTGCCGGGCACTGTCTGGGAGTATTCCGACGCGTCACCCGGCCCGGGCGCCGACACCATCCTCTGCCTCGCCCGGAATCCCTTGGTCCACATCTGAATTCGTCTCGCGCCTCGGTACTGTCAGCCGGCGGGCTGCAAGGTTTCGGTGAACTCCCGGCGTTTGGTGATCACCTCGGTCGGATCCCAGCCCGCGCACGGCGCCGAGGCGACGAGCATCCGGGTGTAGGGATGCTGCGGCGAGTGCAGGACCGCCGCGGTATACCCGGATTCGACGATCGCGCCCTGATAGAGCACGAGCGCCCGGTCGGTGACCTCCTGGACGACCGCCAGATCATGGCTGACGAACAGCAGGCCGACCGCCGAATCGGCGCGAATATCATTGAGCAGGGCCAGGATCTGGGCCTGCACGGAGACGTCGAGCGCGGAGACCGCCTCGTCGAGGACCAGGATGCCGGGTGTGACGGCCAGGGCGCGGGCAATGGCGACGCGCTGGCGTTGGCCGCCACTCAACTGGTGCGGCTTGAAATCCGCGTGCTTGGCCTCCAACCGGACCTGATCGAGCAGTTCGCGCACCCGGCGGCGGATCTCGGTGCGCGAGCCGTGGCCGTGCAGCGCCATGGCGTGGTGCAGGCATTGGCCGACCGTGAGGCGGCGATCCAGGGAGCCGTAGGGGTCCTGGAACACCATCTGCACGGCGCGGGCGCGGCGCAGCCGGGCGGCCCGGCCGCGCGCCCGGGCCAGGCGGTCGTCGCCGTGCACGGTGAGGACGCCGCGGTCGGGGCGCTCGAGTCCGGCGACAATGCGGGCGATGGTCGACTTGCCCGAACCGGATTCGCCGACCAGGCCCACCGATTCGCCCGGATCGATATGGAAGGAGACATTGTCGACGGCGGTGACCGGCGGTTGTGAGCGGCCGGCCGCGAAGGTGCGGTGCAGATTCTCGGCCACCAGGGTGGGCGCGGCGGAATCCAGTGTCATCGGATCGCTTCCTTCACACGGGTCAGGGTCGGCACGGCACTCAGCAGGCTTCGGGTGTACGGATCCTGCGCGCCGTCGAAAAGATCTCCGCCACTGAGCTCTTCGACAATGCGGCCGCGGTGCATGACGTACACGCGGTCGCAGTAGGCGGCGGCCAGATGCAGATCATGGGTGATGAACAGGATGCCGAGATCGCGCTCGGCCCGCAGCGTGCGCAGCAGCGCCAGCACCTCGGCCTGGGTGGTCGCGTCGAGGGCGCTGGTGGCCTCGTCGGCGAACAGCAGTTTCGGTCGCGTGGTCAGGCAGGCGGCGATGACCACGCGTTGCAGCATGCCGCCGGACAACTCGTGCGGGTACTGCCGCATGCGCTGTTCGGGGCGGCTGATGCCGACGACCGTGAGCAGTTCCAGCCCCAGGGCGCGCGCCTCGCGCTGGGAGACTCCGTGGACGTGGACCAGCCGCTCGGTGAGCGAATCGCCGATCCGCCGCACCGGATTGAGCGCCGCCCGCGGATCCTGCTGGATGAAACCCACGTCGTGGGAACGGATTCGGCGCAGTCGCCGGGGGTCGACGGCCGCGACGTCGGTATCGCAGATCCGCACCGACCCGGTGAGCTCGGCGGTGTCGTCGAGCAGGCGCAGTGCGGCACGGGCGGTGCTGGACTTGCCGGAACCGGATTCGCCGACCAGCCCGATGGTCTCGCCGCGCTCGACGTAGAGGTTCACGCCGTCGAGGATGCGGGTGCTCGCGCCCCGGGATCGGTAGTCGAGGGTGAGTCCGGAAATATCGAGAAGCATTGCCCTACCTCCGCGCGGCGAGTGTGTCGGCGACCCGGACGCCGACGATATTGACGGCGACGACCACCGCGGCGATCGCGAGCCCCGGGACGGCGGTGGGCAGGAATCGGCCCTGAATGATGGCGTCCTGACCCTCCTGCACCATCAGGCCCCATTCGGAACTCGGCGGCTGCGCACCGAAACCCAGGAAGCTGAGCGTGGCCAGGCCCATGAGCCCTTCACCGAAGAGCACCACGAGATAGCCGAGCAGGGCCGGCGCCATATTCGGCACGATGTAGCGCACGCACAGCGCGGCCGCTCCCACGCCCTGCACCCGATAGGCGTCCACATAGGGCCGGGCCATTTCCGAAAGCGCCACGCTGCGCGTGAATTTGGCGATCACCGGCGTATAGGCCAGGCCGAGCGCGATCACGGCGGTGGCCGGGCCTTTGCCGAACACGGCCACCACCAGGACCACGAACAGCAGTCCGGGGAAGGCGAACATGACATCGGTAATCCGGGCGAGCAGGGCGTCGAGCCAGCCGCCGGTCCAGGCCGCGACGGTGCCGATCGTGACACCGAGCGCGGTGGCGACCAGCAGTAGCAGCACCGGGCCGAGCAAGGTGGCGCGTGCGCCGAACATCAAGCGGGACAGCAGGTCCCGGCCCAGCTGATCGGTGCCGAGCAGATGCTCCGGACTCGGTCCGGCCCAGATGGCGGAGAAGTCGATGGCCTCCGGACGGTGCGGCGCGAGCCACGGCGCGAGCACTGCGGCGACGACCACGAGCGCCAGGAATCCCACGGCCACCGTGTACATCGAGCCGACGCGTTTCGCCGTCGCCGCGGGGGCGACCGGCAGGGCGGGTGCGAGAGTGGTGCTCATGACGTCTTCACCTTGGTGTTGATGCGTGGATCGAACAGCGGCAGCAGCAGATCGACGAGCAGCGTGACGATCATGTAGGCCACCACCATGTACAGCAGCACGGCCTGGACGACGGCGAAGTCGTGCGCATTGATGGCGTCGACGAGCAGCGCGCCGACACCGCTGATACCGAAGACGCTTTCGACGGCGACGGTTCCGGCGAGCATGCTGGCCATGATGAGCGAGATCATGGTGACGATCGGTCCCCAGGCATTGCGCAGCACATGGCGGATGATCACCTTGCGCTCGGCGAGCCCGAAACCGCGTGCGAATTCGACGTGTTCGGCATCGAACTGCTCGACCATGGACTGCCGGGTGACCCGCGAGACGATGGCCACCGCACCGAGTGAGAGCGCTACGGCGGGCAGGGTCAGGTGGTGGACGCGGTCGAAGAAGCCCTCGCCCGCACCCGCGACCGGGAACCAGCCCAGCCGGACCGCGAACTGTGAAACGAGGAGAATGCCGATCACGAACGAGGGCACCGAGGCCGCGAGGGTCGTGGTCGCGACGATGACCGAATCCGCGGTCCGGCGCCGGCGCACCGCCGCCAGCACGCCGAGCAGAATGCCGAAACCGGTGAAAAGCAGTGCGGCATAACCGACCAGCGAGAGCGTATTGGGCAGGCGGCTCGCCATGAGGTCGGCCACCGGCTGGCGATACTGCGCCGAGGTGCCCAGATCGCCGGTGAACACATTGCTCGCCCAATGCCAATACTGGCTCAGCAGTGGCTCGTTCAGGTGGTACTGCGCCTCGATGGCGGCAATGCGCTCGGGGGTGGCCTCTTCCGGATTGCCGATCAGGAAGGTGGCCGGATCGCCGGGTGCGGCGTACATGGCGGCGAAGATGAGGAACGAACTCACCACGAGGGTGAGGACCATGCCGCCGCAGCGGCGCAGTGCTCGTAACATTCGTTACCTCTTCTCGGTGCTGCCCAGGGCGACCGCCCAGGGGTAGTACAGGTAGGCCGCCGACGAGGGCGCGCCGGTGACGGCGTCGGACATGGCGAGCGTGGCCGGGCTCTGCACCACCGGGATCCACAGGGCGGCCTGCACCCAGCGCGCCTGCAGGTCGTTGACGAGGGCGGCGCGCGCCTTGTCGTCGACGGTCCGTTGCGCGAGTTTGACTTTCGCGTCGTAGGCGGGATCGCTGAAGCCGATGAAGTTGACCCGGGCGGTGGAGGCGCCGTTCTTGTAGAAGCCGATGGGGTCGTTCTTGGAGATGTAGTACTCGTCGATCCAGAAGTCGGCCTGTTCGCGCAGCGTCTTGTCGGTGTAGAAGTCGCCGTACTGCTGCGGCGGCACGATGTGGATCTCGGCGCGCAGGCCGATCTGCTCGGCGGCGTCGACGAGGGCGCTGGCGATCACATTGCGGGTGGAGGTGCCGTCGCCGGCGATCACCAAGGGCGGCAGGGTATCCCGGATGTCCGCGATCAGCGCGCGGGCGGCGGCGAGATCGGCCTCGGAGGGTTCCGCCGGGGCGCCGGTGAGTGTGTCGTAGGCGGCCTGGAAGACCTCGCGCTGATAACCCCAGGCTCCCGAGCCGAGAGGGGTTTTCCAGGGTTGCGCGAGTCCGCCGAAGGCGGCCTTGGTGATTCCCGCGCGATTGAGGGACAGGGAAAGCGCTTGGCGGACGCGTTCGTCGCGTGCCGGGCCGCGGCCGGTGGTGAGCAGGGACCAGGCATTGGTCGCGGGTCCCTGTGCGAGAGTGACATTGTCGGCGCGGCGCAGGGCCACCGCGGCGGCCGGTTCGCCCAGAAAGGCGCCGTCCGCGTCACCGCTCATCAGCGAGTTCACCACCGCCGATTGGTCGGCCCAGGTGAACACGATGCGTTCGACCTTCGCGACCCGGTTTGCATCCCAATAGTTCTCGGCCTTGACAAGGGTGACGCTGGTGCCGGGCTTCCAGTCGGCCAGGCGGTACGGTCCGGAGCAGGCATCCGGGCTCGACGGCGTTCCGAACGAATCGCCTTGTTCCTGCACCACTCTGGGATTCCAGACCACGCCGCCATTGCCCGCCATGGCCTGCAGGAACGTCGCATCCGGCTGTTTCATGGTGACGGTGATCTGCGCGTCGCCGGTCTTCTCGATGCCCGCCACATTGGTGTACTCATCGGATTCGTCGGCCTCGTCGCGGGCGTGCCGGCGCATGCTCCACAGCACATCGTCGGCGGTGATCGGCGAGCCGTCGTGGAAGCGGGCCTCGCGGCGCAGGGTGAACACGAGATGGGTGTCATCGACCCAGTCGGCCCGCGCGGCCAAGCGGGGCGCGGTGGTGAGATCCGGCTGCACCTCCATGAGGCGCTCGCAGACATTGGCCAGCACGGTGTTCTCCTGTGCGCCGCTGTCGATATCGGTGTCGAAGGTGGTGGGCTCGCCGGGCAGCATCCAGGTCACCGAATCGAGCGGGCCGGACGGGGGAGCGGTCAGCGTGCCGAAGGCGATCTCACCGGCGCCCAGCGGCGGGGCGGAGCAGCCGCACACCGCGAGGGCCACGGCGGCGGCGCCCAGCACCGCGCGGAGGGAAAAGCGGTCGTTCATGGGGATACCTCATCCGGCCGCGGCGGCGGTCATATCCGCGAAGCGGGAACCGGGGCCGTCGAAGACGTTCCACGGCAACTTCTCGTATTCGTGCGTGCACGGCGTGCCATTGGTCAGGTAGTACTCGCCCGCGGTCAGATCCACGCAGCTCGACAGCAGCGTCGACCAGTGCCGGACGGCGGGGCGGCGCTCGTCCGGATGGGTGCACAGGGATTCGGGATAGCCGAGATGATCGGACATGGCGGCCCGGATCCGGTCGCGCACGGCCGGGCCGTTGGTGGCATACCGGACCCGCCCCAGCGTGCGCCGCGCCTGCGGCACCCGGATGAGCGAATCCACCGAGATCGGGCGATAGCTGCCGGCCAGTTGCGGCGGGACGGTGCCCTGATAGTGGTTGCCGTGCACCAGAAGTCCGTCCTCGGGGTACAGCCAGCCGATGCCGTGCGGGGTGATCTCGAGGTCGATGGAGAATCCGGAACGATCGGTGAGCAGCACATTGCCGGCAATGTGCGCCGGCGTGCGGGCCAGCATGTTCAACGCGTCCGGCAACTCGCTCTGATTCAGCGCCAGGCGCCGGATGAAGGTCTGCGGCACGCCGATCGCGGCATCGAAGCGCCCGCCCAGCCCATTGGCATTGAGCGCGATCCCCGCCGAGTTCGCACCGTGGCGGCCGATCTGTCCCGCCTCCACCTGCATGATCAGCGTGGGCAGCGGATCCTGCACGACGCGCAGCGCAATCACGGTGTCCTGCACCGCCGTTCGCCAATCCCAGTTCTGCCCCGCATAGACGTGACCGTCACCGGCCGCGCCATCGGTGAGCGAGAACGAGGTGCAGCCATCGGCGTTGTCCCGCTCGTCGTCCTCATCGATCTCCGGTATTCGGGCCCCGAGGCTGCGGTCATAGATGATCTCCCCGCGCGCATTGAGCGCCATCAGATCCAGCTCATCCCGGCCCGCCCCCGCAGCGACGCCGCGCAGTTCGGCCATGACCTCCGGCGCCACCCGCTCGCACAGCGGCACCCACCCGGCCGCCAGTTCCCTGACCTCGCCCCACTTCAGGCCGGTCTGCTCGCGAAATGCCTCCTCGTAGTAGGCGATTGCCTGCTCGATGAGGTCGGCGGTAGCCGCCCCGTACTGATACCCGCGCTCATGTGGTGAGCCGGAGACCTCGACGGTGCGAATGGATAGCTGATTCATGACCGGTTTCAATCCCTCGGTAATCCGACATCCGCCCGGTCGCGGCAGTGGCGCGCAGGCGAGTCGCTGTGAGTGGAAGTACAATCTGTGGAATGGATGATACAGATCACGGTGGTTTGGTAACAGACGTTACGGAAAATTCCGGTCTGACCGACCTGCGAGCCCGCGTCCGCAACGCCTGGGACGCCTTGTCGAAGGCGGAACGCTCAGTGTCCGACCTGCTCGCCCACTCCACCGCCGAGCGCATCCTCTACGCCAGCGCCGCCGAACTCGGCGCCGAAAGCGCCACCAGCAACGCCACCGTCGTCCGCACCCTCCAAAAACTCGGCTACACCGGCCTCTCCGACCTCAAACAACAAGTGGCAGGCCCCTTCACCGCCGCCACCGCCCCCGAAGTCCGCCTCCGCCAACGCATAGACCACCTCGGCAGCAACTACGACGCCATCAGCTCCACCGTCTGGACCGAGGCCCTCGACCGCATCGAACTGGCCCGCACCAACCTCCGCCCCGAGTCCGTCTCAGCCGTCGTCGACCTCATCCTCCGCACCCGCCGCATCCACACCTACGGCTTAGGCGCCTCCGCCATCTCCGCCGACCACCTGTCCCTCCGCCTCACCCGCATAGGCCACCCCGCCCGCCGCATCACCGCCGACGGCTTCCGCCTCCCCGACGACCTCCTCTCGGTGGCCCCCGCCGACCTCATCGTCCTCTTCGCCCCCGGCCGCATGACCCCCGAACTCGACCTCATCCTCACCCGCGCCCGAGACGTAGACGCCAAGGTCGTCCTCCTCAGCGACGACCCGGCCGACCCCCTCACCAACCGAGTAACCGTCCACCTAACGGCCGCCCACACCCCCACCGGCCTCACCGCCGAAGCCCTCACCTCTCTTCTGGTGAGCGACATAATCGTCCAAGCCGTCATAGCCGTGGACCCCGACCGCGCAGTCGAAGCCTCACACACCCTCACCACCCTCCGCTCCCGCCTCGGCTACTGATCCGACCACCCCTGTCGCTCAAAGCCTTTCCGGAAAATGCGAAACCCCTCGAGAGAATTCTCGGGGGGTTTCGAAGAGTGCCGAGTGTGGGACTCGAACCCACACGTCCTTTCGGACAACGGTTTTTGAGCTGGTGTCTCTCGGCGTTTGCCGGGATCGGCTGTCGTTGGTGACCGAGGGTGCCATCGTCTGACTAGCGGTTTCGACCATTGGCGACATTTGCGGCGAAGGGTGGTGTGTGCTGCTCCTGCGGACCGGTTGCGGACCTCTCTTGCAGGGGTGGATCCGTCGTCTCTACGATCCTGGGTTAGGAGGGGGTTCCGTGTTGGCCTACAGCGACTTTCTAGACAGTCAAGCATTCGGTGTCGGGCTCACTGTTGGACTTGCCGTGGCCTTCGCGTGTGGATTCGCTTCGTTGTTCATCGCGGGCAGGAAGCACCGCAGCACTCTCGCCTTCTTCATCATTGGGTTTTTGTTGGGTCCGCTGGGCATGCTCGTCGCCGTGCTGGTCGCACCCGGTGAGTCTGCCTCGGAAGGCATGCGGGCAGTTATCTGTAGGCGCTGCAATGCTCGCCAAAACATTGAGATTTCGGAGACGCAGTACGAATGCTGGCAGTGCAAGCTGTCCAACTCGGTTGGGTCGTAACCCGTCGCCTATCCGCGCCTACCTACTCCTCCTGGAGCGAGACAATCGGGTCATGAGGAAGAGGGGACAACCGACCGAAAGGTGATCCCACCTCGGAAATGTGGGGGCACTCGATTCGGTTCGGCGAGATCAGCTGGCACCCTCACCTGATCGTGGCTGGGACTCGGACGGGGATGAGTGAGCCGGGGAGGCTTCCATTCCGTTGTCTGGTCTCTCTGTCTGCCCTTCTCCTCGCAGAACTCGTTGGCGTAAAGGCGATTCAGACGCCATTGCGGCGCGCGCAAGCGCGCCGCTCTTGAAGCTGTGGACCGGCAAGACGCTCAAGGATCATGCGGTCGAGCGTCGCGATTTCGTTAAGCAGTTCCTCGAAGGCGCGGGCATGACCCCGGACGAGGCCGACGGCTGGGATCCGGACCAGGTGACGGTGACCGTGGCCGAGCCGGGTGACTAGATGCGCCCGCCCCAGGCTCATCTGATCATGACGCTACTCACCCAGGTGCAGCGAAGACGCGCTCAGTACCTCCAGGCCCTGATGGCGGCGGGACCACCAGGGGCACAACAGCATTCAGCGACGGCAGAAGCGGCATAGGAAGGAATCGGGAGATGGCGAACGAGGAATACCTGAGAGCTAAGCAACTCGAAGAGCTGACCGGGATCCCGGAGAACACCTGGCGCTGGTGGGCCCACGTTGGGCGCGGCCCGGTGAGCTTCAAGATGGGCCGCCGGAGGGTGTGGCGGAGATCGGTGGTGCTGGCCTGGATCGCTGAGCAGGAACGTCTGACCACGAGCGGGGAGGCGGCCTGATGGGGACGGCACGGCGCGGCCCGAGATCTGGGGTGGAGGACCGCTGGTACAAGATGGTCTGGGAGAAGGATCCGGCGACCGGCCAGAAGAAGCGCACGCGAGCGAAGTCCAAGAAGTTCGGGAAGAGCAACCGGTGGCGGGCCCGCTACGTCGATCCGAACGGCGTCGAACGGGCCAAGATTGCGGCTCAGAAGTTCCTCGATGGCGACGTGACGACCAAGGTGGTCACCGGATCCTGGGTGGATCCGGATCACAGTGGCGTGCTCCTCTGCGTGGTCGCGGAGAAGTGGTTCGACACGAAGAAGCTGCGGAAGCCGAAGACGGTGGCCGGATACCGCTCCCTGCTGGATAGCCTGGTGCTGCCGCGCTGGGGCTCGGTACCGCTGCGGGATATCGAATTCGAGGACATCCAGCAATGGGTGGTGAATCTGTCTGAATCCGGCGGGTACCGATTCGAAGGTAAGGGCCTGTCGGCGTCGCGGGTGACTCAGGCGTATCAGGTACTCGGCCAGGTGCTGAAGTTCGCGATCAAATCCAAGCGGCTCGCGCTGAATCCCGCTGAAGAAGTCGAACTGCCGTCCGTCATCGGCGCGGAGCGGAAGTACCTGACGCACACCTTGAGGTGATGAAGCTGGCCACGGCTGCCGGCCGATTCCGCCCGCTGGTGCTCACCCTGGCATACACCGGGATTCGTTTCGGGTAGGCCATCGCGCTCCGGGCCTCTGCGGTGAATCTCGATACCCGGCGGATCATCGTGTCCCGCTCGGCGACGCATGTCACGGGCAAGGGGTATGTGGAGACCGATACGAAGAATCGAACGATTCGGGCGGTCCCGGTGCCTGCCATTCTGGCGAAGGAGCTTGTGGGGCTGCTGGACGGCCTCGAATCGGAGGCGCTGGTGTTCGCCAGCAACAAAGACGGGTACCTCACTTCACTTCGACCGAGTTCCGTTGGGTCTTCGACCAGGCCGTGGCGGAGGTTGGATTGAAAGGTGTTGTGCCGCACGGTCTTCGGCATACCGCTGCCCCGCTGGCCATCAGTGCGGGGGCGAACATCAAGGTCGTGCAACAGATGTTGGGGCGCAAGACGGCCATGCTGACCCTGGACCTGTATGGGCACCTTTTCCCCGATGGCCTGGACACCGTGGCGGCGGGGATGGACGCGGGCGCGCAGGCTGCCGCGGACCAATTGCGGACCGCATGGGAAAAGGGCCGCTCCGGTGTTTCCGAAACAGCCCTCTACCTTGGTGCCGAGTGTGGGACTCGAACCCACACGTCCTTTCGGACAACGGTTTTTGAGACCGTCGCGTCTGCCAGTTCCGCCAACCCGGCGCACCAGGGGATGACTATAGCGGGTTGCGGGCTCGGGGAACTAATCGGTGGGGTGGGGTTGTGATACTGGTCGGTTTGCGCTGGGTAGATGGGTTGTGTGGAGGGGCAAACGGTACTCTTTGGGTACTCGGGTACGTGCCGATCCGTCGAGGGTGGCTTCGGACCGGTGTGCGTCGGGTGTTGATATCGGAAGCGACAGGGGTTCATCTATGGGAACGACAGCAGGGGGCGGTTCGAAGAGGGATGCTGCGGCGTCCGCCCCCAAGCGGGTGGTGGTCGCCGAAGACGAGGCACTCATCCGGATGGATCTCGTCGAGATGCTCTCCGAAGAGGGGTACCTGGTGGTGGGTGAGGCGGGCGACGGGCAGCAGGCCGTGGACCTCGCCGAGGAGCTGCGTCCGGATCTGGTGATCATGGACGTGAAGATGCCGCGCCGCGACGGAATCGACGCCGCCGCGGAGATCGCGTCGAAACGCGTTGCGCCGGTGGTCATCCTGACCGCCTTCAGCCAGCGCGACCTGGTCGAGCGGGCGCGCGACGCCGGCGCCATGGCCTACCTGGTGAAACCGTTCACGAAATCGGATCTGGTGCCCGCCATCGAATTGGCCGCCAGCCGCTTCCATGAGATCACCGCGCTGGAAGGCGAAGTCGCGAATCTGTCGGATCGCCTGGAAACCCGCAAGCTGGTGGAGCGTGCCAAGGGTGTGCTGATGCAGACTCAGGGGCTATCCGAGCCGCAGGCTTTCAAATGGATCCAGCGCACCGCCATGGACCGTCGCACCACGATGAAGGCGGTCGCCGAGGTTGTCCTGGAGAACCTCGCACCGAAGTAACTCATTCGCTCGCTATTGCCTCTCGTGTTGCCCCTATTTTGCTGAGCCAGTTAACACGGATGTAACACGAGAGGCACATTAGTTTGTTGCGATGTCACATGGATGATCCGAATGTGATGCGCAGCTAACGTGGCGGGGCTATGTTCTGACCGGGCCGATAGATGAGGCGGCCGCCCCGGCGCACGCCGGGGAGCACAGAACATAGAGGTGAATCTCGTGCTTGGTTCTATGACGCGTGGTTCCGCGTCGACCCTGCGGCGTGGCCGTATGGTGCGGAATGCGGTGATTCTGGGAGCGGCAGCCGCTCTCTCACTGGCAGGCTGCAGCGACAAGTCGGCCGATAACGGCAATGGCGGCAACGGCGGCGGCGCCGGGCTGACCATCCAGCCCGTGGTCCAGGTGGACACGGACGGCAAGGAAGTAGCGGCGGGCGATTCGTCGTCGGCGGCCAAGGCGGCCGGCGACGGCAAGGCGAAGTGCGCCCCGGCCTCCATCGCCATGGCCGGCCCGCTCACGGGCCCGAACGCCAACCTCGGCCTCAATATCGTCCGCGGCGTGAAGCTCGCCATCGACGAGTTCAACAAGGCCAATGCCGACTGCAAGATCACCCTCAAGGAATTCGACACCGAGGGCAATCCGCAGAAGGCCACCCAGGTCATCCCGACGATCATCAACGACCCGTCGATCGTCGGCCTGATCGGCCCGACCTTCTCCGGTGAGACCAAGGCGACCGGCCAGGTGCTCAGCGATGCGGGCCTGCTCGCGCTCACCCCGTCGGCCACCAACCCGGATCTGACCTCCAATGGCTGGAAGACCTTCTTCCGCGGCCTCGGCCACGACGCGGTGCAGGGCCCGGCGGTGGCCAAGTACCTGGCCGCCAGCGGCAAGTACAAGAAGATCTGCGTCGTCAAGGACAACACCGAGTACGGCACCGGTCTGGCCGCGAACCTGACCCAGACCCTCGGCGCTGTCGCCGATCCCAGCTGTGCCGCGGACGTCAAGGAAGGCGACAAGGACTTCTCGGCGGTCGTGTCCAAGCTGAACTCCGCCAAGCCGGACGCCATCTACTATGCGGGCTACTACGCCGAGGCGGCCCCGCTGGTGCAGCAGCTGCGTTCGGGCGGCGTGACCGCGGAGTTCATCTCCGCTGACGGCACCAAGGACGTCGAGTTCGTCAAGCAGGCCGGTGACGCGTCCAAGGATGCCCTGCTGTCCTGCCCGTGTGGCCCGGCTCCGGATTCCTTCGCCCAGGCCTACAAGGCGTCGAGCGGTTTCGAGGCCGGCACCTACTCGGTCGAGGGCTACGACCTCACCACCATCGTGCTGAAGGCCATCGCCTCCGGGAAGACCTCGCGTGCCGACGTCGTCGAGTACGTGCGTACCTACTCGGGCGAGGGCCTGGCCCGCCACTACCAGTGGGGACCCACCGGTGAGCTGGCCAAGGCTCTGATCTGGATGTACCAGGTCAAGTAACCACCTTCTATTCGAAACAGCGTGTGCCGGATCTGCGATGGACTGCTCACGAGGCGGTCCGTCCGGCACACGCTGTTTCCACGATGGCGAGAGTAACGAATGACTTCATCCGCACTGGTCGATGTGGCCCTGTTGGCGAACGGGTCCATCGATTTCAACGTCTCGGGTGTGGCCGACCAATTCTGGCGACTCACCGTTGACGGATTGGCCTACGGCTCGATCTACGCACTGGTCGCGGTGGGATACACCCTGGTTTACGGTGTCCTCCGTTTGATCAATTTCGCCCATTCGGAAATATTCATGGTGGGCATGTTCGGCCAGTACGTCGGCCTGATGCTGCTCGGGTTCAGTCCCAGCGGAAACGTTTATTCACAAGGTGTCGTCCTGACGGTCGTATTCCTGGGTGTGGCCATGCTGATCGGCATGCTCGTCTCGGGCGCGGCCGCGGTCGGCCTGGAACGCGTGGCCTACCGGCCGTTGCGCAAACGCGGTGCGAAACCGCTCATCTTCCTGATCACCGCCATCGGCGCTTCGTTCGTGATTCAGGAATTCGTGCACTATGTGCTGCCGAAGTTCTGGCCGTCCCTGGGTGGTACCAACGCCCAGCAGCCGATCATGCTGGTGAAACCCACCGAGCAGTTCTCGATCTTCGACGCCTCGGTGACGAATGTGACCCTGGTGATCATCGGTGCGGCGATCGTTTTGGCGATCGCGACCGAATACGTCATCAACAGAACGAAATTCGGCCGCGGCATTCGCGCCGTGGCGCAGGATCCCGATACCGCGACGCTGATGGGCGTCTCGCGGGAGCGGGTCATCATGCTGACCTTCCTCATCGGCGGCCTGCTGGCCGGCGCCGCCGCACTGCTCTACACCCTCAAGATTCCCAACGGCATCATCTATTCCGGCGGATTCATCTTGGGCATCAAGGCTTTCAGCGCCGCCGTGCTCGGCGGCATCGGCAACCTGCGCGGTGCGCTGCTGGGCGGCCTGCTGCTCGGACTGGCGGAGAACTACGGTCAGATCCTGTTCGGCACCCAGTGGCGCGACGTGGTCGCGTTCGTGGTGCTGGTGGCCGTGCTGATGATCCGGCCGACCGGCATCCTCGGTGAGAGTCTGGGGAAGGCGCGAGTATGACGAACGTGACGAAAACCCCTGGCACACCCGGAAATTCGACCGATGCCCCGCAGCGGCGCGGCCTCGGCGACGCACTGCGCACCTGGTGGGAAGGGCTGTCGCGGGCGCAGCAGTGGGGCGTCGGCGTGCCGGCGATCCTGTTGCTGGCGCTGTTGCCGCTGTTCCCCCCGCCCTTGCTCGACACCCCCGGAACGAGTTTCGGCGGTGTGATGGCGCAGTTCGCGATGGTCGCGCTCATCGCCATCGGCCTGAATGTCGTTGTCGGCCAAGCGGGTCTGCTCGACCTCGGCTACGTCGGCTTCTACGCCGTCGGCGCCTACACCGTCGGCTTGCTCACCAGCCCCAACAGTCCGTGGAATCAAACCGACGGCGGCTGGCTGAACAAGGGCTGGGGCTGGCTGGCCTGTGTGCCGCTGGCGATCGCCATCACGGCCATGTCCGGTCTCATCCTCGGTTCGCCGACCCTGCGGCTGCGTGGGGACTACCTGGCCATCGTGACGCTGGGCTTCGGTGAGATCGTGCGGCTGCTGGCCGACAATCTCGGCGAGATCACCAATGGCAGCCTCGGCCTGGCGGGTATCGCCTACCCGCGCATCGGCGAGTCGGAGACCCATCCCAACGGCTACTTCTCCTCGGGCAATCTCGGTAATCCGGATACCTCGAATCTGTTGAACAAGGCCAACTCCGGCACCTGGTGGTACTGGCTGGGCATGGCCCTGGTGATCGTCGTGCTGATCGTCGTCGGCAATCTGGAGCGCAGCCGCGTGGGCCGCGCCTGGGTCGCCATCCGCGAGGACGAGGACGCCGCCGAGATCATGGGCGTGCCGACCTTCAAGTTCAAGCTGTGGGCGTTCACGATCGGCGCCGCGGTCGGCGGCCTGTCCGGCGCGCTGTACGCCGGTCAGGTGCAGTTCATCAACCCGACCGGCTTCAACATCATCAACTCCATGCTGTTCCTCTGCGCGGTCGTCATCGGCGGCCAGGGCAATAAGCTGGGTGTGATCGTGGGTGCGTTCCTGATCGTGTACCTGCCCAACCGGTTCATGTCGGTGGAGGTCGCCGACCAATCCCTGGGCGACTACAAGTACCTGTTCTTCGGTATCGCGCTCATGGTCGTCATGATCTTCCGCCCGCAGGGCTTGTTCCCGGTCCGGCAGAAGTTGCTCGCCTACGGGCTCAAGATATATCGCGCCGTGCACCGGAATCCGGAACCCCCGGCGCAGACGAGTGGAGGTCGGCGATGACCGGGCCGGGCGCGGGTGGCGCGCTGTTCGACAACGAGGATATGGCCGCGGGCTACCAGGAACTGGAGACCGAGGCCAGCGCCGGCACCGTGGATGTGGGCGAGGTACTGCCCGAACTCGGTATGGGCGATGCCGCCGCGGTCGCGGAAGTCGTTGCCCCGCACCGGGAAATCGAAACCGCCGTGGGTGCGCCGCTGCTGCGCACCGAGGGCCTGACGGTGAAGTTCGGCGGTCTCACCGCGCTCGACCAGGTGAGCTTCGAGATTCGCCGCGGCGAGATCCTCGGTCTCATCGGGCCCAACGGCGCGGGCAAGACCACCTGCTTCAATGCCATCAGCGGCGTGTATCCCCCGTCCGGGGGCACGGTCTACTTCGACGGCAAGCCGTTGACCAAGACCAAGCGCAATGAGATCACCCGCCTCGGCATCGCCCGCACCTTCCAGAACATTCGCCTGTTCAACGAGATGACGGCGCTGGAGAACGTGGTGGTCGGCACCGATGCCCGGCACCGGACCTCGGTGCCCGGCGCGGTCTTCCGCACCGCCCGGCATCGGCGCGAGGAGCGCGACGCCATCGAAAGAGGCATGGCGCTACTGGAATTCGTCGGCATCGCACCGCGTGCGGTGGAGAAGGCGCGCAACCTCTCCTACGGCGATCAGCGCCGGCTGGAGATCGCCCGCGCCCTGGCGACGGAACCCAAGCTGCTCTGCCTGGACGAGCCGGCCGCCGGCTTCAACCCGTCGGAGAAGTCCGCGCTCATGGATCTCATCCGCAAGATCCGCGACGACGGTTTCACCGTCCTGCTGATCGAGCACGACATGCGATTGGTCATGGGCGTGACCGACCGCATCGTGGTGCTGGAATTCGGCCGCAAGATCGCCGACGGCCTGCCCGCCGCCATTCGCGAGGATCCCAAGGTGGTCGCCGCCTATCTCGGCGTGCCCGACGAGGAAGTAGGTGACCAGCAGTGACGTCACTCGACAAGACCCCGACCGCCCTCGAGAAGTCCCCCCTCCTCGAGGTCGAGGACATGGTGGTGAACTACGGCAGAATTCAAGCGCTGCACGGTATTTCACTGAAGGTCGCGGACGGTGAACTCGTCACCCTGCTCGGCGCCAACGGCGCCGGCAAGACGACCACCATGCGCGCCCTGTCCGGTCTGCTCCCGCTGACCGGCGGCCGCATCCTGTTCGAGGGCCGCGACATCACCCGGATGAAAGCCCACGAACGAGTGGGCCTGGGCCTGATCCAAGCCCCCGAAGGCCGCGGCGTCTTCCCGGGCATGACGGTTCAGGAAAACCTCGACATGGGTCACTACGGCCGCCCCTTCAAGGAGAAGTCCGAATACCAGAAGACCCTCGACTGGGTCTTCGACCTCTTCCCGCGAGTCAAGGAACGCCGCACCCAGGTGGGCGGCACCCTCTCCGGCGGCGAACAGCAGATGGTGGCCATCGCCCGCTCCCTGATGGCCCGCCCCAAGCTGCTGCTCCTGGATGAACCCTCAATGGGCCTGGCCCCCATGGTCATCCAGCAGATCTTCCGCATCATCGCGGATATCAACGCCCAGGGCACCACGGTCCTGCTGGTCGAGCAGAACGCCCAGCAGGCCCTGACCCGCAGCGACCGCGCCTACATCCTGGAAACCGGCGAGGTCACCAAGACCGGCGAAGGCCGTGCGCTGCTGCACGACCCGGCGGTCAAGTCCGCCTACCTCGGCGTCGGCTGACGAACAGACATCGGGCCCGTCACCCAGAATCTGGGTGACGGGCCCGATGCGTTTTGCAGGGGCGACAGGACTTGAACCTGCAACCTGCGGTTTTGGAGACCGCTGCTCTGCCAGTTGAGCTACGCCCCTTCGGTGCGTGATCACGTTAGCAGGACGAGACGCCGGGGTGAAATCGGTTTTCCGGCAGGGGCGGGACCTGCGGCGACGGGCGGGGTGTGCCCGATGCACGCGGATGTCGGTGCGGCTCCCTAGACTCTGACGGGTGACCTCTGCCTCTACCGATCAGCGTCCGAGTGCCGTGCCCGCTTCTACCCCCGGGGAGCAGCCGACGCTGCTGTTGCTGGATGGGCATTCGCTGGCCTATCGCGCGTTCTATGCGTTGCCGGCGGAGAACTTCAAGACCGCGGGTGGGCAGACCACCAATGCGGTGTACGGGTTCACGGCCATGTTGATCAACTTGCTGCGGGACGAGAAGCCCACGCATGTGGCGGCGGCATTCGACGTGAGCCGGAAGACGTTCCGGACGGAGGCTTATCCGGAGTACAAGGCGAATCGGATCACCACGCCGGACGAGTTCCGGGGGCAGGTGGAGATCACCCAGGAGGTGCTGGGGGCGCTGGGGATTCCGGTCATGGCCATCGACGGGTACGAGGCCGACGACGTGATCGCGACCCTGACGACGCAGGCGGTGCCGGAGGGGTTCCGGGTGCTGATCGTGACGGGGGACCGGGATTCGCTGCAGTTGGTGAACGATGACGTCACCGTGCTGTACCCGAAGAAGGGCGTGTCCGAGCTGACCCGCTTCACGCCCGCCGCGGTGGAGGACAAGTACGGGCTCACCCCACAGCAGTATCCGGACTTCGCCGCGCTGCGCGGCGACCCGAGCGACAATCTGCCCGGCATTCCGGGCGTGGGGGAGAAGACCGCCGCCAAGTGGGTGCGTGAATACGGCGATCTCGCCACCCTGGTCGACCAGGTCGACAAGGTGAAGGGCAAGGTCGGGGATGCCTTGCGCGCCAACCTGTCCAGCGTGGTGCTGAACCGGCAGCTGACCGAGATGGTGAAGACCGTCCCGCTGCCCTACACCCCCGAGCAGCTGGCCATGCAGCCGTGGGATCGGGAGAAGATTCATCGCCTGTTCGACGAGCTGGAGTTCCGCGTGCTGCGGGACCGCCTGTTCGACACCCTCGCGCCCGTCGAGCCCGAGGCCGAGTCCGGCTTCGAGATCAGCGGCGGCGCCATCGCGCCCGGCGCGGTCGCCGACTGGCTGGCCGAGCACGCCAAAGCCGGTGCCCGCCACGGTGTTTCGGTCATCGGCAATGGCTCGCCCATCCACGGCGACGTGCAGGCCATCGCCATTGCCGCGGCCGACGGTGAAGGCGGCTACTTCGACGTGGTCGCCCTGACGCCCGAGGACGAGCAGGCCCTCGGCGCCTGGCTCGCCGATCCCGACACCCCGAAGGCCTTGCACGAGGCCAAGTCCGCCATGCACGCCCTGCGCGGCCGCGGCTGGACCCTCGGCGGCCTCACCAGCGACACCGCCCTCGCCGCGTATCTGATCCTGCCCGGCCAGCGCACCTTCAACCTCGAAGACCTGTCGCTGCGCTACCTCAGCCGCGAGCTGCGCGTCGACAATGGCGCCGAAACCCAGCTCTCCCTCCTCGATGACGAGGACCAGGTCGACGCAGAGGTCGCCAAGGCCGGAATCCTGCGCGCCAGTGCCGTTTCCGACCTGGCCAACGCCTTCGACGCCGAACTTGAGCGCATCGAATCCACCGCCCTGCTCGGCGATATGGAACTCCCACTGCTGAGCGTGCTGGCCGACCTCGAACACGCCGGCATCGCCGTCGACTCCGCGCAGTTGGAGGACCTCCAGCGCGAATTCGCCGACCGCGTAGCCGATGCCGCCAATGCCGCCTACGGCGTGATCGGCAAACAGATCAACCTGGGTTCCCCCAAGCAGCTCCAGGTCGTCCTGTTCGACGAGCTCGACATGCCGAAGACCAAGCGCACCAAGACCGGCTACACCACCGACGCCGACGCGCTCGAGGGCCTCTACGAGAAGACCCAGCACCCGTTCCTGCAACACCTGCTGGAACACCGCGACGCCACCCGCCTGAAGGTCACCGTCGACGGCCTGCTCAAGTCGGTCGCCGACGACGGCCGCATCCACACCACCTTCAACCAGACCGTCGCAGCCACCGGCCGCCTCTCCTCGACCGAGCCCAACCTGCAGAACATCCCCATCCGCACCGACACCGGCCGCCGCATCCGCGACACCTTCGTCGTCGGCCCCGGCGCCGAATCCCTCATGACCGCGGACTACAGCCAGATCGAAATGCGCATCATGGCCCACCTGTCCAAGGACGAGGGCCTGATCGAAGCCTTCAACTCCGGCGAAGACCTGCACAACTTCGTAGCCTCCAAGGCCTTCGACATCCCGATCTCGGACGTCGACCCCGAGCTGCGCCGCCGCATCAAAGCCATGTCCTACGGCCTGGCCTACGGCTTGTCCGCCTACGGCCTCTCCCAGCAGCTGAAGATCAGCGCCGAAGAGGCGAAGGTCCAAATGGACATCTACTTCACCCGCTTCGGCGCCATCCGCGACTACCTCCACGACGCCGTCGAACAGGCCCGCAAGGTCGGCTACACCGAAACCCTCTTCGGCCGCCGCCGCTACCTCCCCGACCTGGATTCCAGCAACCGCCAGCGCCGCGAAGCCGCCGAACGCATGGCCCTCAACGCCCCCATCCAGGGCACGGCCGCCGACATCATCAAGGTCGCCATGATCGACACCCAACGCGCCATCCACGCGGCCGGCCTGAAATCCCGCATGCTCCTCCAAATCCACGACGAACTCGTCTTCGAAGTAGCCCCGGGCGAGCGGGAACAACTGGAATCCCTCGCCCGCGAAAACATGTCCAACGCCATCGAACTCTCGGTCCCCCTCGAGGTCTCCGTAGGCGTAGGCCGCAGCTGGGACGCCGCCGCCCACTAACCAAGCGAGTTCGCTCCGCCAGCACTCGAGCTTTTGCTCTTTCGGGTTCGGTCTTTGACCGTAACCACAGTCATCCAGCCAGGCTGGTACGTGAGTTACGGCTCCCCGGTTGGGAGCCGTAACTCACCTCGGGGACGGGGTGACTGGCTGTGGTTGCGTTCAAAAACAAACCCCAAAACACCCCAACCGGGCATCCGGATGGGGGCAAGATCTGAAACAACGTCGACCGGGCACTGATGGCGGCGACACGCCCGTAAACCCCGCCACCAGTGCCCGGTCGATGATGTTTCAGATTCGGGGCTTGGTGGGGTGGGGGATTAACGGGCGAATCGGGCGGTGAGGGCGGCTGAGGCGTTGGATGCGGCGGTGCATGACTTGGCGCAGGCGTCTTCGCCCAGGCGTTCGCAATTCTCGGCGGTGCGGGCGGTGATTTCGGCGGCCAGTTCGCAAAGGGTTGCGGTCCAAGGGGATTGGCGGTCGAGTAGGTCTCCGGTCAGGCGGCAGATGTCGGCACAGTCCATCAGCTGGGTGATGTGGGTGCGTGCTGCGTGTTTGCCGCCGGCGTCCAGGGAGGTCGTGATCTGGCGGACGCAGGTGCGGTGGCAGGCGAGTAGGGCGTTGATGGTGGTCTGGATATTCGGATCGGTCATCGTGAATCTCCTCCAACGTCCGGGGCGGGGTGGGGCAGTGTTCACGGAGGGTTCGATCGAGCGTCCGGCCGGGTTTGCTCATTGTGGCATCCGATCTTGCTAAAGGTTCGGGTGCATGCCGGGTGACCTGCGGGGAAGTTACTCGTGGGTCGATTGCGAATATGGTTGCCAATGCGTGATCGGCACTTTATGCTCGGTGCCGTGCCGAATCCCGCCTACAGCCGCAGCGCAGCGCTCGATGTCGCCGACCGCGACCGCGCCGCGCTTATTCCGCTCACCGCGACGGTGGCTGTGGCGCGCGTACTCGTAGTTCTCCGCCGTAGCGGGGTCTGATTCGGACCGGCCCCTCGCTGCGGCCGTTTGAACATCTTTTGCTGGTCCCCTCTGCCATTTCTGGGAAGAAGTCGGGAAGACCTGTCAATGACCATCACCATCGATACCCACACGTTCATCGCCGCTGCTCCCGCGAGCCTGCGGGCCGAGAGCACCGGCCTGAGTCCCGCCGAGTTCTATGACCGGTACTGCGATCACGCGGGCCCGATCAAGCTCGGCGAATGGACGCACCGCCGGGCCGCGGAATTCACGGCGACGCTGGAATTCGCCGGTCACCTGCGCACGGTGACCGCCTCCGGCAGCCCGGTCGCCGCGCTCACCTCGGCCCTCTACGACGAGGGCTACCCGGTGGAGATCCTCCAATTCCACCAGCGCCGCACCGAACACGGCACCGCCACCTTCGTGCAGTGCGAGTTCAACGGCCGCCGCGGCTGGGGCGCCGCCATTGCCGACGATGGAGCGGAATCCACCGTCCGCGCCATGATCGCCGGCATCAACGCCCTGGGCTGAAACACATGCGCCGCAACCCATTCGGGTTGCGGCGCATGCTGTGTGCGCTGCCGACGTGTCGACGTGGCTCAGGCCTTGGGCTGCTGCTCGGCGAGCTGCTTGCGGACGTCGTCCATATCGAGGGCCTTCACCTGGGTGACGAGGTCTTCGAGGGCGGCCGGAGGCAGCGCACCGGGCTGGGCGAAGACCAGGACGCCCTCGCGGAAGGCCATGATGGTCGGGATGGAGCGGATATTGGCGGCGGCCGCCAGTCCCTGCTCCGCCTCGGTGTCGACCTTGCCGAACACCACGTCCTGATGCTGATCCGACGCCTTCTCGTAGGTGGGTGCGAAGGACTTGCACGGTCCGCACCAATCCGCCCAGAAATCGACGAGAACAATGTTGTTTCCGGTGACTACCTGGTCGAAGTTCTGCTCGGTGAGCGTCTGGGTGGCCATGGCTTCCTCTCTGTCGGGTTCGGCGGGTGCAACACCGGGGCTTACGGTTCTCTTCCCTGAGCAACCGGCCACTCCTGGCGCCGATCGCCATCCCACCGCCGGATACCCACAACCGTAGCCCGCAAATCCTTGTCGCGAGCCACCGCGTCCAGCGCCGCCTGGAGGTCGCCGGATCGTAGCCGCCTGGCCAGTGTGATGTGCGGGGTCCAGGCGTCCGGGCGGATATTGGCCGGGATACCCGGGCAGTCCTGGACCACACGGAAGAACCTGTGCTGCAAGGCGAGCAGCGGCGCGGACGGCACCACGGCGCGAACCAGGATGGGGGAGCGTGATCCGAACACCAGCAGCCCGCCCAGCCGGATCTCGAGCGGCTCGAAATCCTCTCGCTCCAAAGTCTTTTCGAGGCGCGGCCAGATCTCGGTGGCGACCGCGACGGTGATGTGCGGCCGGTGCCCCGCGCCCGGCGGGTGCAGTCCGGCCGCTCGCAGCAGCTCCCACTGGCGGCGCACCTCGGCCTCCGCGGCCTCGTCCAGCACCAGCTCCACCGATTGCACCACGTCATAGTCCTTCCGACGGGCCGTGTTCTCTCGCACCGCGCTCGTTCCATCCAGCGCACCGCGATGTGCCGAAACTTACGCCCAGGTCTCGAAACCCGCGCGACCGTGTGCCGCCGTGTTGCCGTCCGGCGTGTTTGCGCGAGGATGACTGCCATGAACGACAGCGAGACTCCCCTTCGGCTGGGCGTGATCGAAGGTGATGGCATCGGCCCCGAAATCGTGCGCGCCACCCGAGCGGTGGTCGACGACGCCTTCGCGGCCGTGGGTTTGCCGCCCGTGGACTGGGTCCCGCTGCTCATCGGGCACGCCGGCATCGAAGAGTACGGCGATCCGGTGCCGGAGCCGACGCTCGCGGCGCTGGAAGGTTTGGACGCCTGGATCATGGGCCCGCACGACAGCGCCTCCTACGCCGCCGGCTACCGCACCGGGCTGCCGCCGGCCGGGGCCATCCGCAAGCGCTTCGGTCTGTACGCGAACTTCCGCCCGTCGCGCACCCTGGAGGGCGTGCGCTCGGTGGTCCCGGAGATGGATCTGATGATCCTGCGCGAGAACAGCGAGGGCCTCTACGCCGACCGCAATATGTGGGCCGGGTCGGGTGAGTTCCGCCCGACCCCCGATGTGGCCATGGCCGTCGGCGTCTTCACCCGCGAGGCGTGCGAGCGCATCGCCCATCTGGCCTTCCGGGTGGCCACGCACCGCCGCAAGAAGGTCACCATCGTGCACAAGGCCAATGTGCTGCCCATGACCATGGGCCTGTTCCGCGACGTGTGCTACGAGGTCGCTGCCGAATATCCGGATATCGAGGTCAATGACGAGCACGTCGACGCCGCGGCGGCGCATCTGGTCCGTGCCCCGGGCGACTACGACCTGATTGTCACCGAGAACCTGTTCGGCGACATCCTTTCCGATCTGGCCGGCGAGCTGAGCGGCTCCCTGGGCATGGCGGCGTCGCTGAATACCTCGGAAACGCAAGCCATGGCTCAGGCCGTGCACGGCGCCGCGCCCACGCTGGCCGGGCACAATCGCGCAAATCCGGTGGCGCTCATGCTCTCCGCCGTCATGCTGGTGCGCTGGCTGGCGACCCGCGATCAGCACAGCGCGCTGCACCGGGTGGCGGAGCGCATTGAACACGCGGTTGCGGATACTTTGCGGGCTGGGGTCGCCACATCCGATTTGGGTGGGTTAGCATCTACCACCGAATTCACCGAGCAGGTGCGGGCCCGGCTGCACCGCTGGTGAGCGCGCACTTCCGGGACCGGGCGTGTTCGGCCACGCGACCAGCGTGTCGCCGATTAATGTTCGGTTACCGACCACCGTGGGTGGTTCGACTCGCCTACATTTCAAACGGCGGGCGACACCCGGATGTCGCGCAACCGAACTGTGGAGGACAGCTGTGTCTAGTCGATTCGATTTCCGCGGGCGCGCCCTGCGGGCCGTCTGCGTGCTCGCCGGCGGCGCTCTCGCGCTGACCGCGTGTACGAGCAACACCGAGACCAACACCCCCGAGGTGGCCAAGGTCGACGTGGCCAAGGTCGATGCCATCGCCGCCAAGGTGCCCGCCGATATCAAGTCCTCCGGCAAGCTCATCGTGGGCGTGAACATCCCCTACGCCCCCAACGAGTTCAAGGACCCGAACACCGGCAAGATCGTCGGCTTCGACGTGGACCTGATGAACGCCGTCGCCGCGGTGCTCGGCCTGACCGCCGACTACAAGGAATCCGACTTCGAGAAGATCATTCCCGCGGTCGAGACCGGCACCTACAACCTCGGCATGTCCTCGTTCACCGATAACAAGGAACGCGAGCAGACCGCCGACTTCGTGACCTACTTCAATGCGGGCAGCCAGTGGGCGGCGCAGATCGGCAAGCCGGTCAACCCGGACGACGCCTGCGGCAAGAAGGTCGCCGTGCAGCGCACCACCGTGCAGGACACCGACGAGATCCCGGCCAAGAGCGCCGCGTGCGTCGCCGCCGGTAAGCCGGAGATCACCAAGGTCGCCTACGACGAGCAGTCCGCCGCCGCCACCGCGCTGGTGAACGGTCAGGTCGACGCCATGTCCGCCGACTCCCCGGTGACCGCGTACGCCATCAAGCAGAACAAGGACAAGATCGAGGCCGCCGGCGCGATCTTCGACTCGGCGCCCTACGGCTGGCCGGTCAAGAAGGGCTCGCCGCTGGGCCCGGTGCTGCAGGAGGCGCTGCAGAGCCTGATCGACAGCGGCCAGTACAAGAAGATCGCCGAGAACTGGGGCGTCCAGGAGGGCGTGATCACCAAGTCGGTCATCAACGGCGCACAGGGCTGATATCCGGCAATGTCGCAGTCTGAGAACAACTCCGCAGCCTCGGCTGCGACCGATGTGAACACCGAGCCCGAGCCGATCAAGGCGATTCCGCTGCGGCGGCCGGGCCGGTGGATCGCCGCCGCGATCATCCTGATCGCGTTGGGCCTGTTCGTCTACGGCGCCGCCACCAACGAGGCGTACCACTGGGACACCTACGCGAAGTACCTGCGCGACATCAATATCGCCAAGGGCGCGCTGGTCACCCTCGAGCTCACCGTGCTGGCCATGGCCATCGGCGTGGTGCTCGGCGTGCTGCTGGCCGTCATGCGGCTGTCGCCGAATCCGGTGCTGCGCTCGGTGGCGTGGGTGTACCTGTGGATCTTCCGCGGGACGCCGGTCTACGTGCAGCTGGTGTTCTGGGGCCTGTTCCCGTCGCTGTACAAGACCATTACCGTCGGCGTGCCGTTCGGTCCGACCCTGACCACCTTCGATGTGCAGGGCTGGTCGGCGCCGTTCTTCTTCGCGGTCATCGGCCTGGGTCTCAACGAGGCCGCGTATATGGCCGAAATCGTCCGTGCCGGAATCAATTCCGTGGGCGACGGGCAGCGCGAGGCGTCGACGGCGCTGGGCATGTCGTGGGCGCAGACCATGAGCCGCACGGTGCTGCCGCAGGCCATGCGGGTGATCATCCCGCCGACCGGCAACGAGCTGATCAGCATGCTGAAGACCACCTCGCTGGTCACGGCTATTCCGCTGACCATCGACCTGTACGGCCGCGCGCGTGACATCTACGGCATCAACTTCCAGCCCATCCCGCTGCTGCTGGTCGCGGCCACCTGGTACCTGGCCATCACCAGCGTGCTGATGGTCGGGCAGTTCTACCTGGAGCGGTACTACTCGCGTGGCATGTCGCGGCAGCTGACCGCGAAACAGATGCGGGCGCTGGCCGCGCTGCGGGGCGGAGGAGACCTGTGAGCACGAGCATGACGAAGGATCCCGTGGACGGTGCGCTGATGGTGCGCGCCGACCGGGTGTGCAAGAACTTCGGTGCGCTGCAGGTGCTCAAGGGCATCTCGCTGGAGGTGAAGCGCGGTGAGGTGCTGTGCCTGATCGGTCCGTCCGGATCCGGCAAGTCCACCTTCCTGCGCTGCATCAACCACCTCGAGCAGGTGAATGCCGGGCGGCTCTACGTGGACGGCGAACTCGTCGGCTACCAGGAGAAGAACGGCAAGCTCTACGAGCTGCACCCGCGCGAGGCGGCCCGGCAGCGTCGCGATATCGGCATGGTCTTCCAGCACTTCAACCTGTTCCCGCATCGCACGGTGCTGGAGAACATCATCGAAGCGCCGACCCAGGTCAAGAAGGTCAAGAAGGCCGACGCCGTCGCGCGGGCGAAGGAGCTGCTGGCGCGAGTTGGCTTGGCGGACAAGGCCGAATCGTATCCGGCGCAGCTCTCCGGCGGCCAGCAGCAGCGTGTCGCCATCGCCCGCGCCCTCGCCATGGATCCCAAGCTGATGCTCTTCGACGAGCCCACCTCGGCGCTCGATCCGGAGCTCGTCGGTGAAGTCCTCGGCGTCATGCGCGAACTCGCCGCCGACGGCATGACCATGGTGGTCGTGACCCACGAAATGGGCTTCGCCCGTGAGGTCGCCGACCAGCTGGTGTTCATGGACGGCGGCGTGGTCGTCGAAGCCGGCAACCCCCGCGAGGTCCTCGCCAACCCGCAGCACGAGCGCACCAAGGCATTCCTGTCGCGGATCCTCTGACGAGGAAACACATTTGATTCGCCCCGCTCCGAAGTATCGGAGCGGGGCGAATGTGTAGTGGGGGAGGGGCCGTGCGCGGCGCGGTGCCCACGTAGGCGAATGTGTAGACCGGGAGGGGCCGTGCGCGGCGTGGCGTCCACGTAGGCGAATGTGTAGACCGGGAGAGGCCGTGCGCGGCGTGGCGTCCACGTAGGCGAATGTGTAGACGGGGAGAGGCCGTACGGGCGCGGTGCCTTCGCGGGCGAATGTGTTGGGGCAGGCGCTGTGTGGGGCGGGTTCGCGCGGCGCGGATGTTCACGGCGAAGGTCGGCTCCGCGCGGAGGCGGGCGAGTTCAGTTGTCTTGCAGGAATTTCAGCACGGTGGCGGTTTGGCCGAGGACGGCGTGGCCGACGTCCGGCAGTACGTGCACGGTGGCGTCCGGGACGTTTTGTGTTATGCGGCGGGCGGTTTCGGTGGAGTTCAGCATGACGTCGCGGGCTCCGACGATGACCAGGACGGGCATGGTCAGGCTGTGGAGTTGGGCGTCGGTGAAGACGGGCAGCTTCTCGGTGCGCGGGTTGAAGTGGGTGAAGGTCAGGACGACCTGGTCCAGGACCGGCGCCAGGTGAGCGTCGTCCAGGCCGGTCACCAGCTTGGCAGAGCGGGCCAGGTCGTGGCGGCCGAGGACGCGGTCGAGCACGGCTTTGAACAGCCAGCCGACGCGCTGTTTGCCGACGCCGCCGGGGCACAGCAGGGCCAGCCGGGTCACTCGGTCCGGGCGGCGGATCGAGTAGTCCAGGGCGTGCCAGCCGCCGAGGGACATGCCCACCAGGGCGGTCTGCGAAATGCCCAGTCCGGCAAGGACATCGTCGAGCCACAAAGCAATGGCCTCGGAGCCCAGGACGGGGCGGGAGGGGGCGCTGCCGCCCGGCTCGCCGACGATGTCGACGGAGTAGGTGCGGAAATGCTGTGCCCAGGAGGCGATGTCGCCGAGCCAGTTGGTCGAGTTCGCGCCGGAGCCGTGCAGCAGCACCAGCGGGGGAGCGTCCTGCGGGCCGGAGACGATGACGAAGGTCTCGCCCTCGCGGGTCGGTATCCGCAGCTCCTCGGCGGGAACGGGCCAGGCGTGCAACATCTCCCGGTAGTTCCGCTGGATCGCCTCCGCGCCCGCCGCGGACTTGTAGATCGCGGCCGGGCGTGCGGTGGTCTTGTTCGTGCTCATGAGGCGAGCACTTCTTCCATGTACTCCAGCAGCCGACCCGTATCGGCCAGGCCGCCGACGATGATGACCTTCAAACGGGCGCGCTCCGCGTCGTGGATGGTCTGGATTCGGATCGGCTGATCCTCGGGATACCGATTGGCGGTCGCGCCGGTCAGCAGGGTGGACAGGCGATCGACGGTCGCGGCATCCACGGCGTCGATCTCGACAATGCTCGACACCTCGGAGTGCCGGGCGCGGCGCACCGAGTCGCGTGCCGCGTCGGGTACCGGCAGGCCGGTGAAGGTCTCCAGGTCCGCCTGCGCGATCCGGTACTGCTTGCCGATGCGGACGGCGGCGAGCTTTCCGTCGCGCACATATCCGCGGACCGTGCGCACGTGCAGGCCGAGGAGCTCGGCCACCTCTTCCACCGAGAACAGGCGATCTGTCATGCAAACTACTGTAAACACATCTATCTGGATCAACAATAGGGAAGTTTAGGGAGTGATAGGGATAACTATCTATTCCATAGACTGCATCTCAACTACACTGCGTAGTAGAAATGGCCACACGGCGGGAGGTGGGCGCCATGAGCGCACAGCCGGTAGGGGAGCGTCGAATCACCTTGGCGCACTGGAGTTTTCTGCAATGGGCGGTGCTTGTGGTCGGGCTGGTGCATATCGCCTGGGCCATTGCGGGCTGGATCGCCGAGCCCAGCTTCGCGGTGGGGCATCACGCGCCGGCGACCCCGGTCCTCGGCATGGACTACAACGGCTGGCACGCCGTGGCCGGGCTGGCGCTGTTCGGCCCCGCGCCGATCGCCGCCATCCGCAAGTGGTGGGCGGCCTGGTACTGCGTAATCGCCGCTGTCGGAGGCGGATTCGTGGTCGGCATCTGGGCGCTGTTCTCCGAGCAGGTGCTCTTCTTCGCCTTCCCCAACCACATCACCGACGCCATCCAGCACATTGTCACCGGCATTGTCCTGTTGGGACTGGTCGGTATTCAGGCCGCGCTCGACGGCGGACTGCGCGCAGTGCTCACGCCGACACACCCGGAAGCGGCCTGATTCGATCCTGGTTTGTGTCCCCGGCCTGCGGGTATCCGGCGACCAGACCAGGGAGGTTCACATGATGGCCATCGCCGCCGCCGTCGCGTTCGGTCTCGCATTGCTGCTCGATCTGACGAATGCCTCGATCGGAGAGATCGACGAAGGCACGTTCGTCATCCTCGGATTACTGCTCGTCGCACTCCATCTCGCGGGCGTCGGCAGCGGTAACCGCTCATGGAACATGCGTTCCTGGCGCCGGGCGCGCCGCTGACCGTGTTCGCCCGGGCCCGATCCGAGGTCCGGGGTGCTTCCACGACGCCAGCGCGATACGGAACTGCCCCAGCAGGACTTTCGTGGCCGGGCTCATCGGCCGTTCCGCATTCCAGGCCAGCGCCAGGCGGCCGTTCATGGGCGGATCGATAGCCACCGTGCGCACGCCGAACGCGGCGGCGTCCTCGGCTGGGATCGGCGGCACGACCGCGGTGCCCAGACCGTGCGCGGCCAGCTTCATCAGCAGCGGGGGAGCGACCGCCTCGAATGCCACATTCGGCGTGAGACCGGCTGCGGCGCAAGCTGTTTCCAGCATCCCGCGAATGCCGGTCCCGCGTGGCAGGCAGATGAGCGGGTGCGTGCACAACTCCGCCAGGGTGATCCGATCCCCGAAATCGGGTGCGTCCACCGCGACCGCGGCCACGACGACGGTCTCGAAAATGGTCTCGGTCGTGACCGCCGGATCCAAGTCCACACCGGAGAGGCTGAGCAAGCCGATATCGAGCTCGCCCCGGCGCAGGGCCGCGTACATGGATTCGGAGACGTCCTCGGTGAGCGAGATGCCGATCTGCGGGTGATCGCGGTGAAAACCGGCCAGCACCGCGGCGATATCGATCTCCTGATCCACCGCGCCGATGAGCCCCACCCGCACATGCCCGCGCAGCAGTCCGGTGAACTCGTCCACGGTGTGCGTGATCCGCTCGGCCGCATCGAGCGCCGCCCGCGCCCACGGCAGGACGGCCCGGCCTGCGGGCGTGAGGCCGACCGTGCGCGTCGAACGGTCCAGCAGTTGCTGCCCGAGTTCGCGTTCCAGCTGCTTGATCTGGGCGCTGAGCCCGGGTTGCGCCAGATGCAGTTTGGCTGCCGCGCGGGTGAAGTTGGCTTCCTCCGCGACGGTGACGAAGTAGCGCAGCTGGCGAAGTTCCATAACTATTGATTCTAGCTTTGAGAAAAACTATCTGTTAGAGTTATCGATCAAATCTCGGCAGAGTCATGGACATGACGAACAGAGAGTCCTCGATCACCGAACTGCCCGCGACCACCGGCCCGGTCCTCCAGTCCGGCGACACCGGCTACGAGGCCGAAATCGCGGGATTCCAAACGGCTTACACGCATCGGCCCGCCGCCGTGGTCGCCGCCGCACACGCCGAAGATGTGCGGGCGGCCGTGGAATACGCTGCGCGCCACGGTCTTCCGGTCGCGGTCCAGGCCACCGGGCATGGACTGTCGGTGGCCGCAGAGGGTGGCGTGCTCATCAATACCAGCCGCATGACCGACATCCGGATCGATGCCGCGAGCCGCACGGCCCGGGTCGCCGCGGGCGTGCAGGCCGGGCAGCTCATCGACGCCGCGGCCGCGCACGGCCTCGCACCGCTCAACGGCTCCTCGCCGTCGGTGGGCGTGGTCGGCTACACCCTGGGCGGCGGCGTCGGCCTGCTGGCCCGCGAATTCGGTTATGCCGCAGACCATGTGCGCGCCATCGAGATGGTCACCGCCGACGGCCGGCTGCGCCGCCTGGAGCCCGGCGACGAACTGTTCGGCGCGGTGCTCGGCACCGGCGGCAACTTCGGCGTGGTCACCGCGCTGGAAATCGAATTGATGCCGGTGACAACGGTTTACGGCGGCCAGCTGCAGTTCGACACCCGGTACGTGCCGCAGGCGCTGGAAGCCTGGCGGCTGTGGACCTCCGATGTCCCCGACGAGCTGACCTCGGCCATCTCCATGATCACCCTCCCGGACATCCCGCAGGTGCCCGAACACCTGCGCGGGCGCTACACCGCGACCATCAGCATCGCCTTCACCGGTTCGCAGGCCGAGGGTGAGCGCCTGGTCGCCCCGCTGCGCGCCGCCGCCGACCGAATGGCCGACGATTTGCGCGGCATGCCCTATGTCGACACCCATGAGATTCACCGCGATCCGCCGCACCCGCACCCCTACACCGCCACCAACGCGCTGCTGAGCGAGCTGCCCGCCGAGGCCACCGATGCCTTCCTCGAGGTGACGGGCCCCGAGTCGACGGTGCCGGTCGTCGCCGGATTCCGGCATCTGGGCGGTGCGCTGCGCCGCCGCGGCCCGGCCGAGATCGCGGTCGATCACCGTGCGGCCGAATACCTCGGCCGCGCCATCTCGCTGCCCGGACCGCATTCCGATGCCGCCGTGCGCGACCGCCTGGATCTGGTGCGGAAAACCTTGCAGCCCTGGACCGTCGGTCACAATCTCAACTTCCTCTACGGCGGCGGGAGCTGGGCCGACGAGGCGCAGACCCGGGAGGGCTACAGCGCCGCCACCTATGACCGGCTCGCCGCCCTGAAGTCGAGCTACGACCCGCACAACCTGTTCCGCTTCAACCGCAATATCCGCCCGCGCCGAGGGTGATCGAAGCAAGGCCGCCGCGCCGGGTGCGCGGCGGCCTTGTGCGTTCGGAGGGCTGGCGCGCCCGGTGATCGTCCTTGCCGGCGTACCCGTCTCGAGCTATCGTCGTGATATCACTTCGATAGTGGGAGGATAGCAATGGAGCTTCGGCAAGCACGCCGGGCGAATGGTTTCGTGGTCGCCGCGGTGTTGTTGGTGGCCTTCCTCGCCGTGGCGGCGGGAGCGGCATGGGGATTCATCCAGGCGGCGGACGGCGCCGGCGCGGGCGCCGTCATCGCGGCCGTCGTCTTCAGCGTGCTCGGCGCGCTGCTGCTGTTGATGAGCACCGGTCTCACCATCGTGAATCCCAATGAGGCCAAGGTGATTCAGTTCTTCGGCCGCTACATCGGCTCGGTGAGCGAACCCGGGTTCTTCTCGGTCACGCCGCTGACCGACAAGCGCACCATCTCGCTGCGGGTGCGCAACTTCGAGACCCAGAAGCTGAAGGTCAACGACGCCGACGGCAATCCGGTCGAGATCGCGGCGGTGGTCGTCTACCGCGTGGTCGACAGCTTCAAGGCCGCCTTCGCCGTCGACGACTACGAGGAGTACGTCGAGACCCAGTCCGAGGCCGCGGTCCGCCACCTCGCCACCACCCACCCCTACGACGCCCACGACGCCGACCGCACCAGCCTGCGCGACGGCGCCGAGGTGGCCGGCGAGCTGACCGTCGAACTGCGCGAGCGCACCCTCACCGCCGGCATCGAGATCATCGAGGCCCGCATCACCCACCTCGCCTACGCGCCGGAGATCGCCCAGGCCATGCTGGTCCGCCAGCAGGCCGCCCAGGTGGTCGCCGCCCGCAGCCGCATCGTGGAAGGCGCGGTGGGTATGGTCGGCATGGCCCTCGACCGCCTCGCCAGCGAGGGCATGGTCGAACTCGATGAGGAGCGCAAAGCCGCGATGGTCTCCAACCTGCTGGTCGTCCTGTGTGGTGATCGCCCCGCCCAGCCCGTCGTCAACACCGGCTCCCTCTACACGTAATGCCGAAGCGCGAGCCGAAAAAGGTACTGCTGCGGCTCGACCCGGCCATTCACGAAGCCATCGCGAAATGGGCGGCAGACGACCTGCGCAGCATCAACGCCCAGATCGAATACGCCCTCCGCACGGCCCTCAAACAGGCCGGGCGAGAACCGAAATCCGACTGAACAGCGGGGCCGGGACATATTGGTCCCGGCCCCGATCCCATCCCGCCCGTGGAACGGAAGCCGATGGCATCAGCGAATCCGCACACCGCACCTGTCCGCACCGCCACACCCTGGCACCTCTGGCCGATCGGCCTGTTCTTCCTGCTGCTCAATGCGATCGGTGCGTACGACTACATCGAAACCCACACCCACAACGCCGAGTACTTCGCCCGCCAGGGTTACGGCCCCGAACAGATCGCCTACTTCACCGACTATCCGGTGGTGCCACTGGTGTTCTGGACGATCAATATCGCCGCCGGGCTCGTGACCGCCGCCCTGCTCCTGTTCCGATCCCGCCGGGGGGTCTTCGCCGCGGCGACCGCGACCATCTCCCAGTTGTGCCTCCAGGCAGTGAGTTTCGGCTTCATGGACCGCTGGTCGACCCTCGGCCCCCGCCTCGGCCTGTTCGACATCGGCGTGCTCGTCCTGACCGCCCTGCTCTGGTGGTACTGCCGCACCATGCGCGACAAGGGTGTGCTCCACTAACGTGGCGGCGTGTCAATTTCGTTCGATACCACCGGATTACAGCAGCGCGACGCGAACACGTGGATAGACCCGCCCACCCCCGACACGCTGCTGCTGGAACAGTTCGGTGTGGTCCCCGACCTCCCGGCGCCACTGGAGGATCTCGCCACCCTGCGTGCCCGGCTGGCCGAGATCCACGCCAGGAACGGCTGCCTGGTCGAGGCCTTCGTCATCGGCGTGGACTCCCAGCCCGCGCTGCTGCGCATCGAGAAGATGCCGCTGCCGAACCAGGATCACGGCTTGGTCTTCATCGCCTCCATCGTGATCCCGAAGGCCGACCGCAGCATCCGGCTGATGCGTATCTGCCCGGAGTCCGGCACCACCGGCATCCGCGAAGCCGTGCTGATGACCAAGATCGGCTTCCAGAGCATGTTCCCGCCCCACCCGTACGCTCCCGGTGTCAAAGGCGCACTGCCCTACAACCTCGCCGACGACATCCAGTACGACCCGGAGTTTCCGGACCACCCGCTCACCCGCGCTCGCCGATGGGTGGCCCGCATAGTCCCCACCATGCGCCTGGCCCCGGACTTCGCGGGCTTGCCGCCCTTCCACCGGTAGTCGTTCCAAATGCGAAGAGCCCGTGAGACGACCGTCCGGACGCGTCACGAGCTCTCATACTCGGCCCCACCGGGACCGTGCAGGTTCAAGCTACCGTCAGAGCTTGTGCGCCACAGCGAATACGCGGCGGAACGGCAGCCAGGTGGTGCCGTCGGCCCGGCGGGGGTAGACCGTGCGCAGCAGCGGCGCGAGTTCGGCGAGGAATCGTTCCCACTCGGTGTCCTCGAGCGCCTCGCGCACCGGTGTCAGCGCGGTGCCTTTGATCCAGGACAGGACCGGGTCGTCGCCCTCGAGGCGCTGGACGTAGGTGGTCTCCCAGGCGTCGACCTCGGCGCCGGCGGTGGTCAACACCTCGGCGTAGCCGACCGGGTCGAGGACGTCGCGGGCGTGCAGGATGCCGGTCGCGGCGAGGCGGTCGCGCCAGCGGTCCGTGGCCGCGAGTTCGCGGATGGTGCGGTGGGACGGGGCATCGAAGTTGCCGGGGACCTGGAGTGCCAGCCAGGCGCCCGCGGGCAGTTGCGCCACCCATTTCGACAACAGTTCCGGATGGCCCGGAACCCACTGCAGCACAGCATTGGTCACGACCACGTCGGTGTCGGGGGCGGGCTGCCAGTCCCGGACGTCGCCGAGGGTGGCGGGGACGCCGCGCGCCTGCGCGGCGGCCACCATGTCAGGTGAGGAGTCCGAGGCTTCGATGGTCGCGTCCGGCCAGCGGGCGGCCAGGGCTCCGGTGAGATGTCCGGGTCCGCAGCCGAGGTCGACCACACGACGCGGCTGCTGTGCGCCGACGCGGCTCAGCAGGTCGAAGAACGGTCGCGAGCGGTGGTCGTCGAAGGCCAGGTACTGCTGGGGATCCCACATGGTGGCTCCGGATTCGACGGGGACGGGTGATCGTTCAGGCGGGCTTCTCGGTGACGAAAATAGCTGTACCGGGGAAGATCTCGCCGCGGAGCGGACTCCACTGGCCCCATTCGCGGTCCAGCCACTCCGGCCAGTCCGGTTCGATGATGTCGACCAGGGTCAGGCCCGCGGCGACGATCTCGCGGACGCGGTCGCCGATGGTGCGGTGGTGTTCGACATAGGTCGGCTCGCCTTCGCCGTCCAGTTCCACATACGGGGTGCGGTCGAAATAAGGGATGGTGGCGCGCAGGCCCTCGGGACCCGGATCGTCGGGGAAGATCCAGCGCATGGGGTGGTTGACGGAGAACACCCAGCGGCCGCCGGGCCGCAGGATGCGGGCGACCTCGCGCATGACCTGACCGGAGTCGGCGACGAAGGGCACCGCGCCGAAGGCCGAGCAGGCCAGATCGAAGGAGGCGTCGGCGAAGGGGAGGGCCTCGGCTCCGGCTTGAACGAGCGGGACGCGGGGACCGCCGGCGGTCATGGCGGCCAGGCCGCGCTCGAGCATCTGCCGGGAGAGATCGAGGCCGACCGGGTGCGCGCCGTGGGCGGCCAACCAGCGCGAACACGGAGCCGAACCGCAGCCGATCTCCAGGATCCGCTTGCCGGCGATGTCGCCGAGCAGATGCCAGTCGCCCTCGTGCAGGCCCTCCGGGCACCAGATGAACTCGCCGCCGGGGGAGTCGACGCCGAGGAAGTCGGCGTGGGTGTCGTGGTAGGCCGCGGCGTCGGCGTCCCACCACCGCCGGCTGGCGCGCTGACTGGTCTCCGAATCGACCTTGGCGCGGCCCACTCCCACCGTTCCCAGCAGGGCATTCGCCTCGGCGTGGCGGGCTTCTTCGACGGGGGCGGGGTGATCTTCGGCCATGGGCTCACCCTATAGACTTGCGGAGTACCACCCGTGTTTGCTTGGTACAACACCCGTCGCGTACGCTGTTTTCCGCGAGTGTCTTCTGTATTCGGATCGCAAGACCCGGGTAGAGCAGACAATCGTGCTGTGAGTCCGCATGCTTTGTGCAGCGTTGTGCTCCGTCGCAGCGATGTGCTGTTGCATGGCCAACGTTAGTTCCATCGCTGTGAGTTCGCAGCAATACCGAAAGCCCACATGTCCACTACCGACCACAATCCGTCCGGAGCCTCCCAACACATGCCCACCACCGTGACCTCGCCGCAGGTAGCCGTCAACGATATCGGCTCTGCCGAGGACTTCCTCGCCGCCATCGACAAGACCATCAAGTACTTCAACGACGGCGATATCGTTGAAGGAACCATCGTCAAGGTCGATCGTGACGAGGTCCTTCTCGACATCGGTTACAAGACCGAAGGCGTCATCCCTTCCCGCGAACTGTCCATCAAGCACGATGTCGACCCGGCCGAGGTCGTTTCCGTGGGCGATGAGGTCGAGGCCCTCGTTCTCACCAAGGAGGACAAGGAAGGCCGCCTGATCCTGTCGAAGAAGCGTGCTCAGTACGAGCGGGCTTGGGGCACGATCGAGGAGCTCAAGGAGCGTGACGAGGCCGTCAAGGGCACCGTCATCGAGGTTGTCAAGGGCGGCCTGATCCTGGACATCGGCCTGCGCGGCTTCCTCCCGGCTTCGCTGGTGGAGATGCGCCGCGTCCGCGACCTCCAGCCGTACGTCGGCAAGGAGATCGAGGCCAAGATCATCGAGCTGGACAAGAACCGCAACAATGTGGTCCTGTCCCGCCGCGCCTGGCTGGAGCAGACCCAGTCCGAGGTGCGCTCCGAGTTCCTGCACCAGCTGCAGAAGGGCCAGGTCCGCAAGGGCGTCGTGTCCTCCATCGTCAACTTCGGCGCCTTCGTGGACCTGGGTGGCGTGGACGGCCTGGTGCACGTCTCCGAGCTGTCCTGGAAGCACATCGATCACCCGTCCGAGGTTGTCGAGGTCGGCAACGAGGTCACCGTCGAGGTTCTCGACGTCGACCTGGACCGCGAGCGTGTCTCCCTGTCGCTCAAGGCGACTCAGGAAGATCCGTGGCGTCAGTTCGCCCGCACCCACGCCATCGGCCAGATCGTGCCGGGCAAGGTCACCAAGCTCGTCCCGTTCGGCGCGTTCGTTCGCGTCGAGGAGGGCATCGAGGGCCTGGTGCACATCTCCGAGCTGGCCGAGCGCCACGTGGAGGTCCCGGACCAGGTCGTGGCCGTCGGCGACGACGCGATGGTCAAGGTCATCGACATCGACCTGGAGCGTCGCCGGATCTCGCTGTCGCTGAAGCAGGCGAACGAGGACTACAACGCCGAGTTCGATCCGTCCAAGTACGGCATGGCCGACAGCTACGACGATCAGGGCAACTACATCTTCCCCGAGGGCTTCGATCCCGAGACCAACGAATGGCTCGAGGGCTTCGAGAAGCAGCGTGAGGAGTGGGAGTCCCGCTACGCCGAGGCCGAGCGTCGCCACAAGATGCACACCGCTCAGATGGAGAAGATGGCGGCCGACGCCGCCGCCGAGGCCGCCAACGGCGGACCCTCGAACTACTCCTCCGAGTCGGGCGCCCAGGCGTCGTCCTCCTCGTCGGCTGAGCCCGCCGGTGGTTCGCTGGCGAGCGATGCGCAGCTGGCCGCGCTCCGCGAGAAGCTGTCGGGCAACGCCTGATTCGCTTCTGCTGACGCAGTAGCTCAATAAAGCGAAATCCCCCCGGGTCCTGACGGACCCGGGGGGATTTGCGTTGGAGGGGGAGGAGCCGCCCGCCCAGGGGATTTGCGTTGGGACGGGGAGCCGTCCGCCGGGACCGGTGTGGAGGCGGTCCGCCTGGGGATTGCGTTGGGGCCGGATGCATCACGTCGAGTAGCGGGGGCGCAACGGCGGGTACAGGTAATCTGGTTGCTGATATGTCCCAGTCCACGGTGGAGACTCCCGCATCGGTGTGGGAGCAGCGGAAGATCGAGGCGATGAGCCGGATCCAGCGGGTTGCGCTGGAGCTGTTCGACGAGCACGGGTATCGCGATGTGACGGTGGAGCGGGTGGCCGCGGCGGCGGGGGTGTCGGCCAGTTCCATCTACCGGTATTTCGGGACCAAGGAGATGCTGGTCCTGTATGACGAGGCCGATCCGCAGGTGCTGGAAGTGCTGCGGGTGGCCGGTGGGGGAGAGACGCTCGAGTTCACCGAGTTGCTCGCCATCGGGCGGCCGCTCATTCCGGTGCTGACCGAATCGATCATTACCGAGGATCTGGAGCGGCGCACCCGGCAGCGCATGCAGCATGTGCTGACGATTCCGGAGGTGCGCGATCGGCAGTCCCGGCAGATGCGGGACCTGGAGGAGCAGTTCCGGCTGCTGTTCGCCGAGCGCAGCGGGCGCGATGCCAATGACATGAAGATCCGGCTGGCCGCGGCCACCGCCATCTGGGGGTGCGTGGCGGCGCTGAACCACTGGGCGGGAACAGGATTCGAGCGCCGCCTACAGGATGTCTACATCGAGGCGCTGGACTCGCTGGTCTCGGCGCTGGAGGCGATCTTCGCGTCCTGAGGTGTGAGGCTGCGCTCGTCGCGAGCCTTACGGGGCAGGCTCGGCAGCCACCAGTTCCAGCGGCCGAACAGCTGCATGAACGCCGGTACCAGGATCAATCGCACGATCACCGCGTCGATGGCGACCGCGACGGCCAGCGCGAACCCGATCTGCTTGAGCTCCAGCACATCCGCGGTCACGAAGGCCGCGAACACCGCCACCATGATGGCTGCCGCCGCGGTGATGGGCCGGGCGGTGCGTTGCAACCCTTCGGCGACGGCGGCGGCATTGTCGGGATGCCGATCCCACGCCTCCTTCATGCGCCGGACCAGGAAAACCTCGTAGTCCATGGACAATCCGAACAGCACGGCGAACACCAGCATGGGCAGATACACCTGGAGGAATCCCGCGCTGTGGAATCCGAGCACGGATTCCCCGATCCCATACTGGAAGACCGCGACCGTAATCCCCAGCGCCGCACCGGTGGCCAGCAGATTCAGCAGAATCGCCTTGACCGCCAGCACGATGCTGCGGAAGGCGAAAATCAGGAACGCCAGCGAGACCGACAGCACCAGCGCGATCACCCAGGGGAAGCGGCTGGTGATGAGCGCGGAGACATCGGCGAAGGCCGCGGGCACACCGCCGACCGAGATTTCGGACGATTCGAATCCACGTGCACCGGAACGGATATCGGCGGTCAACTCGGCAACGGCGGTGGAGTCGAAGGAATCCTTCGGCACGACCAGAGCCAGCATCCGGCCATCGGCCTGCTGCAGCAGCACCGAGGCGATGCGCGGATCGCGACCGAGTTCCGCGACGAAACGGTTCATGTCCACGATGCCATTGCCGGACAGCGCGGAATCGTCCGCCCCGGCGGCGACCACCTGAATCGGCGACAGCAAACCGGGCCCGAAATTCTCCTGCACCAAGCGGGTTGCCTGTCCGGCGGGCCGATCGTTCATCGACCCCAGACCCATATCGATGCCGTAGCGGATACCGAGGAGCGGTGCGGCCGCCAGCGCCAGCACCGCGACGCCGACCGCACCGAAGAGCACCGGCCGGCCCATAACTGTCCGCGCCCAGCGGGTCCACGCGCTGGACCCGGTGGGCGCACTGAGCGTCCGAGCAGAAGTCCTACTGGTCATCCCGGCGTGCTCTTGGCCGGGATCTCGCTCCGCCGGGTGGATTCCGGCCAAAAGCGCGCCGGAATGACGGGGCGTACTTTCCACCGGACGCTGGCTTTTCTCCGGACGCCAGCTCTTCTCCAGACGTCGGCTCTCGTCCGGACGCCGGCTCTTCTCCGGACGTCGGCTCTCGTCCGGACGCCGGCTCTTCTCCGGACGTCGGCTCTCGTCCGGACGCCTGATTTCGGCCGGACGCAGCTTCGCGGGCAACGCGCCGCGATTGATGGCTGGGCCCAGCTCGGCCAGCACGGCGGGCAGCAGGGTGAAGGCCGCCGTGAGCGTTGCGACCACCGCGGTCACCACGCCGATGGCGACGCCATTGAGCATGGGCAGGCCGACCACCGCCAGCGAGCACAGCGAGATCATCACGATCAGTCCCGAGGCCAGGATGGTGCGGCCGGTGGTATCCATGGCCGCGCCGACGGCGGCATGGATGTTCTTGTGTGCCCGGCGATCTCGCACGCCGCGCCGGGAGAGCTCCTCATTGAACCGGCTCACGATGAACATGGCGTAGTCGATCGCGGTGCCGGTGCCGATCATGGTGGCCACCGACAGCACCAGGGAGTCGAAGGTCAGCAGGCTGGTCAGTCCGAACAGCACGCCCACCGCCAGCGCGATACCCGCCGCGGTGACGGTAATGGGGATGGTCGCGGCGACCACCGCGCCGAGGGCGAGCACCAGCACCAGCGCCGCCACCGGCAGGCCGAGGCTCTCGGCGCGCGTCATATCGGCGGTCTCGGTGCGCATGAGCTCGCCCTCGATCGGGGCGTAACCGGTGAGCATGGCCCGGACCTCGCCGCTCTCGGCGGAGGTCAGCGCCGATTGCACGCGGGCGGCGACATCCACCCGCTCGGACATGGTGCCGTCGAGGCCGACGATGCCGAAGGCGGTGTGCCGGTCCTCCGAAATCTGCAGCCGTGCGGTCCCGTCGAACGGTCCGATCGCACCCGCTACGCCGGTGGTGGCACGGGCGGCGGTGAGCGCGTCGTCGATGGCGATCTGGAACTCGGGCGCGTCGACGGTGTACCGGCCGGAATGGAAGACGATCAGGTCCTGTTCCGCGCCGAGCTGCGAGAAGTGTTCCGCGGCAAGGCGTTCCACCGCGCTCGATTCGGAGCCGGGCACGCTGTAATCGGGTGCGCCGAGCCGTTCGTGCAGCGCCGGATAGGCGGCCGCGCAGACTACGACGAGCAGCAGCCACACACCCATCACCAGGCGGCGATGCCGGGCCATGCGCACGCCCCAGGCGCCGACGATGCCGAACCGGTCGGATTGCTGGGCCGGATCGGGCCGGTCGAGTGCGACTGGCTGTGCCATGGTCCCTCCGCGAGTCGGTACCTGAAAGTGACTATCAGGTATTGCGGCCAGCGTAAGGTGTTACGGGCCGTACCTGCAAGTGACTGTCAGGAATGTGACGACGACGGCGGCCTGCGACGTCGATGCGGGAGAATCCGGACACAACAAAGACCCAGTCCGAATGGGACTGGGCCGAGGTGGCGGAACGAAGTCAGCCGGCGGTCGCCGGAAGCCATTGGGCCGCTGCCACCGCGGAGCGTTTTCGCATGGCCGCGAAGCTGTGGCGGGCGGGGATGATGAGTCGGGAGAGCCACGTACGACGGTGCTCGGCGAGCGCTGCCGCGACCGCGGGGATCTCGATGCAATGCATCGTGCCCGGCAGTCCCAGACGGTGGCGACCCGTCTGGATGTTTCTGGTGCCCAATGGTGTTCCTTCTCTTGCGTTGCTACCGGCCTAGGATCGCCTGCGGCGAACCTTAGCCGAACAAAAGTGTGCGACACCGTATTTTGCGTGACATTCGCCCTGGCGTGTCGGAATGTTGCCGACAAGCGGTCCGGAATTGCCGAAAAAGTTGCGGAATGGTCTCGTGAATATCACGGAATGAGAAAAGTCGGCGGCTGGTTGTGAAATTGTCGGTCCGACTGGGTAATCCCACTTTTCGGCAGGTGAGGGGCGCTGATGCGAGGCTCTCGGGCAGGTGCGAGACTGGTCGAATGTTGCGAATCGGTCTCACCGGAGGCATGGGAGCGGGCAAATCCACCGTGGCGCGCATTTTCGCCGAGCGCGGCGCGGTGCTGGTGGACAGCGATGTGATTGCTCGCGAGGTGGTCGCGCCCGGAACCGAGGGCCTGGCGGCCCTGGTCGCCGCATTCGGCGACGAAATTCTGGCCGCCGACGGCAGCCTGGATCGACCGGCCTTGGCGGCCAAGGCATTCGCCAGCGACGAGGCCCGTGCGACGCTCAACGGCATCACCCACCCGCTGGTCGGCAAGCGCACCGCCGAACTCATTGCCGCCGCGCCCGCGGACGCCATTGTCGTCCAGGACATTCCGCTGCTCGTCGAGAACGGCCTGGCGCCGCTCATGAACCTGGTCGTGATCGTCCTCGCCGACGAGGAGACCCGGGTGCGCCGCCTGGTGGAATTCCGCGGCATCGACGAGGCCGACGCCCGCGCCCGCATTGCCGCGCAGGCCACCGACGACCAGCGGCGCGCGGTCGCCGACGTGCTGCTCGACAACAATGGCGCCAATGGCGATCTCGACGCCGCCGTGCACGCGCTCTGGGACGAGCGCCTGATCCCCTTCGAACGCAATCTGCGCACCCGCGCCCCCGCGCATCGCGAGGGCGAAATGCGCCTGGTCGAACCGAATCCCGACTGGCCCGCCCAGGCGCAGCGGCTCATCGCCCGCCTGTGGGTGGTGTGCGGCGCGGACGCCGTGCGCATCGACCACATCGGATCCACGGCGGTGCCCGGCCTCCCCGCCAAGGACGTGATCGACCTCCAGATCACCGTCCGCGACCTCACCGTCGCCGACGCCCTGCGAGACCGCCTGGCAGACGCGGGTTTTCCGCACAAGCCCCACATCACCGGCGACAACCCCAAACCCACCGCCACCGATGCCGCCGCCGCCGACGCGACCCTGTGGGCGAAACGCCTGCACGGCAATGCCGACCCAGGCCGCCTGGCCAATGTGCACCTGCGCGCCGAGGGCGCCCCAGGCCAGCGCTTCGCCCTGGAATTCCGCGACCTGCTCCGCACGGACCCCGCGGCCCGCGCCGAATACCTCGACATCAAGCGCGCCGCCGAGGAGAAGGCGGCGGGCCTCGCCGGCGCCGCCGCGGCCGACGCCTACTACTCGATCAAGGAACCGTGGTTCGACGCGATCTTCGCGCGCCTCACCGCCAACTGAGCGTGATTCCTTGCGCCGCTAGCCAGTTCTCGAAGCTGTGCCCGTGCGCCGCGATCCCGTCGATGGTCGCGGTCGCGGTCTCGATGGCCTGCTGCGCGGTCGCGAGGTCGAGGTAGCCGGCGGCATGGGCGGCGAGCAGCTCGTCGACATCGAGTAGCTCGACCTCGCGGCCGGTGCGCACGACCAGATCCAGGTAGTGGTCCACCGACTTCCAGCGCTTCGGCTCGACCTGGGTGAACTCCCCGATATCGATGTAGTAGTCCTGATCGCGCAGATCGGCCGGGGTGAAGTGGAAGACCGTCGCCCGCAGGGAAAGGCTTGGCAGCAACCAGGATTCGATGTAATGGAACTCCGGATGATCGGAGGGCCGCGCCATGTACAGACCCCACGGCTCGTCCCGATAGTGCTCGACCTGCCGGACGTAGCCCTTCGGGTCGACATTGGTGAGCTCGTCGACATTGAAGTACTCGACCTTGGGTCGGTGCAGGTGAACCGCAGGCGCCTGAGTCATGCACTCAGCATCGCGTGTCGGGCGGTGGTCGTCCAGTGGAGGGGTGCTCGCGTCGCGGATCGGTTGCTGGACCCGGGGGGAGCGCTCCGGGCAATCTTCACGAAAACTCAATGTGAAACACAAGTATTCCGCTATGTTTCGGGCTACCCACACTCGCGTGGGTCCCGCAACACAAGGGAAGTACCTGTATGAACGCATACAAGCTGCGCGCCGGCACCGGGCTGCTGACCTTCGCCGCCCTGGGCGCGGTCGTGACCCTCACCGCCCCGCAGGCCGCCGCCTGGGTCGGCAACCTCGAGGTATCCGGCAAGGATCACAAGGTCGGCTGCACCTACACGCTGACCGCCTCGGTTGAGGTCGACCGGCTGAGCACGGTGAAGTTCACCGACAACGGCAAGGACATCCCGGGCAGCCCGGTCGCACCGTCGCTGCTCGACAACAAGGTCACCATCAAGTGGAAGCCGACCACGGCGGGCACGCACAAGCTGGAGGCGTGGCAGATCCTGATCAGTGACTCGATCACCGTGCAGGTGACCGAATCCAAGGGCGGCTCAGGCAGTTCCGGCAGCGGCGGGGGCTGCGGCGGCGGCCTGGGCGGCCTGATTCCGAGCCTGTCCGGTTAGTCGGAGGACGGACAGTCGACTCGCCCACCCGGTCCGTGCGCAAGGCGGACCGGGTGGTCTGCGTTTCAGAGCCAGTTGAGCGTGTAGCCCCGCGCGGTGAGCCAGCGGTCCACATCGTGACCGCAGCCGGCAATGCCGTCCACCACCGCGGCCGCCCGCTCGATGGCGCGGTGGGTGAGCGCGGTATCGAAGTATCCGGCCGCGTGGGCGGCCAGCAGCTCGTCGATGCCGAGCAGTTCGGGCACCTGGCCGGGGCGGGCCACCACGTGCAGATAGTGGCTCTCGGCGCGCCACTTCTTGCCCTCCACCGGGCCGTATTCACCGATGTCGAGGTAGTAGGTCTGCTTGCGATCGTGGCCGGGGCGCAGGTGATAGACCGTCACCCGTAGCGACAGGTCCGGCAGCAGCCAGGACTCGATGTAGTGGAACCGCGGATTGTCGACGATGCGCTCCACGTAGAGGCCCCAGCGCTCGGCGTGCATGTGCTCGACCGAGTGCAGGAAGCCGCGATGGTCGGTCCAGGACAGCTCGGGCACATTGAAGTACTCGAGTCTGGGGCGATGTGGGGCCACCGCGGGGGTGGCAGATCTGAAACGTTGCATATCCGCACCATTGATGGAATTCCGCTGTGCCGTAAACAGACCGGTCATCGCCTCGCCTCTTCCGGACTCGTCCGACTGCTTGATTAGGTTACACCTGCTACGGGGCGGAAAACCTGCGTGCGCGGTCTGCAATTTCATTGTCACGGATCCGCATCCTTGCGAAGATCATTGAGCGATCGGATATTTCAGGCGGGGCTCGCGGAGGGGTTGCGGGCGGCCGCCGAGCAACGTCATTCGGCGTGGCGCGGCGGCGGTCATCCGGCGCAGACCAGACCGTCTGGTCGGAAAAAGGCCCTGAGCGGCCCGTCCAGGAAATTGTCGGTGCCCCGTCCTAGGCTGTTGAGCATGGCTTTCGCAACCGAGATCCCGGACGACCTCCCCCTGGCCCATTCGGAGTTCCGGCCCATCGGTGAGATCGAGCGGACCGATGGCCGGTTCCAGGTGGTCAGTGAGCACAAGCCCGCGGGTGACCAGCCGGCCGCCATCGCGGAGCTGGAGCGGCGGATCACCGGGGGCGAGCGGGATGTGGTGCTGCTCGGCGCCACCGGCACCGGCAAGTCGGCCACCACGGCGTGGCTGATCGAGCGGTTGCAGCGGCCGACGCTGGTCATGGCGCCGAACAAGACCCTCGCCGCCCAGCTGGCCAATGAGCTGCGGGAGATGCTGCCCAACAATGCGGTCGAGTACTTCGTCTCGTACTACGACTACTACCAGCCCGAGGCGTACATCGCGCAGACCGATACCTATATCGAGAAGGACAGCTCCATCAACGACGATGTGGAGCGGCTGCGGCATTCGGCCACCTCCAGCCTGCTGTCGCGGCGCGATGTCGTGGTGGTGGCGTCGGTGTCGTGCATCTACGGCCTCGGCACGCCGCAGTCGTATCTCGATCGCTCGATCAACCTGGAGGTCGGGCAGGAGGTGGAGCGGGACAAGCTGCTGCGGCTGCTGGTCGACGTGCAGTACACCCGCAACGACATGTCCTTCACGCGCGGCACCTTCCGGGTGCGCGGCGACACCGTCGAGATCATCCCGTCTTATGAGGAGCTGGCGATCCGCATCGAATTCTTCGGTGACGAGATCGAGGCGCTCTATTACCTGCACCCGCTGACCGGTGACGTGGTGCGGCAGGTGGATATGTTGCGCATTTTCCCGGCCACCCATTATGTCGCCGGTCCCGACCGTATGGAGCGCGCCGTCCGCGATATCGAGGCCGAGCTCGAGACCCGCCTCGCGGATTTGGAGAAGCAGGGCAAATTGCTGGAGGCGCAACGGCTTCGGATGCGCACCCAATACGACCTGGAAATGATTCGGCAGGTCGGCTTCTGCTCCGGTATCGAAAACTATTCGCGCCATATCGACGGCCGCCCCGCCGGTTCCGCACCCGCCACCCTGCTGGACTACTTCCCGGAGGATTTCCTACTCGTCATCGACGAGTCCCATGTGACGGTCCCGCAGATCGGCGGCATGTACGAAGGCGATATGTCGCGCAAGCGCAACCTCGTCGAATACGGCTTCCGCCTGCCCTCGGCCATCGACAACCGCCCGCTCACCTGGGAGGAGTTCGCCGACCGCATCGGCCAGACGGTCTACCTGTCCGCCACCCCCGGCCCCTACGAATTGGGCCAGACCGGAGGCGAATTCGTCGAACAGGTCATCCGCCCCACCGGCCTGGTCGATCCGCACGTGGTGGTCAAGCCGACCAAGGGCCAGATCGACGACCTGGTCCACGAGATCCGCCTGCGCACCGAACGCGACGAGCGCGTCCTGGTCACCACCCTCACCAAGAAGATGGCCGAGGACCTCACCGACTACCTCCTCGGCCTCGGTGTCCGGGTCCGCTACCTGCACTCCGAGATCGACACCCTCCGCCGCGTGGAGCTCCTCCGCCAGCTCCGCCTCGGCGAATACGACGTCCTGGTCGGCATCAACCTGCTGCGCGAGGGCCTCGACCTCCCCGAGGTCTCCCTGGTCGCCATCCTCGACGCCGACAAGGAAGGCTTCCTCCGCAGCAGCACCTCACTGATCCAGACCATCGGCCGCGCCGCCCGCAATGTCTCCGGCGAAGTCCACATGTACGCCGACAAGATCACCGACTCCATGCGCCAGGCCATCGACGAAACCGAACGCCGCCGCGCCAAACAGGTCGCCTACAACGAGGCCAATGGCATCGACCCGATGCCCCTGCGCAAAAAGATCGCCGACATCCTCGACCAGGTCTACCGCGAAGCCGAGGAAACCGAGGTTGAAGTGGGCGGCTCCGGCCGCAACGCCTCCCGAGGCCGCCGCGCCCAAGGCGAACCAGGCCGCGCCGTCAGCGCCGGCGTCTACGAAGGCCGCGACATAAAGTCCATGCCCCGAGCCGAACTAGCCAACCTGGTCCAGGACATGACCGACCAAATGATGAACGCCGCCCGCGAACTCCAATTCGAACTGGCCGGCCGCCTCCGCGACGAAATCGCCGACCTGAAAAAGGAACTCCGAGGCATGGACGCCGCCGGCATCCAGTGATCGCCCGCCACCGGCGAACCGTCAACGGCTGTGACCGGCTCGGTCTATCCGAGCCCGTCCGCCGAAGGCGAACCCCAAATGCCGTGACCGGCTTGTCTATCCGAGTCTGTCCGCCGAAGGCGAACCGTCAATAGACGGCAGAGATGTCAGTTGGTGCGTCGACTGTGTGGGTTCGGGGCCGTCAACCAGCGCTCCCACGTACGACCCGTCCACTCGCCCACTGGTGCGGTCATGAACTAGCGTGGTCACGGGCCCGTCGAGTCACCAACCCGGCTCGGTTGCCAGCCGGTGCGGTTGCCAGCCGGTGCGGTTGCCAGCCGGTGCGATTGTCGGCCGGTCCGGGCACCAGCTGGTCTGGTCACCAGCCCGTGCGCCTGTGTGTTGGTCCGCCGCAGGCGAACTGTCAATTAACGGCAGGGAAGACAGTTGGTGCATCAACTGTGTGGGTTCGGGGCCGTCTCGATTTT
>NZ_JBHXVO010000036.1:0-69626 GCF_042672265.1 Nocardia sp. NPDC127526 | reverse complement strand
GGGAACGGTTCGTGCAATGACACGATCGGTGGAGCTAAGGGGACTCGAACCCCTGACCCCCACACTGCCAGTGTGGTGCGCTACCAGCTGCGCCATAGCCCCGGATGGTTGCTCTCGGGTGTCCGAGTGCGGGGATGAAATTACACAGTGGGGGTGGGGAATGACAAATCGCGTGGGTGGGTGGGGTGGGTGGGGAGGTATCGCGGTGGTTGATCATGGAGGGCATGTCCGGGATTACGCGTGTGGCGGTTCGGCGGCGGGGTATGGCGGCGGTGGGGGTGATTGCGGTGTTCGTGCTGTGGACGGGGTGGGTGGCGGCTTCGGGGTGGGTGGCGGCTTCGGGGTGGGTGACGGGGTGGGATGCGGGGGTGTTGCGGTGGTTTGTGGAGCATCGGTCGGGTGGGTGGACGGGGGTGGCGAAGGGGATCACGTTCTTGGGGAATCCGCGGCATGCGACGGTGATTACGGCGGGGGTGGCGGGGGTTGTGTGGTGGCGATTTCGGGATTATCGGCCGGCGGTGCTGGTGGGTGGGACCGTTATTTGTGCGGCGTTGCTGGGGACTTTGACGAAAGTGCTGGTGGGGAGGGAGAGGCCGCCTGTCGAGACGCGGTTGGTGATGCACAGCAATATGTCGTATCCGTCGGGGCATGCGACCGCGACGACGGCGCTGGTGGGGGTTGTGGTGTTGATGTATCTGATTTCTCGGCCGGGGAGGGTGCGGGCCACAGTCGCGGTGGGGGCGGCAGTGGGGGCGGTGGTTGTGATGTCCATGACTCGGTTGTATTTGGGGGTGCACTGGCTCAGTGATGTGGTGGGGGGTGCGTTGCTGGGGACGGCGGTGGTGTTGATTGCGGCGGTGGTGCAGGTGTTTTGGTGGCCGCGGGAGATCGTGGAGGTTGCTGGGGAGGAGGTGGCGGACCAGGCGGTTGGGCGGTGAGGGGGTGCGGGGCGGGTGAAATCGAGACGTGCGCAGTGGAATCGCGCGCGTAGACTCGGCGGTGATTCGGAAGGTCCGGGGGTGGGGCGGGCGGAACGTGCCACCGGTGTGAAGGGATCTCGCGCAGTTGAGGCTGATCAATGGTCGTTACGAGCTTCGGGGACTCGTGGGCCGCGGGGGGATGGCCGAGGTCTGGGATGCGTGGGACCGGCAGCTGCGGCGACAGGTCGCCGTGAAGGTGCTGGACGCCGGAATTCTGCCGGTGGGACAGCAGGATGAGCAGATCGCGCAGAAGCGGTTCCAGTACGAGGCCTATATCGCGGGCAAGATGAGCTGCGGCAATATCGTCACCGTGCACGACGCGGGAGTGTTCGTGGACAATGGGCGGCGCTCGCCGTTCCTGGTGATGGAGTTCATTCACGGCGAGAATCTGCGCGAACACCTCCGCAATCGCGAGAACTGGTCGTTATCTGGTCTTTTGCGGGTGCTGAACGATGCCTTCGCCGGGCTCGTCTACGCGCACTCCAAACAGGTGGTGCATCGGGATATCAAGCCCGAGAACATCATGATCTGCCGCGACGGGACCGCCAAGCTCACCGATTTCGGGATCGCCATCGAATTGCGGGAGAACTTCCAGCGGCTCACCCGCGAGCATCGCGCGCTGGGCACCGAGCAGTACGCCGCGCCGGAATACCTGCGGCACGGCCAGTGCACCCATCTCAGCGATGTGTACTCCCTCGCCGTGGTGTGCCGCGAGGTGCTCGAATGCGCGTACGCGCCGATGCCGATACCCGGCCGGGTGAAATCCGTGCTCGATCGCGCGCTCTCACCGGCCCCGCAGCTGCGCTATCCCTCCGCCGAGGAGTTCCGGCGCGAATTCCGCGAGGCCGTCGCACACGCCGAGACCCCCGCGCATCAGCCCGCGCCGAGCCCGCGGCCCCTGCGCCCGGCGCCCGCGCCGACCGTCACCATGACCCTCGGCGATCTCCCGATCCACGACCCGGAACCCCCGCCGCCCCCGCTGGCGTACGCATCGACGAAGGACTTCTATCTCGAGCCGATGATCGGCACCCGCCAGCGTTTCCTGGCCGGATTGCATCGCAACAGCCACTGGCATATCGCCGTCCTGCTCACCAGCGCGGCGACGACCGGGATGCTGCTGGGCGGGCTCGTATTCCTGATTCTCACGTGGGTGATGGTCAAGCTCGCGGGACTGTGGTGAGGTGCGCAAGAAATGAGAGATCGACCGACCGGCAGGGCCTGGCAGTTGTATGTGCATCCGGGCTCGCGGGCCTCGCATTGGCTGCGGATCGGGTGGAAGGTGGGGTTGGGATTCTTCATCGGCACCCTGGTGCTGCTCACCTTCGCCGTGCTGACCTGAGGCCGCGGGTATGCGCACCGTCTGCCTGAACTGCCTCACCGAATTCCGCTTCGACCGCGATCGCGACCGCTGGTACACCGTGATCCGGCAGCGCAACGGCGGCTATGCGAAGCAGATCGAAACCTATTTCGACAAGCTGAATCTGCGCTGCCCGAAGGGCTGCGACATCGATCCGGTGACGCTGGACCATCCGACGAAGGTGATCGGCTTCGTGGGCGAATCGGCCTCGTCCAAGAGCCATCTCATCGTGTCCATGATCCATTCGATGATGAACGACCCGCATCTCGCCGGCCGGTACTCGTTCATCGTCTCGCCCAAATCGGCCAGCCTGTGGACCGCGCTGGAGGCCCGGCTGCTCAACCGCCGCGCGCTCGACGCCACCGGCCCGCGCCGGGTGACGGTCGCGCAGACCCAGCACATCCGGCCCGACGGCATTGCCATGCCGCAGCAGCAGGCCCAATCCCAGGGCCACGCCTGGGCCGGGCTGGAACAGCGCAAACCGCTGGTGGTGACGGTCTATTCGCTGCAATCCACCCGCGCGGTGAATCTCGCCTTCGTCGATGTGGCCGGCGAGGACATCACCGACGGCGCGGTGGCGGCGCGGGTCAGCCCGCATCTGGCGGTCGCGGATTTCCTGTGGTTCGTGGTGCCCTCGACGCTGAACAAGCAGTACCTCGCCTATATGCAGCAGTACGCCGAACCGGCCGTGCAGGAGAGCCTGCGCAATGCCGTCGAGCATTCGCAGACCATTGGCCGCACCAATCTGATGATCGATCAGATCGCCAAGCTGTGGCGGGCCGCCAACAGCTATCCGGAGCGCCTGCCGATCGAACCGCCGCGCGTGCACGTGTCGACCATTATCGCCAAGTCCGATCTGCTCTCGCTCATCGATCTGCCCGAGGTGCGATCGGTTGCCCCGCCATCCACCTGGGCGGACGGCCCGATCAGCGCGAACGGCGCCGGCAACGCCTACGATCCGCCCCTCATCATGGATCGGTCGCAGACCACGAAAAGCCTGGTGCGCAAACTGTTTCCACTCGTGGACACCACCTTGTCGATTCACTTCCCGTGGAATCTGTACTTCCCGGTGTCCGCGGTCGGCTGCGGAAAACGCGATGACGGCACCTATCCGGTGTTCAAGCCCTATGGCGCCGCCGATCCGGTGGTCTACATGCTGGAGATGATCGACGAGCTCAAGGCCGGGCGATGACCGGATTCCCGCAGCTGCTGTGCGGCTGGGCCTTGGTCAACCTGGAGTCCTCGGGTGCGGGAGTGGGAGTGGTCGCGCGGTCCGGAAACTGGCCCGCCGCATTGGGATCCACCTCGCGGGAGCTCGGCGGACTGGTCAGCCCGCCGGTCGGCGAGCAGACCGCGGACAGCTTCGCCCTGGAGTTCACCATCGCCAATGGGCTCGCGGTCGCCGGGTTGAAGACGCCCTCCGATGCGCGGCCCGGGACCTGTGTGACCCATCTGATCGCGGGCGAGCCCGGAATGCTCGATGGCGCAACGGCTCTGGCACTGTTCGAATCCGGCGGTTTCGTGACCGCGCTCAATGGCTCCGTCTCCCCCACCGAGCACTGGCACTCCGCGCCCCCGCCCGACGGCGACAGCTGTGCGGCCACCGCCGACGCCATGCTCGGCCAGCCGTGGCTGCCCGTGCTCATCGGCGCGGTGCTCGCCCATCTCGCCGGTCAGGGGCCTGCGATCGCACTGCATGTCGAGCACACCGACGACGCCGTCACCATGCTGAAGGCGCTCTACGGCATCCTGCCGCGAAACACGCTGCGCGAGTTGACCTTCGCCACCAGCGAGCCGTACTCCCCGGAGACGCCCGCCATTGCCGCCGTCATCGGCGGCGCGGCCGTCCCGCCACCCGATCGGCGCATTATCGCCCCGGAGAGTTCCACCGACGGGACCGACACCTATCCGGCCGTAGGCCGCGCCATCGTCGAACACCGCCGTGCGGGAATCACCCTGCCGGACACCATCGCAACGGTGCACCAGATTCGCGAGTGGTGCTATCACCAGCATTTGCGCACCGTCGATCCGATACTGCTCGACGACGCCCAGCTGACCCAGGTCATCACCGATCCGGACCTCACCGCGGACTGGTTCACCGATGATCTGATCGCACGCCGCGCCATCGCCTTGGCCATCGAACGCCCCAGCGTCGCACGGGCATTGGCGGAGATCGAGCACCACCCGGCCACCCGCGCCGACTTCGAGCAGGCCCTGACCGAGCACATCATGACCGGCCGCGACCACACCCGCGCCACCCAGATCGCCGACCAGCTCGGCTTCGACCTCGGCGCCGTGGTGGTCGCCGCCGCCTGGCAGCGGCTCAACTCCGGCACGCTCGCCCCCGGCGACGCCGAGATCATCTGGCCGCAGCTGCACCAGGATTGGGCCACCGGTGAGGCCGCGGAGCGCGATCAGGTCATGCACCACCTGCGGCACCATCGCACCCTGCGCGATCTCGCCATCGGCGCACACGACCGGTTCCTGGTCTACGAGACCATTCGCGCCGAGATCGGCGATCCGGCCGTGCACGCGGGCAACAGCCGCGTGCTGCACACCGCCATGTACACCCAGCTGCCGATCCTGGCCCAGTTCATGGTGAACGTCTCCGCCGCCGCGCGCGATCGCTATGTCCTGGAACAACTCCTGGCCTGCGCGCCCAATGACCGCCTGCCCGCCCTGATCGCCGAATGCGCCCGCTATCCGGCGCTCGACGCCCCGGAACTCCTCGAGGCGCTCACCATGACCCGCGCCGAACCCGAGGAACTGGTGGCGGTGCTGCGTCCCGGGTGGAAATCGCTGCGCACCTTCCTGGATCTCCCCCACCCGATCGAGGTCCTGACGGTGCTCGACGCCGCCGCGCCCGACGAACAGCGTGGCCGCAGCGGCCGATTCCGGCTGTCGCGCAGTCCATTTCAGCGCGCACGCCGCAGCAGCTGGACCCAGGCGGAGGTTTCGGCCATTTTCCACACCGCCGCCGCCGAACCCGCCGTGGTCGAGGAACATGCCGAACTACTACGCGCCGCAATCGATTCCGATATCGAGTTCGTCGCCACCTGTATGGCCGACCACTCCCACGCCCCCACCGGCGCCGCGGTCCTGCACCAGGTGCTGGCCTGCACCAGCCGGGACCGCCTGCCCGCCCTGCTCACCGCCGCCGCCCAGCACCGCGATATCGAGCCCTTCACCCTGCTCGACGCCGCTGCCGCCCTCGACCTGGACGCCGCCGACCTGGTCGCGGCCCTGGACGGCGCCTGGCCCCACCTGCGCACCCGCCTCGATCTTCCCCGGCGCATCGCCACCCTGCTGGTCCTCGACCCGGCGGCCGCCGAACCCGCTCGCCTGCGGCCCCTCGAATCCGCCTCGAAACCGCGCCGCCGCGCCCAGTTCTGGCGCTGACGAGCTATCGATGGTTGTATCTGACTGTGCCTGAAGGGTTTTCAAGTCTTCACAAGCGGCTCCGCAGGACGGGCTCGGCGACCGTGGCCGCCATCGCGGCCACCTGCTTCCTCGCCCAAGGGGCCGTCATCACCGGCGCCGCACCGGCGGTGACACTGCCGCCGCCGCACGCCGGGTTCGACTACCAGATCTCGACTCCTTACGCGCCGCCGGTAGGGGTCACGGTCGTCAGCCGCGATCACGGCGCCGAGCCGGCCGCGGGGCTGTACAACATCTGCTATGTGAACGGCTTTCAGGTCCAGCCGGGAGCGGAGAGCGAGTGGCCGTCGGATCTGCTGCTGCGCGACGAGAAGGGCGATGTCGTCTACGACACGAGGTGGAACGAGGCGCTCCTGGATATCCGCACCGCCGACAAGCGCACGCGCATCGCGGACAAGGTCGGTCTGTGGATCGATGAATGCGCCGACAAGCGCTTCAATGCCGTCGAGATCGACAACTACGACAGCTACAGCCGGTCGAAGGGGCTGCTGAGCACCGATCAGGCGGTCACCTTCATCAGCCTGCTCGCCCGGCGCTCGCACGAGCGCGGCCTGGCCATCGGCCAGAAGAACGCCGCCGAACTGGTGGACCAGAAGGTCGCCGCCGGACTGGATTTCGCGGTGGCGGAGGAGTGCGGCGACACCGGCGAGTGCGGTGTCTACGCCACGGCCTTCGATAACAACGTGATCGATATCGAGTACACCGAAGCCGGCCTGTCGGCGGCGTGCGCGGGTTACGGCAGCACGCTGAGCATCGTGCTCCGCGACGTGGACGTCTCCGCCCCGGGCGAACCCGGCTACGTCCGAAAGACCTGCTGAAACCTCCGCGCGGAAAACTTTCGCCGTTCGGGAATGTTCCCGCCGATTCTAACCTTCTATCTATCAATAGAAGGTTAGAGCGATTCACTCGGAGGCGAGCATGACCCACATGCACCAGCGAAAGCCGTTGAAATGACGGGCCATTACGCGCAGATCGCCTTCACCGACACGGTCCGCGAACATCAGCGCACCCACGGCAGCCTGCGCAGCTACGAGCGCATGGCGGCGGTGCCCGCCGTCGCGGACCGGTTGACCCAGGACGAGGCGTGGTTCATCACCGAGCGCGACAGCTTCTACATGGCGACGGTGAGCGAGACCGGATGGCCCTATATCCAGCACCGCGGCGGGCCGCGCGGCTTCTTGAAGGTGCTCGATGCGCACACCCTCGGATTCGCCGATTTTCGCGGCAATCGGCAGTACATCAGCCGCGGCAATCTCGACCACGACGATCGGGTCGCACTGTTCCTGATGGACTACGCGGCCCGCACCCGGCTGAAGATCATGGGACGGGCCCGGATCGTGGAGGCCGGTGACGATCCGGAGCTGATCGCGTCCCTGCGCACCGGGGACTACAAGGCCCATGTCGAGCGCGCGGTGCTGATCGAGGTCGAAGCCTTCGACTGGAACTGCAGCCAGCACATTCCGGAGCTGTATCCGCGCGAGGAGGTCCTCGAGGCCGTTCAGGGCATGCGCGAGCGGATCGAGGAGCTCGAGCGCGAGAACGCCAGGCTGCGCCGGACCCATGCCGGTGACGACTGATCGATTCCGGCCTCTTCACCCGCGCGGCCCGGCCTCGAGCCGGGCCGCCGTCTTTGTCATGTCTTCGAAACCTCTTGATTCAGCAGGGAGTTGGTCACGATGCGCCAGGAGCGGATCGCATGGGCGGGACTGGCGGCAATGACCGTGTCCTTCGGCCTGAACTTCACCATGGGCGTCTTCTTCGCGCCCACGGCAGCGTCCTACGGCGTGAGCGCCTCGGCCCTGGCCGTCGCCGCCGCGCTCGGCACCACCGTCACCGGCCTGGCGCAGCATCCCGTCGGCCGGCTGCTCGACAGCATCGGCCCCAAGCGGGTCCTGCTCGGCGGGCTGACGCTGATCTCGTCCAGTTATCTCGTGCTGTCGACGGTCACGCGCACCTGGGAGTTCATCGCCGCGTACATGCTGCTCGGCGGGCTCGGCTTCGCGGCGTCGTCCACGCTCGCGGTCACCACCCTGCTCGCCCGGTCCTACCGCGACCAAGCCGGTCCGGCGCTCGCCCGCGCGGCGCTCGGAATCAATCTGGGGCAACTGATCACGCCGTGGGCCGCCACCGCGCTGTTCGAACCCATCGGCATCCGCGGCACCTATGCACTGCTCGGCGGAATCGGGTTGACCGCCACGGCACTGCTGTGGCCGGCACTGCCGCGCGACCCGCGTGCCGCGGTCGTCACCGGTCGCGGAGAATCACTGTTCGGTCGATGGAAGGTGCTGACCTCCTTCGGATTACACGCCGCCACCCTCTACGTCGTAATCCTGATGCTGCCCAAACACGCGGCGGAGAACGGCTGGACGGTGGCCGCCGCCGGCCGCCTGGTGGCGCTGGCCGCGCTCGCGGCGGGACTCACCTCGATCCTCATGTCCCGGCTGCTGCGCACCCATCGCCCCGAAAACCTGCTGCGCGCACTGTATCTCGTGCGGATGCTGGCCCTGATCCTGATGGTCCTCGTCCCCGGACCCGCCGTCCTCATCCCCGTCGCCGTACTGTTCGGCATCGCGTCCTTCCCGGTCATCCCGCTGACCATGGCCATCCTCTCGCGCGGCCTCGACCCGGCCAGGATGGGCCGGACCCTGGCCCCCGCCTGGATCATCCACCAGCTCGCCGCCGCGTCCGGCCTGGCCATCGCGGGCCTGATTCACGCTCAAACCGACAGCTACCGAGGCTATTTCGCGCTCACCCTGTTGTTCACCATTGCCGCGCTGGCACTGCTGACCACGACGGACGCAGCGCCCGGCGCATATCGGCCCGGGACGCGAACAAGTCCGGGCGCCGAAGATTCGACGCCGGGCTCGTGGTCGAGCTCCGATCGAACTCCCGCGACAGCGCCGGGCTCAGCGCGGGGTGACCGTGGTGGGCAGGCTCGCGAAGCCGCGGTTGTTGGAGGCGTGGATGCGCACGAGTCCGTCGCCGTCGACGTCGTAGTCGGAGATGGCGGACACGATTTCGCCCAGCGCGATCCGCAGTTCCAGCAGTCCCAGGTTCGAGCCGAGGCAGTGGTGACGGCCGCTGCCGAAGACCAGGGACGCGCCGGTGTCGCGATCCAGGTCGAAGGTGTCCGGGTCGGGGAAGACCTCCGGGTCGCGGTTGGCGGAACCGGTCAGCAGCAGTATGCGCGCATTCGCCGGGATGGTGACGCCGTGCAGTTCCACGGCCTCGGTGGTGGTGCGCAGCTGCGTCTGTGTCGACGGGTCCCAGCGCATGGCCTCGGCGATCCAGTCGTCGATGCGGCCGCCCAGCGCCTCGCGGCGGGCGTCGGGATGCAGCCAGCCCGCGTGCCAGATATTGCCGAGGCTGAGCATGGCGGCCTCGATACCCGCGCCGACCAGCAGGATGATCACGCCGACGATCTCCTCGGGCGTCAGCCGGTCCTCGCCGTCGGCCGCGCCGAGCAAGCCGGACAGCAGATCGTCCTGCGGCCGCTGCGCCCGTTCGATGGTCAGTTCGGTGTAGTACCCGACCAGTGCGCCGATGGCGGCCATGGCCTCGGGCCGCAGATCGGTGGACTCCTCCTCGGTGTACATGATCTCCATGCCGAGCTTGCGAATCATGTCGCGATCGGCGGCGGGCACCCCGACCAGCTCGGAGATCACCTCGGTGGGGAAGGGTCCGGCGAATTCGGCCATGAGGTCGAAGCTGCCGCGCGCCAGCAGCGGCTCCAGCAGTCCCCGGGCGATCTCGCGTAGTCGTGGCGCGAGCGACTGCACCCGATGCGCGGTGAAGGCGCGGGTGACGAGGCCGCGCAGCCGGGTGTGCTTGGGCGGATCCATGGCGACGAAGGAGAAAAAGCGCTCGGCCTGCGGCCCCCAGAAGGCGGGTTCCATCCGAAAGCCGTTCACGCTGGAGTACTTCTCGGAATCCCGCATCGCCGCCCGCACATCCGCGTGCCGCGACAGCGCCCAGAAATCGTCGGTTTCGTTGCGGTAGACCGGGGCCTCGTTTCGCAACCTGGCATAGTACGGGTACGGATCGGCATGGACTTCGAAGTCGTACGGGCTATAGCGCAACTGCATGACAAGCCTTCCGGGGCGGGGCCTCGAGGACGAGATCCGGCAGCGGCCCCCCGCTACCGGTTCGCAACTGGTGCTGACATGATGAAACAGTAGTCGAGATGAATTGGGGGCGTTGTGAACTCGGATTCAGCAGCAGCGCGGATAGACACCACCAAACCGCATCCGGCGCGGCGCTACGACTATTGGCTGGGTGGCAAGGACAACTTTCCGGCCGATCGGGAATCGGCCGACGCGGTGGCGGAGGCATTTCCCACCGTCCGCCTGGCCGCGGTGGAGAATCGCAATTTCCTGCGGCGGGTGACCGGCTATCTGGCTCGGGAGGCGGGCATCCGGCAGTTCCTGGATATCGGCACCGGGCTGCCCACGGCCGGCAATGTGCACGAGATCGCCCAGGAGATCGCGCCGGAATCGCGGATCGTCTATGTGGACAACGACCCGATCGTGCTGCTGCACGCGCGTGAGCTCCTGGACAGCGCACCGCAGGGCGCCACCACCTATCTCGACGCCGACCTGCGCGATCCGCGGCGCATCCTCACCCATCCGGATCTGCTGGCCACCCTCGACCTCACCGAGCCGGTCGCGCTCATGCTGGTCGCCGTCATGCATTTCATTACCGATGACCAGCAGCCGTACGAGATCGTGCGCACGCTCTGCGACGCGCTGCCGTCGGGCAGTTATCTGGTCATGTCGCACGCCACCAACGACTATCTCGAGGAAGAGGACGTCGAGAAGACGGACGAGGCCAATCAGCGCAGCGGGGTGCCGTTCCAGCTGCGCTCCGGCACCGAGTTCGCCAAGTTCTTCGCCGGCTTCGAATTCGTCCCGCCGGGCATTACGGCGGTGACGGAGTGGCGGCCGGAGGAATGGCGGGCCCATCCCCGCGCCGCCGCCGTCTCCATGCTCGGCGCGGTCGCGCATCTTCCCTGAGCGTCAGCGGTCGCGGTGCACGACATCAGCGGTCGCGGTGCAGGACGCAGTCGGCCAGCTCCATCAGGTCGTGCGCGCCGCGGTAGCCCGCGATGCACGCCTTGGCGGCGCGCACATGCCGCACGGATTCGGCGCGCGCCCAATCCCTTCCGCCCGCCCGGGCGATGAGATCGGCGGCGTGTGCGACGTCCGCGTCATCGAGAGGCGCACCGGAGCAATACAGATCGGCGAATTCGCGCCCGGCGGCCGTCGGCGATTCCAGCGCCGCCACCACCGGCAGACTCCGCTTGCGCCGCAGCAGGTCACTGCCCACCGGTTTGCCGGTGCGGGCCGGATCGCCCCAGATGCCCATGAGATCGTCCACCAATTGGAAGGCGACGCCGAGTTCGCGGCCGAAACGTTCCATGGCCTCGACCATGTCCGCCGGGGCCGCCGCAGAGAGCGCGCCGAGCGCGCAGGCGCAGCCGAGCAGCGCGCTTCCCTTGTGCCGCAGGGTCCGCAGGCAGTCCTGGAGGCCGACCTCCTCGCTGGTCTCGAAATCGCAGTCGTGATGCTGGCCCAGGCACAGCTCGATGACGGCGTCCTCCAGCCGCGCGATACCGGACAGCGCCGCCACCGGCGCGGCCGAGAGGGTCCAGACGGCCAGGCCATGCAGGGCGTCTCCGGCCAGGATGGCATCGTCGATGCCCCAGACCTGCCACACGGTCGGGCGGCCGCGCCGCATGGTGTCGCCGTCCATGACGTCGTCGTGGATGAGCGTGAAATTGTGCACCAACTCGACCGCGACCGCGGCATGCAGCACGGCCTCCGGCGGGCAGCCCGCGGCCCGGGCGGCGGCCAGGACCAGCGCGGGCCGCAGGCCCTTCCCGGATTCGGCGGGCACGGCAATGCCATCGGCATCCCACCAGCCCAGGTGGTAACCGGCCATGAGCGCCAGTTCATCGGGCAAGGTCTCGACCGCCGCGCGGAGCAGCGGCCGGGTCAGTTGCTGCGCCCGTGCCAGGATCTGCTCGCCCCGCGGCGCCGATAGTCGCCCGCTCCCATGGTGATTCACGCCTTCCCACGGCATGCCGAATGCGGGCTCGGCCGCTGCCGACGAACTCATGGCCAACCTCCAGTGACTCGCGGACTCCGGTGACTTCGGACGCTCGATGGCTAGGACGATGCGACTCCCCGCCGCGATCGAAGGCCCGCCGCGGTGGCGAGCACACTCACGAAGGGCCCGGTCGGCGCACCGAGCACCGGTTTCGAATACCGTTCCCGCAGTGCGGGTTCGGCGTATCGACCGGTCGTGGCGTGCCAGGCCCGATTGCCCGACAGGTAATCCCGCAAGCGCCGGACATGCGTGTGCAGGGCGGCCCGCTCGGGTTCCGGCAGGCGGTGATCGGCGAAGAAGCCCGGTAGCTCCGTGCGCACCAGATGATCGAACTGGCGCAGCCGTTCATCGGCTAGATCGGCGACGATATCGGCGGCGGTCTCCCGCGTGCAGCCCAGGAAGGACTGGGTCACATACACCAGGTTGTGGAGTTCGAGGTCGTACTCGATCTCCTTCTGATACGAGTACAGGTCGTTCACCAGCGCGGCATGGTCGTGTGCCGAATTCTCCAGCTGCCGAATCACACTCGAGTCGGTGATATTCCGGAGCTCCGCCACGTTCAGCGACGCCAGCGCCGAGACTAGACCGCCGCCGCAGGCCGCGCGGCGCGTATCGAGGTAGTCGATGGGATCCGGTAATCGATTCCGGGTTTCGTTCTCCAGCACCCACTCCCACGCTTCGATCATTGCGGTGAGCGCGGTGCGGAGTCGGCGCAGCGAATCGTCATCCGCCGTCTCCGCGGTCGCACGCCACAGATCCGCCAGTCCGGCTTCCAGCGGGGTGGGCGGCAATGCGGCGTCCGGGCTCGCGTAGCTCGGCAAGCGGTGCAACTGTTCGCGCCCGACAATGGGATTCGCGCGGAGCACCCGCGACAGCACGTCGCTGCCGTAGAACGCCCAGGTGCACCATCGCGCCCGCAGCACCAGATCCGCCACCGAGCCGTCATTGGCGATCATGGCGGCCAGGGCGGCGAAGTCGGCCGCATGCAGCGACTCCGCCGTCCACCCCGCCGCCGGATTCAGCAGGCCCATGGCCGCTGCCCACTCCGGTAGATCGCGGCGGGCGATCACCAGATCCGGGTGGACCGCGACGTCGTAGGGCATGTGCAGTCCGCGCACCGGCAGCGGTCCGGCCGTACGCGGCGGCGGCACCTGCTGATTCAGCTGAATCCGCACCCCGGGCAGGATCCGGGCCACCCCGCCGCCCAGCCCGGTCGGCCCGGGCTTCAGGCCCGTGTTCATGTATCGGCTCGACCGCAGATGCCATTCGTGCCCGCCGGCCTGCCAGTCCTGCAGCCCCGCGGTGTAGCGGGCGACGGCGAGCTGTTCCGCGGCGGTCGCCGCCGTTTCCAGGAACAGCTGTGGCACATCGACTTCCGCGGTGTCCTCGAACTGCTTCAGTCGCGCGGTGATGATGTCGTTGACCAGGTTCGCCGCCGCCTGGGCGGGCAGGTCCAAGAACCGTTCCAGCACCAGCACGAAATTCGCGTTCTCGCCCTCCAGCCGAACCTCGCGCTCATAGGAGAACAGATCGTTGCGCAGGTGCACGGCATCGGAGAAGGTCTCGCACAGCACGCGCAGCGGTCGAGCATCGGCGAGCCGATCGGGAACCTCTGCCCCGCAGGCGTATTCGACCAGGTTCGCCGACCAGGGCGCACCGCCCACCCGCCGCCGCATCTCGATGTACTCGATCGGATTGGCCACCCGCTCACGCGCGATATTGTCCAGCTCCCAGATGGATTCGACCATGAGGTTGTGGGTGCTGCGCCGCATGCGCTCGCGCCACGACGGGGACATGTGCGCGATGGTGCGCGCCCAGCAATCGGCCAGCCCGGCTTCCGAGGGGTTGCCGGGTTCGGGAGCGGCACACCCCGGTTCGACCATGAACAGCTCGAGGCGCTCGAGATGGCGCAGGGCTTCGGCGCGGCGGCCGGTGTTCTTGAACTTGGCGAGGAAGTCGTCGTCGAAGAACAGCACCCACACGTACCACTCGGTTATGAGCGCGAGCGCCTCGGCCGCGCAGTCGGGATGGGCGTACGCGCACAGCAGCGCGATCTGCATCCGTTCCAATCGATCGGCGTCCCAGACCAGTTCACCGCCGGGTCCGGGCTCGTCGAGAATGCCCATGGCCTTCGCCCAGGCCGCCGAGTGCGCGCGAGCGTGGTCCAGATGGGGATTGAGCCGGGCGGGATGGGGCAGGTAGAAGTCGGGCAAATGGAAGGGCTGCATGGATGCCCTCTCGCTGGAGACGTGGAATTCGCGTGGCGTACAACAACGTGATCAGCGTCACACCAATAGTAAAGGCCCATTGGCCGATAGCCAACACCTCGCAATCGCCTACGACCGACCGGTACCTTCGGCGCCACCTCTCCGGACCGCCGCACGCTAGCCTGGGGCTCGACATTCGCACCTACCGCAGGAGGCCCACCCATGACCGGTCCCGACCTCGATCGCGCCGCGATCCTGAAGCGCGTCGCCGCACGCGGCCAGGTCCGCGTCATCGTCGCGGGCGGCGGCACCGGCGGGCACACCTACCCGGCCGTGGCGGCCGTGCGGGCGCTGCGCGATCTGGTCGACGAGGCCGGTGCGACGGCCGAGGTGCTGTGGGTCGGCACGCCCGACAGCCTGGAGCAGCGGGTGGCCGCGGAGAACGAGGTCGCCTTCAGCGGTATCAAGGCCGGCAAGCTGCGCCGTGATCGCAATCCGCTCAAGATGCTCAATGCCGCCAATGCCAAAGACGCACTGCGGGTTCCGATGAGCGTGGTCGAGGCGCAGGGCCTGGTGCGCCGGTTCCGTCCCGATGCCGTGCTGTGCACCGGCGGATATGTCTGCGCACCCATCGGCATGGCCGCCGCGCTGCGCCGCCGCCCGCTGGTCATCCACGAGCAGACCACCGGGCTCGGCAAGGCCAATCAGCTGCTGGCGCGCATGGCGACCCGGATCGCCCTCAGCGCCGCCGCCTCCCTGGACATGCTGCCGGCCAAGCTGCGCGCCCGCGCCACCGTGACGGGCAACCCGATCCGCCCGGCGCTGACCACGGGTGATCCGAAAGCCGCTGTCCCGGCGCTGGATTGGCCGGGCTACTCCCCCGGCCTCCCTCTGGTCTACGTCACCGGCGGCGCTCAGGGCGCGGTCCAGATCAACGACCTCGTCGGGGAACTCCTGCCGGAACTGCTGACCGTCGCCAATGTGATCCACCAGTGCGGCCGCAACAACTACGACAAGGTCAGCCGGGCCGCGGCCGGTCTCCCCGAAGAGCTGCGCGCCCGCTACCTCGTCCGCGACTTCCTCGGCAGCGAACTGCCCGATGTGCTGGCGCTCACCGACGTTGTCGTATCCCGTTCCGGCGCGGGCACTCTCGCCGAGCTCACCACCCTCGGCAAGCCCTCGGTCCTCATCCCCTACCCGCATTCGGTCGGCGGCGAGCAGGCCCGCAATGCCCGCATCCTCGCCGACGAGGGCGGCGCCCGCGCCCTGGTCGACGGGGACGCCACCGTCGCCAACCTGCGCACCGCCCTGTTCGAGCTGCTCACCGATCCGGCCGCACGCCAAGCGGTTTCGGAAGCTGCGCTGGCCATGGGCCATCCGCACGCGGCGGAGGAGCTCGCTCTCAACGTCCTCGATCTGGCGGCGCGCTGACCGCGAAACGAATCGCGCCCCGCTCCGCCATCTCGGCGTGGGCTGCGTTCAGCCGCCGATGATCAGGCAGGTGCTGGTGGCGGTGGCCAGCAGCACCCCGTCGGCATCGCGAATATCGCCTTCGGCGAAGGCAACTCGCTTGCCGGGCTTGGTGACCCAGCCGTGGGCGAACAGTTCACCCGTGCTCGCGTGGATGGGGCGCAGGTAGTTGATCTTGATCTCGATCGAGGTGTAGCCGACGCCCGCGGGCAGGGTGGTCTGCACGGCGCAGCCGGTGACGGAATCCAGCAGGGTGCAGGCGGTTCCGCCGTGCACGGTGCCGATGGGGTTGTACATGGATTCGTCGGGGGTGCAGGCGAAGACGATATCGCCGCGGTCGACGCTGACGGGCCGCATGCCGAACAGCCCGGCAATGGGCGCGCCCGGAATCGTGCCTTCCATCATGCCGGTGAGGTACTCCAGACCGGTGAGCCCGCCGGCCAGCGCCTCCAGCCCGGCCTTGGGGTCGTACCAGGTCACGGTCTTGCTGCGGGGCTCGCCCCAGGCGGCGGGCGCTTCGAAGGTCGTCATGGCGATCACCATAACCCACTGAGTTCACATTGTGAATCCAGATAGAATGGTCCGCATGGCACGGAACTGTTCGGTAGCGGCCACGCTCGCGGTGGTCGGGGAGCAATGGGCGCTGCTCGCCCTGCGCGAGGTGTTCCTGGGTGTCCGCCGGTTCGACGCGATCCAGGAGGCCACGGGCGCGCCGCGCGCGGTGCTGGTCAAGCGGCTCAAGAGCCTGGTCGAGGCGGGAGTGCTGGAGCGGCGCGACTATCGGGAGCCCGGGTCGCGGATCCGGCAGGAGTACCGGCTCACCGAGGCGGGCCGTGAGCTTCAGCCCGTGCTGACCGCGCTCATGCAGTGGGGCGATAAGCACCTGGCCGGACCGGCGGGTCCGCCGCTGGCCGTCACCCATTCCGGGTGCGGGGCTCCGGTGCGCGCCACCCTGTGCTGCGCGAACGGACATCAGCTCGCCGATACCGGTCGCGAACTCACCGCGACCCCTGATCAACGTGTCCGGGCGGGTTGACGGTTCCCACCTCGACGGTGACATTTCCGACCAGCGCCCGTTCCGGATCGGAGGTAGTGTCGGTGGTGTCAGCAAAATCTCGGCTATTCCGAGAGATTGGAGATGTGCCATGCAAATCCAGGTCTTCGCCGACAAGCACATCGGCGGCGGCGCGGCACTCATCGAGCAGGCCCGGGACGCCATCGAATCCATCCTCGACCGCTTCGCCGACCAGCTCACCCGGGTCGAAGCCCATATCACCGATGTGAACGGGCACAAGGGCGGTTCCGAAGACAAGAAGTGCAACCTCGAAGCGCGCATCAAGGGCCAGCCCCCGGTCGCGACCAACCACAAGGCTCCGACGGCCGAGGAGGCGTATCTCGGAGCCGCGGAGAGCATGGCGCATCTACTCGACAGCCGCTTCGGGCGGCTGCACCACACCAAGGGCGGGGAATCCATCCGCTACCTGCACGCGGACTGATCGGTCAGAGATGGGGGTTCGGGGTCTTCGCCCCCGAACCCCCATATTTCCTGGAGCACAAGCTCATTCGTGAGCCGCGTCGGCACGCAGGTATTCCAGGATCGCGAGCACGCGGCGGTTATGGGCGGCGCCGGGTGGGAGTTCGAGCTTGGTGAAGATCGCGTTGATGTGTTTTTCCACCGCGCTGCGGGTGATGAAGAGTTCATCGCAGATGGCGGTGTTGCTGTGGCCCTGCGCCATGAGCATCAAGACCTCGCGTTCGCGGGCCGTGAGGCGGTGCAGCGGGGATTCGGCGCGGCTGTGCAGGAGCAGTTGGCGCACTACTTCCGGGTCGAAGGCGGTGCCGCCGGCGGCGACTCGCTCGACGGCGTCGAGGAAGGCGGCGATGGCCGAGACTCTGTCCTTGAGCAGGTAGCCGATTCCGCCTGTGCCGGTGAGGAATTCGCTGGCATAGCGGCGTTCGATGTACTGCGAGAGCACGAGAACCGCTACGCCGGGCCAGTTCCGGCGGATTTCGAGGGCGGCGCGAATGCCCTCGTCGACGTGGTCCGGCGGCATGCGCACATCGGCGATGACCAGGTCCGGCTGCCGATTCCGCACGGCCGCGAGCAGTTCGGTGGCGGTGCCGACCGAATCGAGGATCTCGTGCCCCTCGGCGGTGAGCAGTCCGGCGAGGCTCTCGCGCAGCAGCGCGGAATCGTCGGCCAGGGTTATGCGCACGGCACCTCCACTCGGATGATCGTCGGACCCCCGACGGGACTGTCGACGGACAGGGTGCCGTCGAGTGCGGTGATGCGCGAGGCGATTCCGGTGAGCCCGTGCCCGGCCGGGTCCGCCCCGCCGCGGCCATTGTCGCGCACCTGCATCCGCAGCATGCCGTCCGCCTCGCTGACGATGATGTCGATGCGTTGCGCGGCCGCGTATTTGATGACGTTGGTGACGGCCTCGCTGGCGGTGAAGTAGCAGGCGGACTCGACCGGCCGCGGCGGGCGGCGGGTGGGCCGGTAGTCGAGGTGCGTCGGCACCGGTGTGCGATCGGCCAGCGCCTCCAGCGCGCTGCGCAGGCCGTCCCGGGCCAGCATGGCCGGATAGATCCGCCACGACACCTCGCGCAGATCGGCCAGGATATGGCCGGTTTCGGCTATGGCGCGGCGGCGCAGGTCGGCCTGCCCGGCCGGGTCGGTCTCGCGTTCGGCGCGACCGAGCAGGATCGACAGCGCCACCACCCGCTGCTGCACGCCGTCGTGAATATCGCGTTCGATGCGGCGGCGCTCCTCGTCGATGGCATCGATGACCTCGGCGCGGGTGGCGGTGAGCTGGACGACCCGCTGTTCGAGCGCCCCGGATCCGGGCCGCGCGAACGACTTCCACAAGCGGATCTCCAGGCCCACCACGCCGAACAGGCCCTGTACGGCCAGATAGCCCAGCACGAGACCGGGTGCGGCCAGCACCGCCACCGTCGTCCAGGTCACCCGGCCCGGTTCGGGAGCGTCGAACACCGGCACCGCCGACCCGGTGGCCGCGCCGATGGCAATGCCGGTGGTGACCACCACGCCCGCACCGATAAGGGCCGCGATGAGCGCGGTCAGCACGCCCAGCAGGGACCGGACGACCAGGTACGCCGTGGCCCGATGACCGGTGGGTCCGGCCGGCGGTTGCGCGCCGTACCAGGTCCGTAAGCGTTGCCCCGCGAAGGCCGTCATGGCGCGCACCGGTCGCGGCGAGAGCGGGCTCACGGCCACGGCGGCGAGGTCGAGGGGCACCGTCAGCACGCCGAGCACCAGCCCCACGAGGACGGCGGCCGCGCGACGGGCGATCCTGGATCGGGAGCCGGTGCCGCGCATCATCGTCCGATTCTCTCCTGTCGTCCCGGGCTGCCCTGCCGCAGCCGCCGCACCACGAAGACCGCCGCCGCGATCACCACGACCAGAATGACCGCTTTCTGCAGCACATCCGAATAGCGCTCCACCCGCGACCAGTTCTCGCCCAGCTGATATCCCGCGAGCACGAACACCGAATTCCAGACCAGGCTGCCCGCCGTGGTGAGCAGGGTGAACCGCACCACACCCATGCGCTCGACACCCGCGGGGATCGAGATGACGCTGCGGAAGATCGGAATCATCCGGCCGAGGAACACCGCCTTGTCGCCGTGCTTGGCGAACCAGACCTCGGCGCGGTCCATATCCGAGACCCGCAGCAGCGGCACCCGCGCCACGATGCCGCGCAGGCGGTCGCGCCCGAGCAGCGCGCCGAGCCCGTACAGCGCCAGCGCGCCGGCCACCGAACCGACGGTGGTCCAGAACAGCACCTCCGCGAGACTGAATCGGCCGCGGCTCGCGGTGAATCCGGCCAGCGGCAGGATCACCTCGCTCGGCAGGGGCGGGAAGAGGTTCTCCAGGGCGATGGCGACACCGGCGCCGAGGCCGCCCAGGCGCTCCATCAACTCGACCGCCCAGGCGGCGATACCGGTGAGCGGCTCGCCCGTCGAATCCATTGTCGTATCCATGTTTTCGACGCTATGAACCCGCAGGTCGGCGAACCATGCGGAGAGCCACCCGGCTGGCCGGGCGCAACCTCAGCAGCGGAGGTGGGGTTTTCCGCAGGGTCGAACTGCGCTCGGCCTCATGGCCCGGGCGGGTATTCGTGGCGTCGAAGTCCGTGCAGAACCCGCCCTGCGTGCCCGGCGCACCCTGGACGCCATGACCATGGCCATCGCCTCGGCGCGCGCCGAGGATCTGCCGAGGCTGTATGCCACGACCACGGCGGCCTTCCGCGCGAGCTGACCGGCGGGCGCGCGGATCAGAGGCCGGCGACCGCCAGCAGATGGAAGGTGGTGCGACCGGCGCGCCCGAAGTTGTTGTCCGCCACGACGATCAGCGAGCGCGAACCATCCTCGAGGGTCGGCCCCCAGGTCATGCCCTCCACGCACTGCGGGTCGATGCCGGCGGCGCGGAAGTCGAAGAGCAGGCGCTTGCTCATGGGGACGGCATCGGCCGGCGCCGAGTCCTGCCCGGTGACCGCGGTGGCTCCGGCGGTCGAGGATTCGAAGATCCGCGCGGTGAATCCCAGCACCGGGACCACGCTGCGCTCGAGGGTGAGATAGCGGTCGCCGTCGAGGGCGAGGATCTCGGAAACGCCCGTGGTGGAGGGAATCTCACCGAGACCGACCCGGCTCACCGGGTAGAGGTATTCGGCGAGTTCCTTCCCGCTGCCCCGCTGAACCTGGACCAGCCGCGCCCGGCTCTCGGCCTCCATGGCGGCCGCCGGGCCGTCCTGGACGAGGGCGTTCTCGCTCACCGCGACCACGGTCGAGCCGTCACCGGCCAGATCCATGCTCTCGAACCCGAGGTTGTCGCGGATACCCGAAACCTGTTGTCCGGCACCGTCGGTAGCAGGGGTGAAAGCGTCCTGGACCGGAACTTCCCGGACGAATGCGCCGTCCAGCGTCGCCTCGCGAATGAACCCGGGCTGCCCGGCCTTGGCCTCGCCCTCGCTGGTGTAGACGAACCCCTGGTGATCCGGCGTCCACCGGATCGACTCCGGATCCAGCGTCCGCGCCGCGTACGGCGAACCATCCTTGTCGAGAAGTTCGATGAGACCGCGGAATTCGGGCACCCCGAGCTTCCCGTCCGCGCGCACCGGAATATTCAACGTGTACGCCCGCGCCGGGCCTTCCTCACCGCGATTGTCGCTGATGGCGAGATACGCGTCCCCGCCCGCCCAATAGTCGATGCCCGACAGCCCGCCCACCCGATGCCCGCCGAAGGTGAGGTCGTCGGCGAAGGTGATCTGGTCCAGATGCCGCACACTCGGCAGCTCGCCCGCCACACTCTCCTCGGCCTGCGCCGTGCCGCCCGCACCCAGAATCGCCGCCAGCGCCACCGCCGTGACACGGAGAGTACGCATCGGTCCAGGACCGCCTTTCCCGCTTCGGACAACCGGACCCGGCACGACACCGGGCCCCGATGTTCCTATCAGGTCGGCGCGAATCCTTCATCTCGAACAGGTCAGGGCAGCAACCCCAATCGGCGCGCACGGACCACGGCCTCGTGGCGGGTGTGCGCGCCCAGCTTGGTCATGGCGCTGCGCAGATAGCTCTTGACCGTCTCCGCCCGCAGCGAAAGCCGCAGCGCCGCTTCCACATTGGTGCAGCCGAGGGCGATCTGGGCGAGGACGTCGAGTTCGCGCGGGGCCAGTTTCACCGGCTCGTCGGCGTCGATCACCCCGGACACCACGCGCGCCAGTTTGTCCGACACCTCACGCAGTTTGGCGCGGGCGGTCGCATCGGAGATGCTCTGGGTGATGCCGCGCAGTTCGGCGTGCAGGTCCCGGAGCTGTTCGGCGACAATCGCATCCGCGGCCACGGCGGTGTCGCGCGCCTGATGCATGCGCAGCCGCCGGTCCACCTCGTCCCGGATAGCCAGTTCGATGCTCAGCCGCCGCCCCGCCTGCACCATCTCCTCCGCGATGCGATCCCCGATGGGCCCGGACTCGCGATTGGCGGCGTAGAGCACCGCCCGCGCCTCCCCGCCGACCACCACCGGCACCGCCACCACCGCGCGCAGACCCTCGCCCAGCACGGGCCCGTCATAGTGATGTGTAATCGTCGACGCCGAGCGATAGTCGGCCACCGAGGTGGGCCTGCGGTCGGCCACCACCATGCCGCCGAGGCCCGAACGCGGCGCGACCGCCAGGCCGCGCATGCCGTTGGTGCGGGTGCCGACGAACTCGCTGAGCACCAATGTGCCCTGGTGAACCTGCCCGCCGAAGACCACGGGCACCCGGGAGATGGCGGCGATGTGCCGTAGCTCCGCCCGCAGGGCGTCGGCATCGCGCGGTCGCAACAGGCCGTCGGAGGGCGGGAGCATCGAGTACCCCTTTCCGGGGGTGGCTACGGGCGAGTGTGACGTGGATCCTATCGAAGTGAGCACAAGCACGGGCCGGCTCGGGTCGGCGAGCTATACCTTCGGCGTCTGGGGCGCACCGCTGCTCGGGGACACCATCGGCGACAATCTGGATCGCACCGCGGCCGCGCACCCGGACCGCGAGGCCTTGATCGACTACACCTCCGGGGTGCGCTGGACCTATCGCGAGTTCGTGGCGGAGGTCGACGCGCTGGCCCGAGGTTTGCTGGCGGCCGGGCTGGGTAAAGGTGACCGGGTGGGGGTATGGGCGCCGAACTGTCCGCAATGGACTCTGACGCAGTACGCGACCGCGAAGATCGGCGCCATCCTGGTGAACATCAATCCGGCCTATCGCGCGCACGAACTACGGTACGTGCTGCAGCAGGCCGGAATTCGCGCGCTCATAGCCGCGCCGGAGTTCAAGGGCTCCGACTACGCGGCCATGATCGGGGCGGTGCGCCCGGAATGCCCGGAACTCGAGCAGGTGGTGCTGCTCGACAGCACCGAGTGGCGGCAGCTGTTCGAAACCGGCCGGGTGGCCGATCCGGCGGCGCTGACGCTGGCGCAGGCGAGCCTATCGCCCGACGATCCGATCAATATCCAATACACCTCGGGCACCACGGGTTTCCCCAAGGGCGCGACGCTGTCGCACCACAACATCCTCAACAACGGCTACTTCGTGGGCGAGCTGTGCGGGTACACCGAGCAGGATCGCATCTGCATTCCGGTGCCGTTCTATCACTGCTTCGGCATGGTGATGGGCAATCTGGCCGCCACCAGTCACGGCGCCGCCATGGTCATACCGGCGCCGTCCTTCGACCCGCGGGCGACCCTGGAAGCCGTTGCCGCCGAACGCTGCACCTCGCTGTACGGGGTGCCGACCATGTTCATCGCCGAACTGGCCGACCCGGAGTTCGATACCTTCGATCTGTCCGCACTGCGCACCGGGATCATGGCCGGATCGCCGTGCCCGGTGGAGGTGATGAAGCAGGTCATCGAGCGCATGGGCATGCGCGAGGTGAGCATCTGCTACGGCATGACCGAAACCGCGCCGGTGTCCACCCAGACCCGCGCCGATGACACCCTGGTGCAGCGCACCGCCACCGTCGGCCGGGCCGGGCCGCACATCGAGATCAAGATCGTCGATCCGGCGACCGGCCTGACCGTGCCGCGCGGCGAACCCGGCGAACTGTGCACGCGCGGCTACTCGGTCATGCTCGGCTACTGGAACGATCCCGGGAAGACCGCGGAGGCAATCGATTCCGCCCGCTGGATGCACACCGGCGATCTGGCCACCATGGACTCCGACGGGTATGTCGCGATTACCGGCCGTATCAAGGACATGGTCATCCGCGGCGGCGAGAACATCTACCCGCGCGAGATCGAGGAATTCCTCTACACCCATCCCGACATCCTGGACGCCCAGGTGATCGGCGTGCCCGACGCCAAATACGGCGAAGAGCTCATGGCCTGGATCCGCATGCGCGAGGGCGCGGACGCGCTGACCGCCGAGACCCTGCGCGAGTTCTGCCTCGGCAAGCTGGCGCACTTCAAGATTCCCCGCTACGTCCACGTCGTCGACGAGTTCCCGATGACGGTGACCGGCAAGATCCGCAAGGTCGAGATGCGCGCGGTCAGCGCGCGCCTGCTCGGCCTGTCCGAGGAGGACGCGTGACCGCACCCGACAACACCGCCGCCTACCGGGCGGCTCGCGACGGCCTACTAGCCGTCGGCGCCGACTACGATGCGGCGCTTCGCACGTTCGAATGGCCGCGATTGACCGGTGTATTCAACTGGGCCACCGACTGGTTCGACGCCATCGCGCGCGGCAACGACCGCCCGGCGCTGTGGATCGTCGAGGAGGACGGCAGCGAAGTGCGCATCAGCTTCGACGCCATGGCGCAGCGCTCCGATCAGGTCGCCACCTGGCTGGCCGGGCTGGGCGTGGGCAAGGGCGATCGGGTCATGCTCATGCTCGGCAATCAGGCCGAGCTATGGGAGGCCATGCTGGCGGTGGCCAAGCTCGGCGCGGTCATCATGCCGACCACCGCGGCGCTGGGACCCGACGATCTCACCGACCGGATCGTGCGCGGCGGAGCGGGTTTCGTGATCGCCAATACCGCCGACACCGCCAAATTCGACCGCGTGCCCGGCGACTACACCCGAATCGTGGTGGGCGAGCGGGTATCCGGCTGGCATTCCTACGCCGAGGCCGCCATGACCCTGTCAGCGGGGCCGTACTCGGCGATCACCACGGTCGAGGATCCGCTGCTGGTGTATTTCACCTCCGGCACCACCAGCAAGCCCAAGATGGTGCAGCATTCGCAGGTCAGCTATCCGGTCGGCCACCTGTCGACCATGTACTGGATCGGGGTCCGCCCCGGCGATGTGCATCTGGCCATCAGCGCGCCGGGCTGGGCCAAGCACGCCTGGTCGTGCTTCTTCACGCCCTGGCTGGCCGAGGCCACCATCTTCGTCTACAACTACGCCCGATTCGATGCCGCCGCCCTGCTGGAACAGCTGCGCCGCGCACAGGTCAACACCTTCTGCGCCCCGCCGACCGTGTGGCGCATGCTGATTCAGGCCGATCTCGGGGAGCGGCCCGCCGGGCTGCGCGAAATCCTGGGCGCCGGTGAGCCACTCAACCCCGATGTCATTACGCAGGTGGAGAAAGCTTGGGGTCTCACCATCCGTGATGGGTTCGGGCAGACGGAAACCACACTGCAAGTTGGGAATACACCTGGGCAGCCGATCAAGCCCGGTTCGATGGGCCGACCGGCGCCCGGCGTTCCGGTGGTGCTGGTGGACCCCATTACGGGTAAGATCAGCGACGAAGGGGAGATCTGCCTCGACCTTTCCGCCACACCAGTGAACCTGATGACCGGCTATCTCGGCGACCCGGAACGCAATGCCGCCGTCATGGCCGATGGCTACTACCACACCGGCGACGTGGCTTCCCGCGACGACGACGGCTACATCACCTATATCGGCCGCACCGACGACGTCTTCAAATCCTCGGATTACAAGGTGTCACCGTTCGAATTGGAATCCGTCCTCATCGAACATCCGGCCGTGGTGGAAGCCGCCGTGGTCCCGCAGCCGGACGACACCCGCTTGGCCGTGCCCAAGGCGTATGTCGCCCTGGCCGCCGGCTGGGAGCCCACCGCCGAAACTGCCCGCAGCATCCTCGAATACGCGCGCGACCACCTGGCCCCCTATCTGCGGGTGCGGCGCGTCGAATTCGCGGAGCTGCCGAAAACCATCTCCGGGAAGATCCGCCGCGTCGATCTGCGCCAGCGTGAGGCCCAGGCGCACGCGGACGGCAACCTTATTCCAACCGAGTACCGCTATGAGGATGTTCTGACCGAGAAGCACTGATCCATATCCCTATCCGGACGACCGATTGGAGCCTTGGTGTCCCACACCGTGGAAACCGCGACCGCTTACGTCATCGCCGCCCTGGAAGAGAAGGGCACCGCCACGCGCGAGGACTTCGACGTGAGCGGGATCGTCACCGCGACGCGCAATATCGCCGAGACATGGGATTTCCACGCGGTCGACCGGAGGAGGTTCTGGAATATCGCGGCCACATTCATGCGGGCGTAACCGGACACGCCCGGGCGATCACCACGCGGCACAATGGATTTCGGACCTGCGCGAAGCGCCGAAACACCAGGTCGGACGGCGCTACACTGGGGTCCTGCCCAGCTGAGCGCGCTCTTCGGCTCGTCCCGTGGCAGCTCACCGGAGAGGGCGTGCGATGTCTACGGTTACCCGCTGGAGCGACCGTCGCACCGCATGCCCGGGCCCGAGTTGACGACCGGGGGCGGGGATGCGGATGCCGCCGTTCACCGATCGCACCGAGGCGGGCCGGCAGTTGGCCGGGCTGCTCACGGCCTTTCGCGGCCCTGACGTGGTGCTGCTCGCCCGCCCCGGCGGCGGGGTGCGGGTGGCCTCCGCCATTGCCGCCGAACTGCACGTTCTGCTCGATGTCATGCTGATCCGCGCCCTCGCCGTGGCCCGCCGGCCCGATCTGGTCTACGGGATTCTCGGCGAGGACTCCGCCCGCATCGTCGATACGGCGGCGCTGGCGGGCGGCGGCCTCGGCACGCCGGAACGCACGTATGCCGAAGCGGCGCAGGCCCTGCGCCTGCGCCGCGAGGCGTTCGCCTACCGCGGCAACCAGCCCCGGGTGGCGCTGGCCGATCGCACCGTCGTCCTGGTCGACGACTGCCTGACCGACACCACCGCGCTGCGCGACGCGTGCCGAATGGCGCGGGTACAGGGGGCGATTCGCATTGTGGTGGCCGTGCCGGTGGGCAGCTACCAGGATTTACGCGCGCTCACCGCCTACGCCGACAAGGTGGTCTGCCCGCACGCCACCACCCAGCCGCCGGTGGCCGCGGGATGCTATCGGCACGACACCGAAACCGGCGCCGCCGATATCGCCGCACTGCTGAGTGCGAATACGCTGCCCTGGCTACCGGATCCGCGGTGAAAGTCGTCACGTCGCCGAATACGAATTGACTTTCCCCCGAGCCGTCTCTACGTTGAGTTGTGCACCTCGATAGGCGAGGCTCCTGTACGAACACAGGCCACTGATCTGACGACGTCGAGAGACGCCCAAGGTTAGGACAGATAGCTCCGGATTAAGGGGTTATCCAAAGTGGCTTTCCCATTGTGGAACACGTCGTGCAGTGCCGAAGCTCTGACGAGAGGGGTGTCCGCCCGAATCCGGTTCCACCGGGCCTTCTCCCCCTAGTGCGCCGATGTATCGCGTATCCGTAGTGAGGAGGTCGGGGCAGCCATATGACGCCCGCTGATAGTCCGGAGTCTCCGGACCGGCCCCACACCTCCGGTTCGGGCCGATAAAGACCACACCATAATTCACCGGCATTTCGACAGCGCCGTGCGCTGCCGGAATTCCCGCCTGCGAAATTCACGCTGAATCCGGAATTTCGCCGATCCATGCTGCCGTCCGCACGACCGTGCGCCGACGGTGATCGAACGTGCCCGCAAACAGTCATGGGCAACGGTATTCAGAGGGACGAATCCAATGCGAATTCGCATGATCATGCTCACCGCCGCGGTGACCATCGCGGCCGTACTCGGCAGCCAGGCCACCAGCCCGGCTCAACCTCCGCAGACACAACAGCCCGCCACCGCCATCGACAACGGCCGGGTGCGCGGCGACGCCCGCATCGTCGACCGAAACGTGGTGCTGCGCACCGATATCGGCAGCCTGCGCCGCACCGGCGATCAGCTGCGGATCGTCGGCCCGGACGACGTCGTGGTCGCCGCGATCCCCTTGACCATCACGCGGCAGGACACCGCGTATCCCATCGACGCCCGGATCGACGGCAACACCGCCACGTTGACTCCGCGCCTGGACCGGGGCCGGCCCGTCACCGACGCGGAACGGCACGAGATGGCCGGGGCGCAGGCCATTGCCGGGGACAGTCCGGAGGATCGGTTCAACACCGCCATGGGCAATCTGAACAATGAGCTCGCCGTGACCGTGGCGGTGGGCACCCTGCTCGGCGCCATTGTCGGCGCGCCCCTCGGCTGTGTGGTGCTCGGCCTGCTCGGCCTCACCGCCGCCGGCTTTCCGAGCGCCTTCACCCTGGCGCTGCCCGGCGCCATCGCCGGCTGTCTCACCGGCGCGGTGACCGGGGCCGGTATGGGCGTGGTCGTGTTCAACCTGCTGATCGGCGTGCCCGCGCTGATCGCCTCGGCCGTGCACTTCTACAACGTCATGACCGCGCCGCCCGCCGTCGCGGCGAACGACTGACCAAGGGCGGCAACGCCTCTCACCGAGAGGAGATCTCATCATGACTGCCGAACTGGCAATTCCGAACCACCCCGGGACCGCCCCGGACCGCACCCGGGCGCGCGGGCGGCTGCGCCCGGCGGACTATCTGCTCATCGCGGGCGGCGTCGCGCTGACCATCCTGGTGCTGCGCCTGTTCCGCGATATGTCGGTGCCCTGGACCCCGGGCGCCGGCTCCGACACCGTCTCCACCGATCCGCGCGAATTGCCCTACTACGCGGCGCGCACCACGCTGCGCATGTTCCTGGGCCTGGCCGCCTCGATCGTGTTCACCCTGATCGTCGGTCAGTGGGCGGCGCGGTCGCGGCGGGCGGAGAAGGTCCTGATTCCCATGCTCGACGTGCTGCAGTCGGTGCCGGTGCTGGCGCTGGTGTCGATCACGGTGACCGCCTTCGTCGCCATGTTCCCGGGCTCCTACCTGGGCGCGGAGGCGGCGTGCGTATTCGCGATCTTCACCGCCATGGCGTGGAACATGACCTTCGCCTACTACCAGGCGCTGCGCAATATGCCGCGCGAGCTCGACGAGGCGACCCGCATGATGCGGCTGACCCGGTGGCAGCGGCTGGGACGCCTGGAGGTGCCGACGGCCATGGTCCCGATGATCTGGAACGGCATGATGAGCTTCGGCGGCGCCTGGTTCATGCTGGCCTCCTCCGAGGTGATCAGCGTGGCCGGCAATGACGAGGCGCTGCCCGGTATGGGCAGCTTCATCGCCGCGGCGACCGCCGAGGCGGCGGTGGGCGATCTGCTGCTGGGCGCGGCGGTCATGGTCGCCACCATCGTGCTGGTGAACGTGCTGTTCTGGCGGCCGCTCACGGCGTGGTCGGAGCGGTTCCGGGTGGAGCACACCGAAAGCGCCTCCGCGCCCAGGAGTCTGGTGCTCGATCTGCTGCGGCGCACCACGGTGCCCGCGCGGATCGGACGGCGGTTGCGACCTGCGGCCGACGGAATCGACCGTGCCATGCGGATTTTCGGACGCAGCACCAAATCCGCTTACGACCAGGGCAATTCGAGCCCGGCCGGTGACGTGCTGTTCTTCGGAGTGCTGTTCGCCGCGATCGCCTGGGGCATCTGGACGCTGGCCACCTATTTCGAAAGGACGGTCGGCCTGGCGGAATTCGGGCCGACGGCGCTCATGGGCCTGGCCAGTCTCAGCCGGGTGATCGTGCTGCTGGTGGTCTCCACCGTGGTGTGGGTGCCGGTCGGCGTGTGGATCGGCATGAACCCGCGCATCTGCCGGTTCGCGCAGCCGGTGGTGCAGGTGCTGGCCAGTTTCCCGGCGCAGTTCCTGTACATCTTCGTCATCGCCGCGCTGACCTACACCGGGATCTCGCTGAATATCGGCGGCACCGTGCTCATGGCGCTGGGCGCGCAGTGGTACGTGCTGTTCAATGTGATCGCGGCGGCCGGGCAGATCCCGACCGATCTGCGCGAGGCCATGGACGATCTGGGCGTGCGCGGCGCGCAGCGCTGGAAGTCGCTGATCCTGCCCGCCATCGCGCCCGGCTATGTGGTCGGCGCCATCACCGCCTTCGGCGGCGCGTGGAACGCGACCCTGGTCGGCGAGGTCGTCGATTCCGGCGGCACCCATCTCGAGGCGTTCGGGCTCGGCGCGTACATCACCAACGCGACCGCCGACAACGACTTCGCGAAGGTGCTGCTCGGCACCGTGGTCATGAGCATCGTGACCGTGACCATCAACCGCCTCGTCTGGCGGCGGCTGCAGCTCACGGCGGAGAAGCGCTTCGCCCTGCTGTAAACCCACTCCCTTCCGACTCTCCGATTGGAGGACCGACATGACCACTGCCGTCATCACCGTCGACCGCGTCACCAAGAACTTCACCAACCCCTCCGGTGCGCAGCTGCCGGTGCTCTCGAATGTGTCTCTCGAACTGCGCGACGGCGAAATCGTCGCGCTGCTGGGCAAATCCGGCTCCGGCAAGTCCACCCTGCTGCGCATCATCGCGGGTCTGGTGCGGCCCTCGGCGGGCGTGGCGCGCTATCGCGACAGCGAGATCAGCGCGCCCAACGACGGCACCGCCATGGTGTTCCAGACCTTCGCGCTGCTGCCGTGGCTGACCGTGCAGCAGAACGTCGAACTCGGGCTGCGCGCCCTGGGCGTGCCCGAACCCGAACGCACCCAGCGCACCATGGCCGCCATCGACATGATCGGGCTGGACGGATTCGAAAACGCCTATCCGAAGGAGCTTTCCGGCGGCATGCGCCAGCGCGTGGGGTTCGCCCGCGCCCTGGTGGTGCAGCCGGAGGTGCTGCTCATGGACGAGCCGTTCTCGGCGCTGGACGTGCTGACCGCGGAGAACCTGCGCGGTCAGCTCATCCGGCTCTGGGCGCAGAGCGATTTCCCCACCCGGACCGTGCTGATGGTCACCCACAATATCGAGGAGGCGGTGCAGCTGGCGGATCGAATCCTGGTGCTGGACACCAATCCCGGCCGCATCAAGGGCGAGATCCGCATCCCCCTCGAGCATCCGCGCGACACCCGCGGCCGGCACTTCCTCAATATTGTCGATCAGGCCTACCGCATGCTCACCGACACCGCGTTCGACGGCGACCGCTCGATCGCGCCCACCCCGGCCACCCGGCCGCTGCCCGATGCCAGCGTGGACGGCATGGGCGGCATGCTGGACCTGGTGGCCGCCGACGGCGGCCGCGCCGATCTGCCCAAACTGGCCGGTGATCTGCGCTTCGAGCTCGACGATCTGATGCCGCTGGTGGATGCCGCCACGCTGCTCGGCCTGGCCGTCACCACCGACGCCGATCTCGAGCTCACCCTCGACGGACGCAACTTCGCCGAGGCCGACATCGACACCGCCAAAAGGATTTTCGCCCGCCTGGCCCGCACCAACGCGCCCCTGGTCGCGGCCATTGACCACGCCCTGTCCAGCGCGCCCAACCATCGCCTGCACGACGGCTTCTTCCTCGACCTGCTGCGCCGCGGCTTCACCGAGGACGCGGCCCGCCGCCAGCTCCGCATTGCCGTCGACTGGGGCCGCTACGGCGAGCTCTACGAATACGATGCGGGCGAGCATCTGCTCACCCGGGACCCGCTCGCGGCGTGACGGCCAGGGCGGTCAGTAGGCCCGGGCCTGCGCCGCCCAGCGGGGAGCGAGGTCGCCGGTCAGGCGCTGGGGGAACGAGATTCGCAGCGGGTCGCCGTCGGAGGTGTAGCGGTCGGCGGGATTCGCGGCGAGCCGGTCCAGCCAATAGGCCGAATCGAAGGGCACGGTGTCGTGGCCGGATCGGATGCGGGGCACACCGGCCGGATCCACCGGGCCGTACGGTGCCGGAGCCGGATTCGAGCCGACCAGCATGACCGCGTCGAAAGCATAGGAGGTGCCGTCCCAGCTGCCGGCGGTGGTCAGGCCGCGATCACGGGGCTGGACGCCGAGCGGTAATGCCAGGGTGCGCACCGTGATTCCCGGTGCGGCGGCGGTGATGGCGCGGATGTTCTCGACCAGTTCGCGCTGCACGCCGTCGGCGTCCAAGCCTGCGAGGTTGGCGTGGTTGGCGGTGTGCGCACCGATTTCGTGGCCTTGCGCGACCAGCCAGGGCAGGGCGCGCGGGTCGCCGCCGAAGGGCTCGTTATTGATGTAGAAGGTGGCCTTGGGGTTGAAATCCGGGTAGCGGGCGGCGAATTCGGCGAGGATGCCGGCGGCGCAGTTCGGATCCACGGCCCCGCTGTCGGTGAAGGCGAGCTGGCTGCGGGTGGAGTCGTCGAAGGTGAGGACGACCGGATGGGTGCCGGCGGGCAGGTCGATCCGGCCGGAGATGTACTGGGCGGCGGTCACCGGGCGGTAGCCCTCGCGGTAGAGCCGCTCCAGTTCGTCGCGGAACTCCTCGGGGGTCTGGTCGTAGTCACCCGCCGGGTGCGGCGAGAGCTGGTGATACATGAGCACCGGGACGAGACCCAGTTCATTGGCGGCGATCTCGGCCGGATTCGGGGGCGGCTGTGTCGATTCCGTTGCCGTTCCGGGTGTCGCCGTCGGCCCGGCCGGAACCGTTTCGTTGTCTGCCCCGCACGCGGCGAGCCCCGCGCACACCAGCACCGCCGAGACCAACCGAACGACGGTGACCGAACCCCGCACCATCAAGGGAACGTTACGCGGCAACAACGGTTTTCAGTTGATCTTCGGAAAACCGGGAGTCCGCAGCGGAACTGCGGGATAGTGGCCCTGACACATACCTGGTGGAAGTTGGTGTACGCGTTGCTTATGCGGCTCCGGTCGGCCAATCGGCAGCGATTGGCGATCATCGCTTTCGGTGCTGTCCTCACCATCCTGGTGGTCTCGCTGGTCGCCGGTTTCGCACTGGGCAGACCGTCCAGTCCCCCGCCCGCCGATACCACCCCACCGGGCTTGGAGGTGAGCGCGCCGGATGCCGTGCCCTCGTATCGCGGCCCGGTTGTGGTGCGCGGCACCGCAACCGATGCCACCCGGGTATCGATCGGCACGGTGGCGGTGACGCCCGGACCCGGCGGGGCCTTCGAGATCTCCGCGCCGTGGGCGCCCGCCCTGGAGGTCGTCGCGGCGGATGCGGCGGGCAATCAGAGCAGCCGCACCGTCGCCACGACCGTCGCGCTGCCGCGCCTGCGCGCCGTGCACGTGACCGCCCACGCCTGGTCGCACGAGGGCCTGCGGGAAGCCGTGCTCGACCTGGCGCGCGAGGGCCGGATCGACACCGTCCAGCTCGATATCAAGGACGAGGACGGCGTCGTCGGCTACGACTCACAGGTGCCGCTCGCCCGTGATTCCGGTGCCGCCCAAGGCATCTACGACGCGCCCGCCGCGCTGCGGCAGCTGCACGACATGGGTTTGCAGGTGGTCGGCCGCATCGTCGCATTCCGGGATCCGACCATTGCCGAGTGGGCCTGGCACAACGGGCGGCCGGACTGGGTCCTGCAGAACCCGTCCGGTCAGCCGTATTCCAGCCACTACGGGCCGATGGCCTTCTCCAACGTGGCGAATCCCGAAGTGCGCCAGTACAACATCGACCTGGCCGTGGAGGCCGCGCAGCTCGGGTTCGACGGCGTCATGTACGACTACATCCGCCGCCCGGACGGCAGCCTGTCGAGCATGGTCTTCGCCGGTCTCACCGACTCCCCCGCCGTCGCCATCGCGAATTTCCTGGCGCAGAGCCGGGATCCGGTGCACCGGGCCGGTGCGCACCTGAGCGCCGCGGTCTATGGCATCGCCGCCACCCGGCCGGACGAGATCGCCCAGGACATTCCGCTCATGGCCCGCAATGTCGACTTCGTCGCGCCCATGCTCTACCCGTCGCACTGGAACTCCGGCGAGTACGGCGTGGCGCATCCCAACGGCCAGCCCTACGACATCATCTTCCGCTCGCTGCAGGACTTCCACGCCCGCACCGCGGGCACCGGCGCGAAAGTCGTTCCGTGGCTGCAGGATTTCAGCCTCGGTGTGAGCTACGGCGATGCCGAGGTCCGGGCCCAGATCGACGCCACCCGCGACGCGGGCATCGACAGTTTCTTCCTGTGGAATGCCGCCACGCGGTATCACGGCGGCGGTATCGACCTGCCCTGACCGCAGCGGCGGCGCCGTTCTCCGGACGCAGCGCGCAGAGGGACGGGCAATCCCGGGTAAAGCGATATTTCGGGCATACAGTGAGGGACGGTCGTCAAGATCGGATCGGGCGAGAGGCAGATCGATGGGCTGTCCCACCACTGTTCGCCGCATGATCATCGGCGCGTGCGCACTGCTCGCGACCACCGGCTCGGCCGTGCCGGTCGCCGGGGCGCAGCCACCGCGCAGCGCGCTGCCGGCCGGGCTCGTCGCCGCGATCGAGCGCGATCTGCGCATCGACACCGGCGAGTATCTGAAGCGGGCCGCCACCGCCCATCGGCTCGCCGAGTTCGAGACGAGAGCGCAGCGGGACTTCGCGACGGTGTGGGCGGGCGCGCGACTCGACGACCGGGGACGGCCGATCGTCGCCCTCACCGCGGGCGCCGAGGAGGGCGCGGCACGCCAGGCGGCGCTCGCGGCCGGATTCGGCACGACGCAGGTCATGCACAGCACGCAGACGCTACGGGCACGCCGGCTCGACGTCGAGCGCTGGTATGCCGCGCAGCAACCCGAGATCGCGGGCAGCCTGGTCGCCTCGGCCATCGATGTGCAGCGCAATACCGTCGCGATCTACACCACCGGCCGGCCGATGCTGCCCGAGACACTCGGCCCGGCGCTGGTCTCGGCGGGCCTCGCGGCGCCCATCGGCCCGGCCGTGTCGGGGCCCGCGCGGGCCGCGGACATCGCGGGACGCGCGCCCGGGCGGGAGTTCCACGGCGGGCACGAGTACGGCGTCGAGTTCGGCGACCGGAACGCGCTGTGCTCGCTCGGCTTCCACGCCACGACGGCGGGCGGTGACACACTCAATATCAGTGCGGGACACTGCGATCCGAACAATATCGCGCGGTCGGAAGCGCGGACCCGAGAACCGCGGCAGATCTTCGAGACCCTCGGCGACGAGCGCGGCGAGGCGATGGGCCACTTCGTCAAGGCGGTCATGGGCCCCCGCGACTACTCGATCATCGGGATCAATGAGCGGTACCGAGCCGGATTCCGGAACAACCTGGTGTCGACGGAGCTTCGGGAGCTACCGACCGAACCCCCGGCCACGACGGCCGTCGCGGTGTTCACCACCGCCGCGCCCCAACCGCTGCCCGTCGACGGCGTCGCCATGCCGGTCGTCGGGGCGCCGGTCTGCAAGGCGGGGCGGACCACCGGATTCACCTGCGGAACGATCCTCGAGATCGATCGCACCCTGTACGCGGGCGGTCTGCCCGGGCGGCCGCTGGACCGGGTGCGGCTGGAAGGCATGTTCGCCGCGAGCATCTGCACCATCAGCGGCGACAGCGGCGGCGCCGGCATCACCGGAACCAAGGCGCTCGGCATTGTGAGCACGGGCAGCCACAACTACTGCACCCCGGAGAACGTCAGCAACTTCCAGCCCGTGCACACCGTGCTGAGCGAGAACCCCGATGTCCGGATACGCGTGAATTGATGGCCGGTGTGCGCCACCGACGCGCCCAATGAGCGAATACCCGACTGCCGGGACCGCCGATCTTCCACAATCTGAACATGCCCAAGCCCTGCCTGCTGCTGCAGCTGCGACCCGAGGCCGCCGCGGCGGACGACGAGTACCAGGCCATTCTGCGCGCGGGCGGTCTCGCGGTGAGCGAGGTGGCGCGGGTGCAGATGGATCAGGGGTATCCGGATCTGGACCTCGACGACTATTCGGCGGTCATCGTGGGCGGCGGGCCCAGCAATGTGAGCAGTCCCGAGGCGAAGAAGTACGACTATCAGCGGGAGTTCGAGCCCAAGCTGAAGAAGCTGGTCACCGAGGTGGTGGAACGCGACTTTCCGTATCTGGGCGCCTGCTACGGCCTGGGGATACTCGCGGATGTGCTGGGCGGGCAGGTGGGCACCGGGCGCTACAGCGAGACCGCGGGCGCGACGACCATCGAGCTGACCGATCAGGGGCGGGCGGATCCGCTGGTGCACGGGATCGAACCGGCCTTCCGGGCCTTCGTGGGGCACAAGGAATCCTGTCAGCAGGTGCCGCCCGGGGCCGTCCTGCTGGCCGAATCGGCCGGCTGCCCCGTGCAGATGGTCCGGGTCGGCGCCAATGTGTACGCCACCCAATTCCATCCGGAACTCGACGGCGCGGGACTCGCGCTGCGCATCGAGATCTACCGCCACGCAGGCTATTTCGATCCCGGCGAGGCGGATTACCTCACCGAACTCGGGCACCGCGAGACGATCACCGAACCCATGCGGATCCTGCGCAGGTTCGCCGCCCGGTACATCAATGGGGGCGGCGCGCCGTAGCTCGGCGGCGCGGGCGGCCCGGGGCCCACGCCGCGATCACCACCGCCGCTGCCGGCATCAGTATGCCCAGGACGGTTCCCGCTTGCTGAAAGCCTTGCAGGAATGCGGTTTTGGCGAAGTCGATCAGCGGCTGGGCCTGCGGTCCGGCGCGGTCGGCGACCTGAAGGGCGGCGGCGAGCGAATCGCCGACCGGGCCGCGAGCCGCCTCGGGCAGCCGGGGCAGCGCGGGCGCGATGTGATTGGAGTACCCGGCGGCCAGGACGCTGCCGGCAATGGCAATGCCCAGGGCCGCGCCGATTTCGCGGGCGGCGTCGTTCACGGCGGCGGCGACACCGTGTTTGGCCACGGGGGTCCCGGCGACAATGGCGGCCGTGGCGGGAGCGCTGCTCAGGCCCATCCCGGTGCTCATGACCAATAGGGAACCGAGGACGTCGAGATACCCGCTGGACAGGTCCAATCGGGCAATGGCCAGCAGGCCGCCGCCGACCAGGGTCAGGCCGGTGAAGGTCACCGCGCGCAGACCGAAACGATCGACCAGGCGATGCGTGAACAGCGAAACCGCCACCAGGGGAACGATCATCGGGCCCATGGCCAGCGAGGCGAGCAGCGGAGAATAGCCGAGGATCAGTTGCAGGAACTGGACCAGCAGCATGAACAGCCCGAAGGACACCAGGAACTGCATGGTCAATGACACTGTGCCGCTGCCGAATCCGCGGTCCCGGAACAGGCGGACATCGAGCAGCGGATGGGTGGTGCGCACTTCGATCAAGACGAAGACCGCGGCCGCGGCGACACCGCCGCAGAGCGTGCCGAGCACCAGCGGATCCAGCCAGCCCCGCGCGGGCGCCTCGATGGCGGCGACAACGACCAGGCCGACCGCCGCGGCCACCGTCACGGATCCCCACAGGTCCAGCGGAGGCCGTTCGGCCGCAATGGATTCGGAGACGGTGCAGCTCGCCGCCAGCAGCAGCGCACCGATGACCGTCATACCGATGAAGATCGATTGCCAGGGCAGCCACTGCAAGAGCAGCCCGGAGCCGATGATCCCCAGTGCGCCACCGGATCCCGCCACACCCGCCCACACGCCCACCGCCTGCCCGCGGCGTTCCTCGGGAAAGCCGGCGGTGAGCAGCGACAGGGTCGACGGCATGACGAATGCAGCGCCCACGCCCGCGACCGCGCGCGCCGCGATCAAGCCGATCGGGCCGTCGAACAGCAGCGGCGCGGCCGAGCCGAGGGTGAACACCGCCATGCCGGCAATGAGCACCACGCGCCGTCCCCATCGATCACCGAGCGCGCCCGCCGGCAGGACCAGACAGGCCAGCGCGAGGGTGTAGCCGTCCACGACCCAGGTCAATTGCTGCTGGGCGACACCGGTTTCGGCGGCGATGCCGGGTAGCGCGGAATACAGTGCGGCCATGGCCGCGACCACCAGCGCCACGGACAGGCCGGATACCGCCAGCATCCAGCGGTGCGCCCGCGAGAGCCGAGTCGCCGTGCGCTGCCCGGTGGACACCATCGGGACCTCCCCGACAAACAGTACTAACAGTATCGCTACGCTACTCCCGGTAGCGAAACCTGGGAAGGAGTGAATTCCGTTGTCCCCCTCGCGCGCCGACGACACCGACCCGGATGCCATGGACCCCCGCCGGGCCCGCTCCCGGGCCCGCCTGCTGGACGCGGCCACCACCCTGCTGAAATCCGGTGGCGTGCACGCGGTCACGATCGATGCCGTCACCAAGCTGTCGAAGGTCGCCCGCACTACCCTCTATCGCCACTTCGATTCCTCGGCCGACCTGCTGGCCGCCACCTTCGAACGCCTCGTCCCGCCGGTCTCCCCGCCGCCGGACAGCGGCCCGCTGCGCGATCGGCTCGTCGAGCTCATCGCCCGCCAGACCGTCCTCATCGACGAGGCCCCGGCCTACCTGACCACCGTCGCCTGGCTGGCCATGGGCGCCCCGGAATCGAAAGGTCAACCCCCGCAGACATTCACCAATCTGCGCGACCGCATCATCGAGCAGTACCGCAAGCCCTACGACGAGCTACTCGAACTGCCCGAAGCCCGCGACCTGCTCGGCGACTACGACACCACCCTCGCCCTGTCCCAACTGCTGGGGCCCATCGTCTTCGCCAAGCTCACCGGCCTGCGCCACTTCACCCGCGACGACTGCGCGCACCTCGTCGACGACTTCCTCCGCGCGCGCCGCACCGGGCACCCCTGACCTCGCTCTTCACGGCGTCCCCGGTCCCGGCGAATCATCAACCAGCCCAACACGCCGCGCCGCAGTTGGTCATGCGATCACCGGGAACTGGTGGCGGCATTCGCCAAGAAGGGTCCGCCACCAGTTCCCGGTCGGCGGCGAGTTCGCCGTCGAGGAGATCGATGATCAATGGCACCGCCCCCAGGCCACCTGGTCTGGGAGTCAGACCACAGGGAACAAGCTGAGGCCGGGGCGATGCACGTTCGGATGCCGCCGGTCAGGCGATGATGCGGAGCGGGTGCTCGATCACTTCCTTCAACTGCTGCAGGAACTTCGCGGCCACCGCGCCGTCGATGGCGCGGTGATCGGCGGACAGGGTGACCCGCAGGATCTTGCGGGCGATCACCTCGCCGTCCGCCAGGCGCAGTTCGTCCTGGGCCGCGCCGACCGCGAGGATTGCCGATTCCGGCGGGTTGATGACCGCGGTGAACTGTTCGATGCCGAACATGCCCAGGTTGGAGATGGTGAAGGTGCCGCCGGACATGTCCTCGCCGCGGAGTTTGCGATCGCGGGCGCGGGCGGCCTTGTCGCGGCTCTCGGCGGAGATCTCCGAGACGCTCTTGCGGTCGGCGTCGTGGATCACCGGGACCAGCAGGCCGGCCGGAGTGGCGACCGCGATGCCGAGGTTGACGGCCTTGTGCTGGAGCAGCTTGTCGCCGGCGAAGCTGACGTTCACCGAGGGGTCGGTGCGCAGCGTGGTGGCGACGGCCTTGACCAGCAGGTCGTTGACGCTGACCTTGCCCTTGCCGGCGTCCTCGAGAGTCCGGTTGAGCTGTGCGCGGAAATCCAGCAGGTCGGTGACGTCGATGGCGCTGGTCAGGTAGATGTGCGGGGCCTGCTGCTTGCTCTCGGTGAGCCGCTTGGCCGACACCTGCTGGATGGTGGTCAGCGCCACCTCGTCGAAGTCGCCCGCGACAGGAGCCGGTGCGGACGGGGTAGCCACCGAAGCCGCCGGGGCCGCCGGGGCGGGAGCAGCCGCGGCGGGCGCGGAAGCGGTTGCGGCAGCGGCAGCGGCAGCGGCAGCGGCAGCGGCAGCGGCCGATTCGACATCCTGGCGGGTGACCCGGCCACCCGGACCGGTGCCGGTCACGGCCGACAGCTCGACGCCCAGCTCACCAGCGATCTTGCGGGCCAGCGGCGAGGACCTCTTACGCTCGCCGCCGACGGCAGAATCGGCTGCGGGAGCGGCGCTTCCATTGCCCGACGGCGGCACGGCCGCGTTTCCGGCAGCCACTGGCTGCACAGCGGGCGCGGGCTGGGGGGCAGGCGCGGGCTGCACCACCGACGCAGGCTGCGCGGCAGGCGCGGGCTGGGTGGCAGGCGCGGTATCGCCGGAACCGGCAGCCGGGGCGGACTTCTCGCCGGGCGCGGCGGCCCCGCTGCCATCGCCCACGATGCCGATCGGCTCGCCGATCGGCACGCGCGTACCGGCCTCGGCGAGGATCTGCTCCAGCACGCCGTCCTCGTAGGCCTCCAATTCCATGAGGGCCTTGTCGGTTTCGATCTCGGCGATCACTTCACCGGCGGCGACCTGGTCGCCCACATTCTTGAGCCAGGCCGCGATGACGCCGTCCTCCATGGTGTCGGAGAGGCGGGGCATGGTGATTTCAGGCATCGAAGTCTTTCTCCTCAGCGGCGGCGGCCGACGGCGGCCAGGGTCTCCAGCGCCGCGGTGTAGAGCGAATCGGCCGAGGGCAGTGCGATCCGCTCCAGCGGTTTGGCATAGGGCAGCGGCACTTCGGCCATGGCGACGCGGCGCACGGGGGCGTCCAGATAGTCGAACGCGCCGTCGGAGATGGACGCGGCCACCTCCGCGCCGATGCCGTAGGTCAGCCAGTCGTCCTCGCCGATGACCGCGCAGCCGGTCTTGCGCACCGAGGCCACAATGGTGTCGCGATCCAGCGGCCGCAGGCTGCGCAGGTCCACGACCTCCGCCGAAATACCCTCCGCAGCAAGGCGTTCGGCGACCTGGGTGGCCACGGTGGCCATGCGCGAATAGCCGATGAGGGTGATGTCGGAGCCCTCGCGGGTGACCGCCGCCTTGCCGATCTGGGCGGGCGGCAGATCCTCGGGCACCTCGCCCTTGGTGTTGTAGAGCGACAGGTTCTCCAGGAACAGCACCGGATCGTCATCGTCGATGGCGGCCTTGAGCAGGGCGCGGGCATCGGCGGGCGTGGACGGTGCGACCACCTTCAGGCCGGGCACGAACGCGTAGTACAGCTCGATGTTCTGCGAATGCGTGGCGCCCAGCTGCTGGCCGCCGCCACCGGGGGTGCGGATGACCATGGGCACGCTGGTCTGGCCGCCGAACATGCCGTAGATCTTGGCGGCGTGATTGACGATCTGGTCCAGCGCCAGCAGCGAGAAGTTGATCGTCATGAGCTCCACGACCGGGCGCAGCCCGAGCATGGCGGCGCCGATCGCGGCGCCGACGAAACCCTCTTCGGCGATCGGGGTGTCGCGCACCCGCTTCTCGCCGAACTCGGCCAGCAGGCCGGCGGTGATCTTGTAGGAGCCTTCGAAGACGCCGATCTCCTCCCCGATCAGGAAGACGTCGTCATCGCGCCGCATCTCCTCGCGGAGGGTCTCCCGCAGCGCTTCACGGTAGGTCATGACTGGCATTGGAATCCTCAGCAGGTGAAGAGCGGATCGGCGGGCAGGCGGCGGGAATCGCCGGGCACCGGGGTGGCGTAGTTGTAGTCGAACAGGCTCGACGGATCCGGATGCGGGCTGGCATCGGCGAATTCCACCGCCGCCGCGACACTCTCGCGGACCTCCTGCTCGATCTCGGCCACGGCCTCCTCGGTCAGCACCCCGGCCTCGAGCAGCGCCGCGCGCCAGCGGTCGATCGGGTCGTGCTCGCGCGCCGACGAAACGGCCTCGGCGGTGCGGTATTTGGCGGGGTCCACCACCGAATGCCCCTTGAGCCGATGGCTGACCGCCTCCAGCAGCGCCGGTTTGCCCTCGCGGCGAGCGGCTTCGATGAGCTCGCTCGCGGCATCGCGCACGGCCAGCACATCGGTGCCGTCCACGCGCTCGCCGCGCATGCGGTACGCCGCGGCCCGCTTCCACAGATCCGGTTCGGCCGAGGACATCTCGACCGTGGTGCCCATTCCGGTGCCATTGTTGATCACCAGGAACACCACCGGCAGACGCCACAGCGCCGCGATATTCAGCGACTCGTGGAACGCGCCGATATTCGTGGTGCCCTCGCCCATCTGGCACACCACCACATCGTCGCCGCCGCGGTAGTCGATGGCCAGCGCCGCGCCGATGGCCAGCGGAACCTGGCCGCCCACAATGGCATAGCCGCCCAGCAGCCGGGTGGCGGTGTCGTACATGTGCATCGAACCGCCCCAGCCCTTGGAGGTGCCGGTGGAGCGGCCGTACAGCTCGGCCATGACCCGGCCGGGCTCGATGCCCTTGGCCAGGGCGTAGCCGTGCTCGCGGTAGTTGGTGAACAGGTAGTCGGTGGGGCGCATGGCCGCGCCCAGGCCGATCACGGTGGCCTCTTCACCCAGGTTGAGATGGCAGTAGCCGCCGATCTTGGCCTGCTGATACGCCTGTGCGGTGCGCTCCTCGAAGCGCCGTACGAACAGCATGTCGCGGAAGTAGCCGCGCATAGTGGCGGCATCCTCCCCTGCGACCCGCGCATCGAAGATGTCTGTGGCACCGGCGGTCTCGGCGAGATCGCCGGTCGCGGCAGCCGTGGTGGTCTCAGTAGCCGCAGAGGCCGTGACGGCCGCTCGGGCCGACTTCGACCTGGCGTTCTTGCGGGGTGCGGTGGTCGTGGTCATCGGGCTCTCCTCAACGCTTCCGCGGCGCGATGTGCACCGGCAGGCCGAGACCCACCAGGGCGGCCTCCATGCCGATCTCGCCGAGGGTGGGGTGGGCATGAATGGTGTCGGCGAGCTCGTCGAGCGTCGCCTCGAGCGCCATGGCCAGCGCGCCTTCGGTGATCAGATCACTGGCCGAGGGGCCGATGATGTGCACGCCGAGCACCTCCCGATGCTTGGCGCCCGCCACGATCTTCATGAATCCCTCGGTGTCGCCGAAGGTCTGGGACCGGCCCAGGGCGGCGAACGGGAACTTGGCCGTGATCACCTCGTGCCCGGCGGCGCGCGCGGCGTCCTCGGTGAACCCGACGCTCGCGATCTCCGGGTGGGTGAAGGTGGCGGCCGGGATGACGTTGTAGTCGATGTGGGCGGTGTGGCCGGCGATCACGTCGGCGGCGGTCAGGCCCTGATGCGAGGCGACATGCGCGAGCAGCGCCTTGCCGGTGACATCGCCGATGGCGTAGACGTGCTCGACCGAGGTGCGCAGCTGCTCGTCCACGGGAATGAATCCCCGTGCGTCGGTGTCGATTCCGGCGATATCGAGGCCGAGGTCCGCGGTATTGGGTCGGCGGCCGACGCCGATCAGCACGACATCGGCGTCCAGCTGCCGCGCCTGCTTGCCGCCGACGGTGACGCTCAGGCCGGATGCGCTCTCCGCGATCGCCTCGACGGTCGACCCGGTGAGCACGCTGATGCCGCGCTTGCCGAACGAGCGGCCCAGTGCGACGCCGATCTCCTTGTCCTCCAAGGGAACCAGGCGATCCTGCAACTCGACGACGGTGACCTCGGTGCCGAAGGTGGCGAACAGGCTCGCCCACTCCGCGCCCACCGCGCTGCCGCCGACGACGACCAGGCGGCGCGGCACCTCGGTGAGGCCGAAGGCGCCGTCCGAGTTGATCACGCCGGGCAGGTCCGCGCCCGGGATGGGCAGCCGGGCCGGGGTGGAACCGGTCGCGACGATGACATCGCGGGCGCTGATCTCCCGGACCCGGACCTCGGTCGGCGCGGCGGCATAGCGGGGGCCGCCGGCGAAGACCGGCGACGGGCCCGCCTCGTACACCGCCACGGTGGTGGGGCCGGTGAACCGGGCGTGGCCCTCGATGAGGGTGACGCCATTGGCCTTCAGCAGCCCGGCGACGCCATCGGTCAGGCCCTTGACGATGCCGTCCTTGCGCTGGCGGACGGCGGCGAAATCGAAGCGGACATTGTCGGCGTGCACGCCGAAATCCGCGGCGGCGGTGACGGTGTGGAAAACCTCGGCGGAGCGCAGCATCGCCTTGGTGGGGATACAACCCCAGTTCAGGCAGACCCCGCCGGGTCGCTCCTTCTCCACCAAGCCCACCGACAGGCCCCGTTGGGCCGCGCGGATGGCGGCCACATAACCGCCGGGGCCGCCACCTATCACCAGCAGCTCGAAGTCAGGCACTCGTGGTGCTCCTCACTCAACGTTCCTCGCACCCGGATTGTGGTGCGGGTCATTCCGTCGAGTCTTGGCCTGACGGGGTGCACAATCAATCACGCGGAAGCCCAGTAATCGAGCCTCGAGATTGGGCGCTGCGCCCAATATTGACTCGCGGGTAGGCAGCCCTTCGGCGGCCCTCGGGATCAGTCCCCGTCGAGGTCGAGTGCCGTGAGGGCGAGGGAGAGTTCCAGATATGAGCGCTGCCCCTCGAGCGGCCGCCCGAGCAATTCGGTGACGCGCTGCAAGCGGTTGATGACCGTATTGCGGTGGCAGTGCAAGCGGGTCGCCGCGTGGGCGGCCGAGCGGTTCTCCGCCAGCCAGGTCGAGAGGGTGCGCAGCAGGATCTCGCGTTCTTTCACCGGCAGCGCGAGCACCGGGCCGAGGGTGTGCTCGACCAGCAGTTCGCGCAGATCGGGGGAACGCACCAGCAGCGCTTCGGGATAGCGTTCGTCCAGGGCCATCAGCCCGGTCGCCGCGGGGGGCAGCGTCTCGAGGGCGAGCAGGGCCAGCGCGTGCGCGGAATTCACCTGTGCCAGACCGGGAACGGCGGGCGAGGCTCCGGCCCGGCCGCGCACCAGCGGGCGCAGCCGGTGCAGCACGGCCTCGGGATCGTGGCGTTCCAGTGAGACCAGCCCGATCGTGGTGTCGACCCGGCTGTGCCAGACCGAGCGAATTCCCCACGCGGACAGGGCGGTTTCCGGTCCGGCGAGCACGGCCCGGCCGTCCGCGCGGGCTTGTGCGGCCACCACCAGGTACGGCCCCTGCGCGGGCAGTTCCAGCTCGCGGGCGGCCCGGGCCGCGAAGGTGGCGTCCTGCGCGCGACCGCCCAGCAGGTCCTCGATGAGGGCGTGCCGGTGCCGTTCGTCGCGGCGCACCTGCTCGAGTTCGGTATTGCGGTAGGAGGTGACCAGCGCCGAGGACAATCCGTCGACCACCGCCCACATGGCGGTCCCGGCCTCGCGGATGTCCTGCGGTCCGACGCCATCGGCCTTGTCCAGCAGCGCTTCCCACACAATGCCGCCGCCGAGGCGGAAGGTGCGCAGCATGGCCTCCAGCGGGACGCCCTGTTCGGCGCGCTGCTTGCCGATCGCGGCCGCCACATCGTCGTGCTCCGGATCGCCGCCCGCGCCGGCGAGCAACTCCAGAATCCGGGTCAGATATTGGCGGCAGCCATCGCGCAGCTGGGCCCTGGGGACGGAGGTGTAGTCGGTCCATTCGGGGTTGTCGGTGAAGATCGCCGACAGCAATCGCTTGGTCAGCGCGGGGATATCGGCCCGGCGAGCATCCGCGAGCCTGCGGGTGCTGGGGGTCGAATGCGCTGGTAGCGGCGATGCCATGACAGCCAACCTACCGTTTGCCGGGCGGATCGAAACCGATATGACATTTTCATGCCGGGCGTCACGAATATGTACTACCGTCGAGAGGGTCAGCATCGGATGACCGGGGAACCTGCCATGACTCTCACCTACAGCTCCTATCTCGAGCTGCCCACCCTGCTCGGCGCCCAGCACCCCGTCAGCACACCCCCACAGCACGACGAAATGCTGTTCATCATTCAGCACCAGACCACCGAGCTCTGGCTCAAGCTGGTGCTGCACGAGCTGCGCGCGGCGCGGTCGGCATTCGAGGCCGATGAGCCGGAGGTCGCGCTCAAGGCCATTGCCCGGGTCAAGCACATTCAGCGAACGCTGACCGAACAGTGGTCGGTGCTGGCGACGCTGACGCCCACCGAGTACTCGCGGTTCCGGCGGTTCCTCGGGACGTCCTCCGGGTTCCAGTCCCATCAGTATCGCGCCGTCGAATTCCTGCTCGGCAATAAGAATCCGGCGATCCTGCCGGTCTTCGCTTCCGATGCGCGGGCCCGAGCGGAGCTGGAAGCGCTGCTGGCGGAACCGACTCTGTACGACGCGTTCTGGCGACATCTGGCGCGCACCGGGCTGGCGGTGCCCGAGTCGGCGCTGGCGCGCGATGTGGCCGCGCCGTATGCGCAGAATCCGGAGCTGCTGCCGCTGGTGAAGTCCATTTATCAAGCCCCGCAAGAGCATTGGCCGGTGTACGAGGCCTTCGAGGAACTGGTCGATCTGGAGGAGAACTTCCAGCTGTGGCGGTTCCGGCATCTGCGCACCGTGCTGCGCACCATCGGTGCCGCGCGCGGCACCGGGGGATCCAGCGGCGCCGGATTCCTGCAGCGCGCCCTGGACCTCAGCTTCTTTCCGGAATTGTTCGCCGTCCGCACCGAAACGGGGATCTGACGTGACCACGGCACCGACCGACTTCGCCACTCGCGCGAACACTCTCGACGCGCAGGATCCGCTGGGTGATTTCCCGCGCCGCTTCGTGGGCAGTGACGATCCGGAGATCGTCGCCTACCTGGACGGCAACTCGCTGGGCCGCCCCACCCGGGGGACCGCCGAGCGGATGGCCGCCTTCGTGACCGAGGCCTGGGGCGGACGGCTGATTCGCGGCTGGGACGAGGAATGGTTCGAGCTGCCGCTGACCCTCGGCGACCGAATCGGCGCGAGCCTGCTCGGCGCGGGCGCGGGGCAGACCACCATCGGCGATTCCACCAGCGTGCTGCTGTACAAACTGGCCCGCGGCGCGCTCGCGCTGCGGCCCGGGCGCACCGAGATCGTGCTGGATCGCGACAACTTCCCCACCGATCGCTATCTCATGGAAGCCATTGCCGCCGACCTGGGTCTCACGCTGCGCTGGATCGACGCCGACTTCGCGGGCGGCGTCACCGCCGGCGAAGTGGCGGGCGTGGTCTCCGAACGCACCGCTCTCGTCGTCCTCAGCCATGTCGCCTACCGCTCCGGTTACCTGCTCGACGCGCCCGCGATAGCGGCCGTCACCCACGACGCGGGCGCGCTGCTGCTGCTCGATGTGTGCCACTCGGTGGGCTCGGTGGAGATCGAACTCGATTCCTGGGGTGTGGATTTCGCGGCGGGCTGCACCTACAAATATCTGAACGGCGGCCCCGGCTCCCCCGCCTTCGCCTATGTCGCCGCCCGGCACCTCCCGCACTTCCGGCAGCCGATCTGGGGCTGGATGGGCCGCGAGAACCCCTTCGACATGGCTCAGGGCTATATCCCCGCCCCCGGTATCCGGCGGGTGCTCAGCGCCAGTCCCGGCATTATCGGCATGCTCCCGATCCAGGACATGCTCGACCTCATCGAGGAGGCCGGTATGCCCGCCGTGCGCGCGAAATCGCTGGCGCTCACCGCATTCGCCCTCGACCTCGTGCACGACTGGCTGATCCCGCGCGGCGTGACCATCTCCTCACCCCTCGATCCGGCCCGCCGCGGCGGCCACGTGACCATCGACCACCCCGCGTTCCGCGAGATCACCGCGCGACTGTGGCACCGTGGTGTGATGCCCGACTTCCGCCGCCCGCACGGCATCCGCCTCGGCATGAGCCCGTTGAGCACCACCTTCCGGGAAGTCCTCGCCGGTATCACCGCCATCCGCGATGAACTCGACGCGAGCTGACACCGCGCCCGCCACCGCGAGCGCCATCCTCGACGATATCGACGCCCGCCCCGGCAGCGTCACCTCCCTGGCCCGCACCATCCTCGGCCTCTACATCCGCGACCTCGGCGGCTGGATAGCCATCGCCGACTTCAGCGCCCTGATGGCCGGTCTGGGCGTCCCCGAACAGAGCGCCCGCACCGCCGTCGCCCGCCTCAAGGTCAAAGGCGTCCTCGACCCCGAAACCCGTTCCGGCCGCAGCGGTTACCGCCTCACCCCCGCCGCCGAGGCCATGTACACCCGCGGCGACCCCCGCATCTACGGCTTCCGCCAGATGACCGAATCCGATGCCTGGCACCTGATCTCCTTCACCATCCCCGAATCCGCCCGCCCCGCCCGCCACCAACTCCGCCGCCGCCTGACCTCCATCGGCTGCGGCACCGTGTCCCCCGGCCTCTGGATCTGCCCCCACTACCTGGCCCCCGAAGCCACCGCCATCATCACCGCCCTGGACCTGAACGACTACGTAACCACCTTCCGCGCAACCGATCTCACCATCCCCGACACCCCCCGAGCCGCCGCCGCCCGCTGGTGGGACCTAACCACCCTCGCGACGCTGCACCGCTCGTTCCTGCAAAACCACCACGCCATCACCGAGTCCGGTCACCTCACCGACGAACAAACCTTCCGCCTATTCGTCCCCCTCCTCGACGAATGGCGCACCATCCCCTACCTCGACCCCGGCCTCCCCGACTCCATGCTCCCCGCCGACTGGCCCGGCCCAGCCAGCGTCCGCCTTTTCGCCGAAGCCCGGAATCGCTGCCTGGAACCCAGCCGCCGCTGGGTCCGATCGCACACCCTCTCCTGATGAAATGTCGGTGGACTCGGGGCAGAACCATTCGTGTCCGCATTCGATCGCACGGCTGAATCGGTGCGGGGGACTCCACCCGGGCTGTCCCCGATTCCTGTGACATCGAGGATGAATTGTCTTGGACAGCAACGACTGTCGGGGCGGAAAGCGTAGGCGATGAGCTGGCGCAATGCAATGGCAGGGGGAAATGTGATTTGACACAAAGCTGTCCGGTTGCCGTGTGACTACTCTCGGGTAATCTACCGGCCAGTAGGCTGATCTGGATACGGGTCAGCATGCGTTCGAAGGACGGTCCGGTAGGCAGGTCGGATCGGGCACGGCAGGGTAAGGGGCAACGCAGCGTGATATCGGTGAGATGGTGTGGATTGTCGCCGGAGCGTTCGCGTACGTCCCGACCGCGGCTCCGTGTTCCCGGCGAATCGACGGCAATGGGCCGGAAATGAATGTTGCTGCGCACGCTCCGGTGTGGGGCGTGGCGTCGTAGCGGACTCGCGGGTGCATTCCCGCACATCACTTCTCGGGGGGATTCGAGTTTACCGAGGAGACTCAGTGTCTGACATTGCCATTGTCGGTATCGGATGCCGTTACGCAGGCGGCATCGATTCACCGGAATCCTTCTGGGAGTTCGTCGCCGGCAAGCGCGACGGCGTCGTGGACATTCCAGCGGAGCGATGGGATTACCGGCGTTACTACGATCCCGACAAGCGGACGCCCGGGCGCATGTACACCAAACGCGCGGCCTTCCTGACCGGTGACCCTTGGGAATTCGATCCCGACTTCTTCGGTATCTCGCCCCGCGAGGCGACCTCGATGGACCCGCAGCAGCGGGTGGTGCTCGAGGTGGCCTGGGAGGCCCTCGACGACGCCGGTGTCGCGGGCCGGGTCGCGGGCACGCCGCTCGGGGTGTTCGTCGGCGCGTTCACGCTGGACCAGCTCGCGGTCTCGGTGGCGGATGCGGCCCTGCCGCACGTCGACATGCACACCGCCGTCGGCGCGTCGTACACCATGCTGTCGAACCGAATCGCCTACGTGCTCAACCTCATCGGGCCCGCAATCACCGTCGACACCGCGTGCTCGTCCTCGCTGGTCGCCCTGCACCTGGCATGTCAGGCGATCGAGAGCGGCGACTGCGAGGTCGCGCTGGCCGGCGGCGTCACCATGCTGCTGCAGCCGGAACCGTTCGTCTCCATGTGCAAGGGCGGCTTCCTCGCCGCCGACGGCCGCAGCAAGCCGTTCGACGCCGCCGCCGACGGCTACGGCCGCGGCGAGGGCGCCGGCATGGTGGTGCTCAAGAAGCTGGCCGACGCCGAGCGCGACGGCGACCGGATCTACGCGGTGATCAAGGCGACCGGCTCGAACCAGGACGGCCGCACCACCGCCATCACCGTGCCCAATGCCGATCTGCAGGAGGAACTGGCGAAGACGGTGACCCGCCGCGCGGGCATCGAGCCGCACGAGGTCACCTATGTCGAGGCGCACGGCACCGGAACCCCGGTCGGCGATCCGCTGGAGCTGCGGGCCATCGGCCGGGCCTACGGCTGCGTGCCCGGCCGCACGGCCCCGGTGGGCGTCGGCTCGGTGAAGGCGCAGCTGGGCCACACCGAGGCGGCCTCCGGTATCGCGAGCATCATCAAGTCCGCACTGGCCATCTCGAAGCGGACGATCGCCCCGCAGGGCTGGCTGGAAACGCCCAATCCCGATATTCCGTTCGACGACCTCGGCATCAAGCTGCAGTTGGACCTGCAGCCGCTCGGCCCCGAGGTTGAGCGAATGACGGTGGCGGTCAACGGATTCGGCTACGGCGGCACCAACGCGCACGCGATCCTGCAGGAGTACGCGGGCACCGGATCCGAGCACGAACCGAAACACTTCGGCGTACTGCCGATCTCGGCGCGGTCCGAGCAGGCCACCCGTGAACTGGCCCAGCGCTTCGCCGAACTCATCGCCGACGGCGCCGATCCGAGCCACCTCGCCGAGGCGGCGTGGACCCGCCGTCAGCATCATCCGCTGCGCACCGCGGTGACCTTCGGCGACGACACCGAATTGGTGCGTGCCCTGGTGGAATTCGCCACCGGGTCCGGGCGCGGCGCCACACGGGTCGTGGGCAGCAAGGTCGCCGAGCCGGTCTTCGTGTTCACCGGGATGGGCCCGCAGTGGTGGGCCATGGGCCGCGAACTGCTCCAGACCGGTGGCACCTTCGCCGCCGAGGCGGCGCGGATCGACGCCGTGTTCCGGGAGATCTCCGGCTGGTCGATCGTCGAAGAGCTGCTGCGACCCGAAGACGAGTCGCGCGTCACCGAGACGGCGGTCGCCCAGCCCGCCAACTTCCTGGTGCAGGTCGCGCTGTTCGCCCTGCTCCGCGAGCTCGGCGTGGCGCCGGCGGCGGTGGTCGGCCACAGCGTCGGCGAGGTCTCGGCCGCCTACCTCACCGGCATGCTCTCCCTGCGCGACGCCCTGCTGGTCAGCTACCACCGGGCGCGATTGCAGGCCACCACCGCGGGCTCCGGCGGGATGCTCGCGATCGGGTTGTCCGAGGCGGCCGCGCGGGAACTCATCGACGGCGACGACCTCATCGATATCGCGGCGATCAACAGCCCGACCGCGGTGACGCTGGCCGGCGACGAGCAGCGGTTGGACCAGATCGCGGAAAGCCTCACCGCACAAGGGATTTTCGCCAAGCGGCTACACGTCGAGGTGCCCTATCACAGCTACCTGATGGAGCCGATTCTCGACGAATTGCGCACCGCGCTGGCCGATCTCACCGTCTCGAAGCCCACTGTCCCGCTGTACTCGACGGTCACCGGCGCACCGGTGACCGAGGCGGACTGGGACGCGGAGTACTGGTGCGGGAACGTCCGCCAACCGGTTCGCTTCGCGGACGCCATCACCGCGCTGGTCGGTGCGGGCAGCCGGGTGTTCCTCGAAGTCGGCCCGCATCCCGTGCTGGCCGCCAATATTCGCGAAATCCTGCTGGCCGCGGGCGAGACGGGCACCACCGTCGCCACGCTCAACCGGAAGCAGACGGACGCGGACAGCATCCGGCAGACCATTGCCGGGCTCTACACCGCGGGCGTGCTCGACATCGACGCGCTGTTCGCAGGAACCCCGGTCACCCCGCACATCGGCCTGCCGCGCTACCCGTGGCAGCGCACCCGGCTGCGCAATGAGATCCCGGAATTCCGGCAGCGCCGGCACGGCACCCCCGGCGCCTACCCCATGCTCGGGGATCCCGATCTGGACAACCCGTCGACGGTGTGGACGATGCAGCTGAGCGTGGCCGCGCTGCCGTGGCTGGACGATCACGTGGTCGGCGGCGCCCGAATCCTGCCCGGCGCAGCCTATTTGGATGCCGCGCTGAGCGCGCTGGCGCTGCGCACGGATACCACCCGGGCCGCCGTGGAGGACGTGCATTTCGTCGCCCCGCTGATCATCGACGAGGGTGAGGCGCCGATCGTCGAACTCCGCGTGGAAGAGTCGACGGAGCGGTTCACCATTCGCTCCCGTGGCGCGGCGGGCACGGTCTGGACGGTGCACGCCACGGGACGGTTGATCGCCGGCACGTTCGAGCCCACCAAGGTCGATGTACCCGATATCGAGGAGATGCAGGAGGTCGACCCGGCGGCGTTCTACACCGGCCTGGCGGCCCGGGACCTGTACTACGGCCCCGCATTCCAGCGCGCGACCTCGGTGCGGATCTCCGGCGCCACGGTCGTGTCGACCCTGGACGGCAGCATTGCCCGCGACTCCGGCCATTTCGCGCATCCCTGCGTCGTGGACGCCGCATTGCAGAGCGTGGCCGCGCTGCTGGCGGGCACCGGTGCGAGCGCCGAATTCAAGACCGGCGGCGCCCAGGACGGCGCGATGGTGCCGGTCGGCGTTGCCGAAGTCCGTGCGTTCGCGGCCATTCCGGACGAGGTGACGGTAGTGGCGCGCCTGGATGCCGCCAGCGCGCAGCCCACCGCCGATATCGACCTGCTCGATGCCGAGCACAATGTCGTCCTGCAGATCATTGGCATGCGGTTCGGTTCGATCGCGCCCGGACGCGGTCCGCTGCAACGGATGTCGGACTTCTTCTACGAAGACCGCTGGGAGCTGCGGGATCCGGTCGACACCACCGGGCTGCCCACCGCCGCCACCGCGTTCACGCTGGTCGTCGAACTCGGCGCCGCGGCCGGGGAACGCGCCGCACAGGTGGCGCGAACCGCTGCCCGCGCGGAGGTGCTCGCGGTCGGCGACCCGGCGCGCACCGATCTGGAAGACGTGCTGCGCGAACGGCTTTGGGCCGCGGCGCGGCTCGATGGGGTCGAGCGCGTGCACGTGGTCGTCGTGGCCGGCTCGGAGTACACGGACATGGACAGTCTGTGGACGCTGCGCAGGCTGGCCGTCGCCGCGGACGAATTCCTGGACGCGTGGCTGGATGAGCGCGGCGACGAGACGTCGATGACCGGCGACGGGTCGATCCACATCACCCTCCTCACCGAGCAGGCCTTCGCCCATCCCGAGGGCGACGCCCTGCCGAACCCGGGTCATGCCGCACTGGCCGGCGCTCGCCGGGTGCTGCTCAATGAGCAGCTGCGGCTGCGCTGGCGGCTCGTGGACGTCGAATCCGAGGTCACCGACGCCGATCTCGCGGCCGAGCTCGCCATCCCCGGCGCGTTCACCTATGACAACTCCGACGAGGTGTTCCTGCGCAACGGCCTGCGCTGGGTGACCGTCGTCGACGCCTCGCTGCCCGGCCGGATCGAGGCCCTCGATGAGGCCACCCCGCTGGACGATCCCGAGGCGAACTTCACCCTGGAGGTCCCCAAGTCGCGGGTGCTCTCCCGGCTCGGATGGCGCCGCTGCGACCGGCGGGCCCCGGAGGCGGGTGAGGTCGAGGTGCGCATGCGGGCCATCGGCCTCAACTACAAGGACCCGCTCAAGGTGCTCGGCGTATTGAGCGAACGCGACCTGACCGGCACCTTCTTCGACACCACGCCCGGCATGGAAGGCACGGGCACGGTGGTCCGGGTCGGCGCGGGCGTCACCGATCTCGCCGTCGGCGACCAGGTCATCCTGGTGTCGAAGGGCCTGATGAGCCGCTTCCACACCACCGAGCGCGATCTGCTGTTCCCGGTCGACGCCGCCGCCGAACCCGGCCATTGCAGCAGCAATACCGCGTTCTCCACCTCCGAGTACGCGCTGCTCGAGCTGGCCCGGTTGCAGCAGGGCGACGTCGTGCTGGTGCACGGCGCGGCCGGCGGTGTCGGCGCGGCGGCGGTGCAGATCGCCAAGCTGCACGGCGCCGAGGTGATCGGCACGGCCAGCACCGACGAACGGCGCGCCTACGTGCTCGCCCAGGGCGCGGACCATGTGCTCGACTCGCGGTCGCTGAACTTCGCCGACGATGTGCTCGCCCTCACCGACGGCCGCGGCGCCGATGTGGTGATCAGCACCGCGCCGGGTGAGATCCTGCGGCAGAACTTCAAGGCCGTGGCCGAATTCGGGCGGATCGTGGAGATCGGCAAGGCCGACATCTACACCGGCGGCATGCTCGATATGCGGCACTTCGACAAGAACGTCTCCTATCACTCCTTCGATTTGGATCGGATGCTGGCGCGGCGGCGCCGGGCCACCGTGGAGCTCGGGCAGCGGGTCAATGCGAAGCTGGACGCGGGAACCTATCGGCGGCTCCCGTACACGATGTACGAAACCAATGATGTGGCACGGGCATTCGAGGACGTCGCACGCTCGAGCCAGCTCGGCCGCATTGTGCTGAGCCTGGAAAGCGATGCGCCGCTGGTGCGTCCGCAGATCCCCGAGGTCATCGTGGATCCCGCGGCGCGGTACCTGATCACGGGCGGCTTCGGCGGCTTCGGCCTGGCGATCGGCCGCTGGCTGGTCGGCAAGGGCGCTACGCGTCTGACCCTGCTCGGCCGCGGCGGCGCCCGGACCGAAGCGGCCCGGCGGCAGCTGGCGGCCTGGCAGGCGATGGGCGTCGAAGTGGTCACCGAACTGGTCGACGTCACCGACGCGGCGGCGATGGCCGCGGTCGTGGGCCGGGCGCACCACCCGGAACATCCGCTGAAGGGCGTGTTCCACACCGCGGGAATCGTTGACGACAAGCGCATTTCGGTGATGGACCGGGACAGCCTGGCCTCGGTGTTCGGCCCGAAGATCGACGGCGTGCGCGCGCTGCTGCACGGAATCGACACCGCCGGAGCCGAACTCGACATGTTCGTGCTGTTCTCCTCGGGCAGCGCGATCTTCGGCGGCATCGGCCAGTACTCCTACACCGCGGCGAATATCGCCTTGAACGCCGTGGCCGACCGGATCGTCCGCGGCGGCGGGAACGCGCTCGCCGTCGGCTGGGGGCACATGTCCGGCGGCGGGATGGCCGAGGCCGACGAGAACCTGGCGCGCTATCTGATCACCACCGGGTTCGACACCGTCGACATGGACGAGGGCACCGAATTCCTGGAGGCGGCATTGACTCTCGGCCTGCACCATCAGGCCGCGATCATTCCCGTCGACTGGGGCAAGGTGGTCGCCGGCGGACCGCACTTCGCGCGGACCGGCCGGATGATCGAGCAGATCGCGGCCTCGGCCGAGGACGATTCGGCCGCCTCGCAGCTGGTTTCGGCGCTACGCGAGCTCGACGAGGGCAAACGCCGGGACGTGGTCGCGCACATGCTCGCCGAGCAACTGGCGGTGGTCATGGGTGTCGCCGCGGATTCGATCGACCTGACCGTGCCGGTGCCGGAGCTCGGGCTCGACTCGCTGATGGCGGTCGAGTTCAGCGCCCTGGTGACGAAGGCGCTCGGTGTCGATCTGACGACGTTGAAGATGGGGCGCTCGTTCACCCTGGAGCAGGCGGGCGCTCAGGTCGCCGAATTCTTCGTCGCGGGCACCTCCGCGGCCGGCGCGCAGCAGGGCGGGGTGATCGCATGACCGAGTCGGCACGCGATCTGGCCCGGAAACTGCTGGCAGGCAATGCGGCAACGCCTGCGGCGGGTGCGAGCATCCGCCCGGCCGGTGCGAGCGGGACCGCGAACGGCGCGAGTACAGCGCCGCGGCCCGCCGTGTCGGTGGCATCCACGTCACCGGCCGCGTCGGCCCCGAGAGCGCGCCGGGGACCCGGCCGTCAGTTCGCCGATCACCCGGAAGTCGCTGCCGCCGTGCGCAAGTGGGCGGCCATCGATGCGATCACCGCGCAGTCGGATATGGCGAACCCGCTGTTCCTGCCGCGGAACAGCCCCAACGACACGGTGATCCGGGCGCTGGACACCGAGCTGGTGAACTTCAGCGCCTACAACTACCTGGGGCTGGCCAACCATCCCCGGGTGATCGAGGCCGCCAAGCAGGGCCTCGATCGGTACGGTGCGTCGGCCGCGGCCAGTCGCATTGTCGCGGGCGAGATTCCGCTCTACGGCGAGCTGGAGCGGCGCCTGGCCGAGATCTACCAGGTCGGCGACGCGATGGTGACCACGAGCGGCTACCTGACCAATGCGGGCGTCATCGGCTTCCTGCTGGGCGAACGCGACGTGGCCATCTGCGATGCGCTGATCCACGGCAGCGTCGTCTCCGGTACGCAGTGGGCCGGATGCCGCCGGATCAACTTCCGGCACAACGATCCCGAATCGCTGCGTTCGGTGCTGCGCATGTCGCGGTCGGGCTTCGATCGGGCGCTGGTGGTGATCGAAGGTCACTACAGCATGGACGGCACCGTGGGCCGGGTCGACGAATTGGCGGCCGTCGCCAGGGAATACGACTGCGCGGTCATGGTCGACGAGGCGCATTCGTTCGGTGTGTTCGGGGCGCACGGGTTCGGCATGCGGGAGCACTTCGACATGGCCGGCGCCGATGTCGACATCTGGATGGGCACGCTGTCGAAGGCGCTCGGCAGTTGCGGCGGCTTCATCGCCGCCGACGCCGATCTCATCCGAGCGATGAAGGCGAGCGCCCCCGGCGTCGCCATGCTCACCGGAGGCCCTGCGCCGTCGACCATTTCGGCGGCGCTGGCCGGTCTCGACGTACTCACCGAGGAACCGCAGCGGGTCGCCCGGCTGTGGCACAACACCACGCTGTTCAATACGGCGCTGCGGGAACGCGGCATCGACCTCGGGGTGTCCCAGGGCACCCCGATCTGCCCGGTGATCGTGCCCGGCGAGATGCGCGCCGGATTCGTCTCGGCGACGCTGCTGCAGCGCGGGGTGTACGCGGGCGCGATCTCGGCTCCCGCGGTACCGGTCGGCAAGGAGCGGCTCCGGTTCTTCGTCACCTCGGAACACACGGAGCGACAGCTCATCTCGACCGCCGACCTGCTGGCCGAGACCATTGCCGAGGCGGCGCGGATCCCGGAGCACGCGGCCGCGGTCTGAGCGCGGCCGCGGCGGAATGAACATTTGGACCTGATCGACGAGGAGTTCGGCCCAGCATGAGCAATCCCGGCACCAGCAATCCGAGCACCGGCAACGAGGAACGGCTCAGCCGGTATCTGCGGAAGGTCACCGGAGAACTCCGCACCGCCAGCAAGCGCCTCCGGGACCTGGAAGCACGTGCCGCGGAACCGCTCGCGATCATCGGCATGAGCTGCCGGTATCCGGGCGGCGCCGACACACCCGCCAAGCTGTGGGACATGGTCGCGTCCGGCACCGATGCGGTGGGTCCCTTCCCGGACGACCGCGGCTGGGATCTCGAGCGCCTGTTCGACAGCGATCCGGACACCCCGGGCACCGTGTACACGCGAGAGGGCGGATTCCTCTATTCCGCAGGCGATTTCGATGCGGGATTCTTCGGGGTCCCGCCCAGCGTGGCCGAGACGATGGATCCGCAGCAGCGGCTGTACCTGGAAGCCACCTGGGAAGCGCTGGAGGACGCCGGAATCGATCCGGCGTCGCTGCGCGGCGGCGACACCGGGGTGTACGCGGGCGTCATCCATCAGGACTACGGTCCGCGGGTCGGGTCGCCGGGGCTGACTCCCGAAGCGGAAGGCCAGGCGTACCCGGGTGTTTCGGCCAGCATCCTCGCGGGGCGCGTCGCCTTCACCTTCGGATTCAAGGGTCCGACGCTCTCGGTGGACACCGCGTGCTCCTCGTCGCTGGTCGCCCTGCACCTCGCCTGTCAGGCCCTGCGCCTGGGCGAGACCTCGCTGGCCTTGGTCGGCGGGGTCACCGTCATGTCCGACCCCACCCTGCTGATCGCCTTCGCCCGGCAGCGCGGGCTGTCCCCCGACGCCCGGTGCCGGGCCTTCGCGGCGGCGGCGAACGGGACCGGATTCTCCGAGGGCCTCGGCATGCTCGCCGTCGAACGGTTGTCGGACGCACAGCGGAACGGCCACCGGGTCCTCGCGGTCATCCGCGGCACCGCCATCAACCAGGACGGGGCCAGCAACCGCCTGACCGCGCCGAACGGTCCTGCCCAGGAAAAGGTGATCGCGGCGGCCCTCGCCAATGCCGGGCTGACACCCGCCGACATCGACGCGGTCGAGGCGCACGGCACCGGCACCACCCTCGGCGACCCCATCGAGGCGCAGGCGCTCATTGCCGCCTACGGCCGCGACCGCGCCGGGGAGCCGCTGCGCATCGGCTCGCTCAAGTCGAATGTCGGGCACACTTCCGCGGCGGCGGGCGTCGGCGGCGTGATCAAGATGGTGCAGGCGCTGCGCCACGAAATCCTGCCCCCGACACTGCATGTCGATGCACCGACCCCGCACGTCGACTGGTCGGCGGGCACGGTGCGGCTGCTCACCGAGCCGGAACCGTGGCGCGCCGGCGAGCGGGTGCGGCGGGCGGGCGTGTCCTCCTTCGGCGCCAGCGGCACCAATGCGCACGTGATTCTGGAGGAGGCCCCTGCTCCAGCAGAGATCCCAACGCAGGTTCCGGCTCCGGCCAGGACCGCCAATGCGGCGCAGGGACCGGCTGCCACGCAGGCTCCCGCTGCCACGCAGGCATCGGCTTCGCCGGAAGCATCGGGTCCGGCGGAAACATCGGCTTCGGCGGAGACATCGGGTCCAGCGGAAGCATCGTATTCGGCGGGGGCGTCGGGTCCGGCGGAGACTTCGGCTGAATCGGCGGAGGATGCCGACGGCCGCGGAGCACCGGCAGTGGCGGCCGGTGTCGTCCCCTGGCTGCTCTCGGCGAAGACCGAGGAGGGTCTGCGGGCGCAGGCTTCGAAGCTGCTGAGCTGTGTGACCGAGAATCCGAGCCTGGCAGTCGATGACATCGGCTACTCGCTGCTGACAACCCGCGCCCGGTTCGACTGGCGAGGGGCGGTGCTCGGCGCGGACCGGGACACCTTGCTGGAGGGACTCGCGGCGCTGGCCCGAGGCTCCGTCGATGTGGCTGCGGGACGGGCGGTTTCGCGCAAAACGGCGTTCTTGTGCACCGGAGGCGGCGCGCAGCGGGTCGGTATGGGGCGTGAACTGTACGAAGCGTTTCCGGTATTCGCCGCCGCGCTGGATGAAATCTGCGAGCAGTTCGATCCACTGCTGGGCGGTTCGCTGAAAACCTTGATGTTCACCGGTCAGTGGGGCGACGACGGCGCTACCGATCCCGGCGCGAGCGTGCTGCATCGGATCGACTTCTCCCAGCCCGCGCTGTTCGCCTACGAGGTCGCACTGTTCCGGCTCCTGGACTCGTTCGGCGTGAGACCCGATGTCCTGGTGGGACATTCGACCGGTGAGCTGGTCGCGGCCCACCTCGCCGGAGTGTGGTCGCTGCCAGACGCCTGCCGGCTGATCGCGGCGCGCGGTCGCCTCATGGGGCTTTCGCCCGAGGGCGGCGCGATGCTGGCCATCGGGGCGGACGAGCGCGAGGTATCCGAGGCGATCGCCGGCCATGCGGATCAGGTGTCCATCGCCGCGCTGAATGCCCCTGACGCCGTGGTGGTCTCCGGCGACGAGGACGCGGTGACGGCGGTCGAGCAATGGTTCACCGACCGGGGGCGCGAGACCTCGCGATTGCGGATCTCGATCGCCTCCCATTCCCATCGGATGGACCCGATCCTCGATGAGTTCGCCGCTGTCGCACGGGAAGTGACCTACAACCGGCCGTCGATTCCACTGGTGTCGAACGTTTCCGGCCGAATCGCCGGTGATGAGGTGCTGGAGCCCGATTACTGGGTGCAGCACATCCGCGGGACCGTTCAATTCGCCCGGGGCATAGAGACCCTGGTCGACTGGGGCGCACGACGATTCGTTGAGATCGGCCCGGATGCGGCGCTGACGGCGATGACCCAGCAGAACCTACCGGCGGATATCGCGGCGCAGTCGCTGGTGATCGCCGCGGCCCGGCGCGGGCGCGGCGAGGTCGAGCAGTTCCAGGCCTGCCTGGCGCGCGCGTACGCCGCCGGTGTCGAGGTCGACTGGCAAGTATGCTTCGCCGGCCGCCGGGTCTCCCGAGTGTCGTTGCCCACCTATGCTTTCCAGCGTCGCCGCTACTGGCTCGCGCCCTCGCGCAGCACCGCCGGTGTCGAGGCCGCGGGTTTGAACGTGCTCGATCACCCCATGGTGGACGCGGTCCTGCCGATGGCGGACGGCGGTTTCGTCCTGACCGGGCAGCTGTCGGCGCTGTCGCAGCCCTGGCTGGCCGACCATGCCATCGACGGGGTCATGGTGTTGCCGGGGACCGGGTTCGTGGAGCTGGCCTTGCGCGCCGGCGCCGAAACCGGGTGCCCAGTGATCGAGGAACTAACATTGCAAGCGCCGCTGATCTTTCCGGCGCAGGGCGGGGTGCGAATCCAGATCGTGGTCGGGCCGGAAACCCCGCAACGGCCGATCTCGATCTACTCCCGTGCCGAACACGATCGCGACGGACAGTGGGTACTGCACGCCCGCGGTCTGCTGACCGACCGCACCGACGCGACCGCACCCGATTCCGAGACCTGGCCGCCCGCCGCAGCCACCGAAATCGATGTCGACCGCGCGGCCCTGACGCCCGATTACGACATGGGCCCGGCCTTCCAGAACGTGCGGGCGCTGTGGCGGCGCGGCGCGGAAGTGTTCGCGGACATCGCCCTCGACCCGGATACCGGGGTGCAGGCCGACGGATTCGGGATTCATCCGGCCTTGCTGGACGCGGTGATTCAGGCGGGACTGCTGGCCGATGCGGTCGAGATCCCGGCGGGTCACGTGGTGCTGCCGTTCTCGTGGGAGTCGGTGGCGCTGTACACGACCGAAGCGTCGGCCTTGCGTGCGCAGCTCACCGTCAACGGAGCGTCGGCGACGCTGTGGGTGACGGATGAGAAGGGGCAACCGGTGCTGTCGGGCACGGTGACGAGCCGGCCGATGCCACTCGGGCAACTCGCGACAACGAGCGGCCCGGCCACCCCGATCCTGGAACTGGCGTGGTCGCCGATCCGATCCGCGGCCGATGCGGGGGCCACCCATGCCGTCGCAGCCGATCGGACCGGCGACCTGAAAGACGCCGACGGACTACGCACAGGGGACTCGGGTGTGGGCTGGTGGGACCAGCTGGCTCCGGAGGCGCCGGTACCCCCGGTGGTGGTCATCGAAGCCGGAGTCGGCTGGAGCGACCACACCGGTGCCGACGTGGTGGGCGCCACCCACGCCGAGGCCGCGCGGATCCTCGCAGTGGTGCAGGCGTGGCTGACCGACGACCGGTTCGCCGCGAGCACCCTGGTGGTCGCCACCCGTAGCGCGGTCCCGCTGCCCGGCGCGGACTGCACCGACCTGGCCGGGGCCGCGGTATGGGGTTTGGTGCGAACCGCGCAGACGGAAGATCCCGGCCGGATCATATTGCTGGACACGGACATTCGCGTCGACGAGCACCTCGCGGCCAATGCCGTGGCCCTGGCCGAACCCCAGCTGGTCGTGCGCGACGGCATTACTCACACCGCCCGGCTCATCCGGCCCGCGGCCGCGTCCCCACAGGGCGATGCCGTTCCCGCCTTCGGTGACGGCACGGTGCTGATCACCGGCGGCACAGGCGGTTTGGGCGCGGCCGTGGCCCGGCACGTGGTCGTCGAGCACGGCGTGAGCTCGGTGCTGCTGGCCAGCCGCAGCGGCCCGCACGCCGATGGCGCGGCGGAGCTGATCGCCGAGCTCGAACAGCTCGGCGCGCAAGCGCGGGTGGTGGCCTGTGATGTCAGCGATGCCGACGCCGTCGCCTCCCTGCTGGCCGCTCTACCGGCCGAGCGCCCCTTGACCGGCGTCATCCATGCCGCCGGTGTGCTCGACGACGGAACCATCGGGTCCCTCACCCCAGCGCGGGTGGACGCGGTCCTCGCGCCGAAGGCCGACGCCGCCTGGCATCTGCACGAGGCGACCGCGGATCTGAATCTAGCGGCGTTCGTGGTGTTTTCGTCGGTCTCGGGCACGATCGGCGCTCCCGGGCAGGCCAACTACGCGGCCGCGAACACCTTCCTCGACGGTTTGGTGGCGTATCGCAGGGCCCGAGGGCTCGCCGGTCAGTCGCTGGCGTGGGGCCTGTGGGCACGCACGAGCGGTATGACCGGAGCGCTGGGCGCGGCGGACGTGGCCCGGCTGGGCCGCGGCGGCTTCCGCGCCATGCCCGATGAGCAGGCGTTCGCAGGCTGGCGCGCGGCACTCGATCGAAATGTGGCCCATGCGGTGATCGCCGCCGTGGATACCGCCGAGCTCCGCGCTCGAGCCGACAGCGGAGTCCTGCCGCCGGTCCTGCGGGACCTGGCGCCGACCGCGAATCGCCGCCCGAAGGCGACCAGGCAGCCGGCGGCGACTCCGGCGATAGTGCCCGGTCAACGACAGACGGTCCTCGACACCGTCCTCACCCACTTCGCAGCCGTGCTCGGTCACGACAGCGCGTCCGCGATCGATCCCGAGCGCCCGTTCGCCGACCACGGCTTCGACTCCCTCGGCGCGGTCGAACTGCGCAACCGCCTGCAAACCGCCACCGGCCTGTCCCTCTCACCCGCGATCGCCTTCAAACACCCCACACCCACCGCACTCGCCGACCGTCTCCACGAACAACTCGCCGAGGTCCACGAGCAAACCCCGGTCCGCTCCATCGATGCGGCATTCGACGAACTCCAGGCCGCACTCGACGCCGGCGACCGAGACGATCCGGAAAAGCAGCGAATCGCGACCCGCCTGCGCTCCATGTGGAACCAGTCGGTCACCCCGGTGGTCCGCCGGGCCACCGAAGCCGACATCGAAGACATCGTCCGAGTCGTGGCCCGAGCCTTCGACGAAGACGACCCGATCGAGGAATACGTCTTCCCCGATCCAGCAGTACGCCACCGCCGCGCCCCCGACATGATCCGCATCATGATCAAATACCGGTTCCTGCCGGTCAACGGCGCCGCCGTCGCCACCGTAGACGGCGAAATAGTCGCCGCCCTCCTCTGGTACCCCCCGCACTACCGCAATTCCCCTCTCCGAGAGGCAATCTCGGGCCCTCTGCTCCTGAAGGCCATGGGCACCGCAACCCCCCGTGGCATGGACGTCGACGCCGCCATAGCCCGAGTATCCCCACCCCAACCCCACACCACCCTCGTCTACCTCGCCTGCGCCCCCGAATGGCAACGCGCCGGCGTAGGCATGACCCTGGCCGCCTGGGCCATCGCGGAAGCCGACGAACTCGGCGCCTCCGTGGGCGGCATCTGCAAAGACGAAAACATCCCCTTCTACGAAGCCTTCGGCGGCAAATTCCTCACCAAAACCAAACTCGGCCGCACCGGCCCGGAAGTGAACTACGTACTGCGCCCAGCGATTACGCCAGGAACAGCCGAGGGCGCGCGCAGGTTGCCCTGAGCATGACTCTCGGAATTGCGCTCGCCGCAACGAATGCGGACAACTACGTCGACGCGATCGTGGCCCAGGCCCGATCGGCTCAGGAATTCGGTGTCGGATCGGTGTGGCTCGGACAGCGACTGGACTACGACTCGCCCATGCTGGCCGCCATCGTGGGCCGGGAGGTTCCCGGACTGCAGGTCGGCACCTCGGCCATCCCCGTGGTCGGACGCCACCCGCTACTCGTCTCCGCCCAGGCGCAGACCGCCCAGGCCGCGACACACGGCCGCTATCACCTGGGATTGGCCGTCGGGTCGACGCTCGTCGCCGGCGCGTTCGGGTCTCCGTTCGATCGCCCCATCGCCCGCTTGCGCGAGTTCCTCACCGCGATAAAACAATTGCTCGACATCGGAACCGCCGAATTCCACGGCGAACTCCTGACCGTCACCCCACCCCTGCCGACCGCAGTGCCCGGAGCACAGCCACGAACCCCCGTCCTGGTAGCCGCGATGGGCCCGCAGGCACTGCGCGTCACCGGAGAACTCGCCGACGGCATCCTCCCGTACCTGGCCGGCCCGAAAACCCTGACCAACCACATCCTCCCGACCATCACCCGCGCATCGAACACCGCACCACGCGTAGTCGCCTTCGTACCCGCCGTAGTCACCGCCGACCCCGACGCCACCCGCGCCCAAGCACTCGACAAACTGTCCTTCTACGAGCAGGTGCCCTCCTACCGCCGAGTCATCGACCTCGAGGGCGCCTCCCGCGCAGCCGACCTGGCCCTGATCGGCGACGAGGAAACCGTAGCCGCCGGAATCCAGCGCTACTACGACGCCGGCGCCACCGAAGTCGTACTGACCAGCACCGACCTGGGCAGCCCCGCAGACGAACGCCGCACCTGGGCCCTGGCCGGTCAACTCACCCCCACCCCGACATCCCTCTAGCGCCACGCCGCAGGGCGATTCAGTCGCCCTGCAGCAAGAGCCGGAACGACCGATGAGCGGGCGCTCGGCGAGCACCACGGTGACCGCATCGGCCCGCAGCTGGTGATCCCCGCACCTTTCAGCTCTTGCGGGCCAGAGGCGTTGGGACGTTGCGCTGCGCGATCAAAACGGAGTCGAGGAGGCCGGGGAACAAGGCGTCGAGGTCGTCTCGGCGGAGGCGCACCAGACGGGTCCGGCCCCGCACGGTCGTCCAAGTGACGCCGGCTTCACGCAGGACTCGGTAGTGGTGAGACAGCGTCGTCTGATGGATGCCGATCTCACCGCCGAGCGCATTGCAGGGCTCCTCGCCCAGGCTGTCGAGTCGCTGGACGAGCTCGAGACGCACCGGATCTGCAAGTGCCCGTAGAACTTCCACCAGTCGGATGGCTTCGATCGCCGGCTGCGACACCTCACGCATCCGGACTCCACGGGTTCCGCATGCCGTCAGCTTAGGCCATTGATTGATACATGGACAAGCATCCATATATTGCTTAGGCTCCTCCCGACCCTTCCGAAGCCTCTGACAAGGCGGCACTATTCGATGCTGAAACGACTTCTTCCCTTGGCGCTGGCGACCTTCGCCGTCGGCACCGACGCCTACGTGATCGCGGGTCTGCTGCCCGCGATCGCCACCGATCTCCAGGTCTCCACTCCCGCAGCCGGGCAATTGGTGACGGTTTTCGCCCTGGTACTCGCGGTCTCGGCGCCGGTAATGGGTGCGATCACCAGCGGACTGGACAGGCGGTCCGCACTGTTGATCGCCTTGAGCGTCTTCGTGATCGGCAATGCCATAACCGCTCTGGGCACGAGCTACCAGGTGGTTATGATCGCGCGGGTCATCACCGCGATCGGAGCCGGAATCATCAATTCCGTAGCCTCCAGCACCGCGGCGGCCATCGTGCCTCCCGAACGCCGAGGCAGGGCTCTCGCCTTCGTACTGGGAGGGCTCACCTTGGCGACGGCGCTGGGACTGCCGCTCGGCACTTTGATCGGCCGCGCCGACTGGCACATCACGCTGTGGGCCGTCGCAGGGACCGGTGCCGCGGCAGCACTCGGAATAGCCTTCGGACTACCGAAGGTGACGCTGCCCGCCGCTTCGCTGAGCGACCGGTTGCGACCGCTGCGGCAGGGCAGAGTCCTTGGGCTGCTCGCGGTTACGATGCTGGCCTTCGTCGGCACCTACACGCTGTACACCTACATCGGCCCGGCATTGCGGGATGCGACCGACGGCTCCGAGTCCCGGCTCACCGTCGTGCTGCTGGCGTGGGGAACCGGTGTCCTCGCCGGAAATATCGTCGTCGGACGACTGGTCGACCGGTACGACCCGGCGCATATCTTGACCGCCCCACTGGCCGTCGCCGCCATTGCCCTGGCCCTCACCCCCGTGGTGACCACCAATCTTGCGGCCACCCTGGTCTGGGCAGCAATCTGGGGTATGACACTCGGCGTCGTGGTGGTTCCGCAGCAGCACCGGCTCATCACCCTGAGCCCTGCCGCCGCACCCGTCCTACTCGGCCTCAACTCCTCGGCCATCTACGCCGGAATGGCGCTGGGCGGCGGACTCGGCGGACTGGCGCAGGAGTGGATGGACATCACGCCCGAAATGCTGGGATTGCTCGCCGCGGGTGTCACGGTCCTGACACTCATCCACCACCTGACCGCCGCCCGCCACCATCCGGCCGCCGAGCCTGTACCCACCTTGGAAAAGGCTGAGGCATAAGAACGCCGGACCGTGCGGCGTATCCGGTGTACAACAGGCGCCCCATCCTTCGGGCCAGATGCGACGAATCCACCGCATGCAGCGACAAATCAACCAGAAGAGTAGCGACGAATCAACCAGATTGACTGCGACGAATCAACCACTAAGGTTGCGACAAATCAACCACATGGGCATAGAAAGCAGCTATGATCAGGCACAATAAGCGGCCGCGGTTGGTTGGCATACTCGGCGAACGGAGCGAATAGCCATGCATAGACCGGTCGTCCCCCGACGGGCCGAAACCGCGGTCACCGAAGCGCTGGCCGACACGCGTGTCGTCCTCGTCAATGGCGCGCGGCAATGCGGCAAGAGCACCCTTGTCCGCCTCGTCTCGAAGGATCGCGAAGCAGAATGGCGCGATCTAGACGTCGCCCTGGTCAGGCAGGCCGCACTCGAAGACCCCGACGGGTTCGTCGACTCGCCGAACCTGATGGTGGTGGACGAGATCCAGCGAGCACCCGAACTGCTGCTTGCGATCAAGGCGCAAGTAGACGCCTACGGCCGCCCGGGCCGATACCTGCTGACAGGCTCCGCGCGCATACTCGGGCTGCGAGCACTGCCGGACACCCTCGTCGGCCGTATGGAGACCATCGAGCTGTGGCCCTTTTCTCAAGGTGAGATGGACGGCACGCCCGACGCCTTCATCGACGCGGTCTTCGCCCACCGAGACAAGCTGCGTCACAACACAACTGTGCCGCGAGCCGACTACGCCGAGCGGATCGTCCGCGGCGGCTTCCCGGAAGCTGTCGCGCGCAGCACCGACAAGCGGCGCAGGGCCTTCTTCGATTCCTATGTCGGCGACCTGATCACCCGTGACATCCGCCAACTTTCGGAGATCGAGCGAACCTCCGAAATGCGCGCCCTCCTGCAACTCGTCGCGGCCCGCTCCGGTCAACTGCTCGCGAACACCTCGCTCAGCAACGACCTCGCGCTCGGAGCCTCGACGGTCAAACGCTATCTGACGCTGCTCGAAGAGGTCTACCTGATCAAACGCATACCGGCATGGTCCAGAAACCTGAGCAACCGCGCGACGATGATCCCGAAGGTCGCCTTCGTCGACTCCGGCATCGCGGCGAACCTCGTCGGAGCCGACGTACGTAACTTGTTGCGCCCCAACGGCCGATTCGGACCGCTATTGGAGGGGTTCGTCCTGATGGAACTCGCACGCCAACGCACATGGTCCACCGAAGACGTCCAGATGTACCACTACCGCACCAAGGACGGAGTCGAGGTCGATGCCGTCCTCGAGAATCGCCGCGGCGAAGTCGTCGGCATCGAAGTCAAAGCGGCCTCAACGGTAGGACCGGACGACTTCCGCCACCTCCGTCATCTCGCCGAACGCCTCGGCGACGACTTCCTCGCCGGCATCGTGCTCCACACCGGCCAACAAACACTGCCCTTCGGACCCAAGATGCTCGCAATGCCGGTTAGCGCCCTCTGGGAAGTACCGAACCCCGAACACTGATCAGATTCGAAAGTTGGCCAAACAGTTTCACCCCGAGCGGCACACACAAGAGAAACACGAAAGGCCCGATGTTGCCATCGGGCCTTCCTTCAAGTGGACCTGACGGACCAGCATACGAACCGCGCGGTGCTGGTCGACGGGCCCGGATATCGTGATCCGCGCTATGGGCACCCGATCGCGGCTGCGGGAGGCTCAGTCCCCCTGGAGCAAGAGCCGGAACGACGCATGAGCGGGCGTCAAAGGCCGAACGGCGCGAAAGTCCTTCTCGTCCAAAGTCAGTATGTCGTTGGTGAGGTAGCGCTCGGCGAGCACAACAGTGACCGCGTCGGCCAGATCAAGCCGAAGGCCACGATATTGTTCGATGATCTTTTGCGCGACCCGCAGGTCATCACGGTCCACCGGCGGCACCAGCACCGCACCCTCCTCAGCGGAGGTGAGCAGGTCGTCGAAGACGAGATCGGCTGTGCGGCGGTCTTTTCCGAACCGCGCGACGAGCAGATGATCGACCTCGTCGAGCACGAACGGCGAGACGACAGCGACAGAGGTGGCGAGGAATTCACGCGCCCGCTCATGCAGATCCGCGGCGCGATCGTAAGCGGCGATGATGGCCGACGTATCGGCGATGAAGAAGCTCACTCGCCGTATGCCTCGCCGAGCAATTCCTCACTGTTGGCGGCGAACCCAGGATCGCCGGAATCGAACGACGGCCACGGCCGGGTACGACGCACCCGGTGCGCACGCATAAGCACCAGGTCGATCCCCTCACGGATCAACTCGGCTTCCGATCGCCCCGTCGTTTCGGCAGCCTCCTTGAGACGGGCCGCCTGCTCGGGATCCAGGTACACGCTCGTTTTGGCCTTCATGAACGTAGGGTACCGCGTAGGGCACCCGTCGGGTTCGCGCAATGCTGGAAATGCAACAGAGCCACAGGTCAATGACCTGCGGCTCTGTGATGAAGTGGAGCTAAGGGGACTCGAACCCCTGACCCCCACACTGCCAGTGTGGTGCGCTACCAGCTGCGCCATAGCCCCGTGTTCAGTTTTCGCTCGCGGGGTGGGCCCCGCTTGCTTGAACGAAGTTACACGACTGCTGTCGAACAAACCAAATCGCCTAGAAATCGCCTGGAAATCGGGGGGATTTGTGCTGGCGGTGGCGATCTTTCGGGAGTATTGTCGAACACATGTTCGATAGCCGAGAGGTGGAGGCGATGGCTGACGAAGAGCTGATCGACGCGCTGCGGCGGGCACATGGGGCAGCGGCGTTCGCGCAGGCGGCGGAAATCACAGCGGTGCGGGAGGTGTATAGGAGACATCGGGCGGGGAATGTCGAGCCGGGGCCGAACGGGGTGCGGGCGGGGGAGTTCGCGGCGGCGGAGATCGCGGTGGGGGCGCAGGTGTCGGAGGCGGTGGCCACGGCGATGATCGATATCGGGCTGGCGCTGGACTCGCTACCGCAGACTCGGCTGGCCTTCGCCGCGGGGCGGATCGATCTGCCGCGAGTGCAGGTTATCGCGGAGAGCATGCGGGGGCTGTCGAAGGAGTTGCGGGAGACGCTCGAACCGAAGCTCATCGAGACGGCCACGCGGTCGGATCCGGCGCGGTTGCGGCAGACCGCGCGGCGGTGGGTGACGCGGCTGGACCCGGAGGGTGAACAGCGGCGGCGGGAGGAGCGGGAGGACGATCGGGATATTCGGATTCGCGCGGTGCAGGACGGGATGGCGGTGTTCGACGGGCAGTTGCCCGCGGCCGGCGCGCAGACCGTGGCGATGCGGCTGCGGGAGATGAGCCTGCAAGTGTGCGAAGACGATCCGCGCACCATGCAGCAGCGTCGCGCGGACGCGCTGGTCGCGCTGGCCGATGGGTCGGGACGGCTGCGCTGCGGCTGCGGGCGAGGGAAGTACTGCCCGAAATCCGAGACTCCCGGTACGCCGCGCCGGCCGCTCATCCAGGTTGGCGTGCCCGCCGAAACGCTGCTCGGACTGCGCGATGATCCGGCCTTCCTCTCCGGCTACGGCCCGATCGACGCCGCGCTGGCGCGCAAGCTCGCCGAACACGCCCGCTTCCAAGTGATTCCGGAATACTTCCCCGCAGACATGAAGTCCCCCGCCGCGGAGGCGGTCGAGGCAGAGCGGATCGCGGGCGAGCCGGAATGGATCACGAGCGAGTCGGAGCGGACCGAGAGCGAGTCGGCGCAGGTCGCGAGCGAGCCCCAGAGGATTGCGAGCGGGTCGGGGCGGATCGTGAACGAGACGGAGCGGATCGCAGGCGAATCGAAGCGGACCGCGGCCGAGACGGAACCTGCCGCACACACCTCGACGGCCGCCGACGCGGCGCAGCACCGAACCGCGCAGACCGGCAAGACAACTCCCGGGCCTGACACGGTGCGTCCTTTCTCGGCTGCCCCACCGCGGGAGATACGCGCGGTCGATGGTCTGTGCCGGTTCCCGGGCTGCACCATGCCCGCCGCCGAAACCGTTGTCACCCATTTCGATCCGCTCCCGGCCGCGCGCACCCATCCGTCGATCGCCACTCGCGCGGTCCTGTGTTCGCATCATTACCGGCTGAAAGTCCTGGCCGACAGCGGTAAACAACCGTGGCGCGTCTACCTGGCCGACTCCGATCGCATGCGCTGGATCGACCCCACCGGCGAGCCGCACGAAACCATTCGTGAAGGCGCCCGATACCTCTTCCCGCACACCGATATCGACGCCCCGGCCAAACCCGCGCGCCATCCGCTCCGCTCCCTGACGGAACCGCCCGAGCCCGTTGCTCCGCCGCGCCGCTTCACCGGCGATATCGCGTACCCCCTCGAGGACCACGTGCTGCTGCATCCCCAGCTGGCGCGCAGCACCCCGGACAACGAGATCCCCGAGTCCCGGACAGCCACTCGCTGACCGGACCCGGATAAGCACTCCCGGTTTTCACCCCAGCCGTGGAAAGCCGTGCCCTGCACACGGTTTCCCACCGGGGTGCGGCTCGCTCCACACCCTCGAACCGAGCCGCACCCCACCCACATCTCGGATTCCACCCCCGCGGTCACTCCCCCCGACCAAGGAGCCGCGCTCCTCCGGCTGCTAGGCCGTGAACAGCTGGTCGTGGAACTTCGCGAAGTTCGGGCCGTTCCCGGCCTGCGCCACGCATTCGAAGGCGGCGA